>CAZIXN010000050.1:0-15642 GCA_964543215.1 uncultured Phycisphaera sp.
ATCTTGGTGGACTGGTCGATGCGCATCTGGAGGACGTCCTTCTTGGACACCTCGAGTTCGATCCAAGAGCCGCGTTCGGGGATGATGCGGGCCGAGTGCAGCGGCCGGTCGCCCTCGCTGGAGGCGATGGAGAAGTCCACGCCCGGCGAGCGGTGCAGCTGGTTGACGATGACGCGCTCGGCCCCGTTGATGATGAACTCGCCGCCGCCCATGAGGATGGGCAGTTCGCCGAGGTAGATCTCTTCTTCGTAGACGTTGGGGTTGTCGACGCGCTTGAGCTGGACGCCCACGCGGAACGGCATGCCGTAGGTCAGGCGGAGTTCCTTGCATTCCTGGGGCGTGTAGCGCGGCTCGTCGAGCTTGTAATAGAGGTACTCGATCGTGATCGTTTCGTCGTAGGAGACGATCGGGAAGACCTCACGCAGGAGCATCTCCAGACCCAGCTCGGGGTTGCGGCCGTCGAACGGCTTGTCGTGCTGGAGGAAGCGTTCGTAAGCGGCCTGCTGCACCTTGGTGAGGTGGGGGATGGGCAGGGCGTCGCCGCGCTTGCTGTAGTTGCGGATTTCGTGGGGTCGGATGGAGGTGGCCGTCATGGTGTCCTCTGGAGGTTGCCGGGTTTCCGGGCGGGTGGTTCGTGGCGTCCGGGTGGTCGGCGGGTTCGTCGATGAAGGGGTCGTGTGGGGCGGGTGGCTGAGTTGGCGGGGTCGTTACCGCAAGGCGACGTGATCGCCCTTTGGGCGGCAAGCTTGGAGCCGGCGTCGATGCCGCCCGCCGCGATACGCATCGCGTCGGCAACACCGCCGAGTCCTCCGAGCCGCGGGATCGAGCCGCGGCCGGGCCGGCCGGAACGTCAGATTGGTAAAACCCTGCCTCGCCTGTCCATAGGTGTGAAAGCGTCGCCTTGACGCTCGAATATCGCTGGGCGGGTGTGCCGCTGTCGTGGGGGTAAAGGTGCCGTCCGCTTCGTGCCCAAAATGCCGACCGTCCTACCTGGGGTGCCGGGAATTGCGTGGAATTCCGGGGGTGGGGTGGAGGGGGTTGCCGGGTGCCGCTGGGGTCTGTACGTCATTCTCGCCGCAAGAAAGACGCCTGAATTGTGACGGACTCTCTACTGTGTACGGCCCGTTGCCCCAGCCGCCGCGACGTGTCCCGATGAAGGGGAATCCGTCGTAACCGCCGAAAAACACGGGTTTTGTGCCACGAGAGGCCATCCCGCGCAAGGCTACGCCCTGATCGGGACCCGGCACTGTAGCACGCAGGAAACACGTTCACAACCCGTAAACTTGAGAATTTTTGGTTCGGGCCCGGTTTGGTCCGGTAATTGCACCCGCGACTTCGGACGGATCGGCCTACCGCATCGCCGACAGAACCGGAACCGCCCCGAGCGACTCGGCCGAATCGCCCGCTCGCTCGCAAAGCAGCCAATGGTTCTGCCGGACCTCGTGCAGCTTCGCGTTCGGCCCGCCGTACCCGCCCGGCGGGTTGAGCGTCGGGTCGTGCGGTTTAACCGTGAAGCCATCCGGCAAATCCTCCGGGATCGTCGCGCCGTCCATCACGCCCGGCAGCCGGCCCTGCTTCCGACCCAGCACCGGCATCGACGCGAGCAACCCCCGCGTGTACGGGTGCAACGGGTCGGCGAACAACGCATGCACATCCGCCACTTCGACCACCCGGCCGGCAAACATCACCGCCACCACATCCGCGTTCTCCGCCACCACGCCCAGGTCGTGCGTGATCAGCATCACCGCCATGCCCTTCTCACGCTGCAGATGCCGGAGCAGCTCGAGAATCTGCGCCTGGATCGTCACGTCCAGCGCGGTCGTCGGCTCATCCGCCAACAGCAGCCGCGGCTGACACGCCAGCGCCATCGCGATCATGAACCGCTGCCGCATCCCGCCCGACGCCTGGTGTGGATACGACTTCAGCCGAGACAGCGGGTCGGCGATGCCCACGTCCTTAAGGGCCGACGCCGCGATGTCGGTCGCCTGATCGTGCGTCACATCCCGGTGCAGCATGATCGCCTCGCGGATCTGGTCGCCGATGGTGTACACCGGGTTCAGCGAGGTCATCGGCTCCTGAAAAATCATCGCGATCTGATTGCCGCGGATCCGCCGCATCTGCTTCTCGTTGAACCGCGTCAGATCCACGTACGCGTCCTTCGTACTGGCCGGTTCACCGGCCAGTGAATCCCGCCACAGAATCTTCCCCCCGTCGTGCCTTCCCGGCGGCGTGGGGATCAATTGCAGACACGACAACGCCGACACCGACTTGCCCGACCCCGACTCGCCGACCACCGCCACCGTCTGCTTCGGGAACACCGTCAGCGACACGCCGTCCGCCGCCTGCACCCGCCGACCCCCGCCCGGCGAGGCGAAGCTCACCCGCAAATGCTCGATGCGCAGCAGCGGCTGCGCGTCGGTGTCCGGGGTGCTTGCGGGCCTCGTGGCGGTGGCGTGGGCCTGCTCGGGGGTGGGTGAGTTCATGCCTGGCTCGCTTTCTGCGTGTGCGGGTCGATCGCGTCGCGCAACGATTCGCCGATCAGGTTGTACGCGAACACCGTGAGAAATATCGCCAACCCCGGGAACACCGCGATCCACCACACGAACACCCCCCCGCCGCCCACCGCCTGGCTGAGCAGTTGCCCCCACGACGGCTCGTCCACCAGGCCCAGCCCGATGAAGCTCAGGAACGCCTCGGCCAAAATCGCCGACGCGATCCCGAAGCTCGCCGTCACCAGAACCGGGGCAACACCGTTGGGCAGCATGTGCTTGAACAGCGTCGAACGCAGCGGAAGCCCCAGCGCCTTGGTGGCGATCACGAAGTCCTGCTCACGCAGCTTGAGAAACTCCGCCCGCGTGAACCGCGCATACCCCGTCCAGCTCACCAGCCCGATGATCACCATGATGAAGTACAGCGTGTACTGATTCCGCGGAAAAAACGCCACGAATGTCAGAAGCAGGTAGAGCTGCGGGATCGCCTCGAAGATCTCCACCAGCCGCATGCCCAGCAGGTCCACCGTGCGCGAGAAGTAGCCCATCAGCCCTCCCACCGCCACGCCGATCACCACCGCGATGCCGGTCGCAATGAATCCCACCGCCAGCGCGATCCGGCAGGCGTGGATCATCCGCGACGCCAGGTCGGCGTTGTTGCGCGTCGTGCCCAGCCAGTGCGTGCCCGACGGCGGCAACGGCTGCGAACTGGGCCGGTCCCGCATCCGGTCGCTGGGCGAGAAACGGATCGGCGTGTGGACCGCCCACAAAATCTCGCCCTCGGCCACCCCGACGCGATACCGATCGAACGTCGACAACGCCGGCGGCGACACCAACGCGTAACACCCGCCGATCGTCGACCCGCCCACCACCCCAAACACCAGCCACTTCTTCATCACGCCCACCCGCCGGAAACCAAACACCAGCAGCAACGCAAGCCCCGTCAGCACCGGCAACGCCACGTCCATCGGCTTGAGATGCTCCAGCCACGGACTGGACACCTCACCCGTCGCCGACTTCATCACCAGCGGAAAGCTGCTCGCGATCAGCGGCGCGAACACCGCGAACGCCGCGACCACCGCCAGCCACAATCCGCCCAGCGTCGCGCCGATCCGCCCGAACGTCCGCACCGTCACCCCAGCCAGATACGACCGCGGCCGACGAACCGGCGCCTCAAGCAGCGCGCGGTGCTCGGCGGGGCCGACCAATCCGGCGTCGTGCCCAACGGTTTGGCTGCGGCCGGTGGACTCAGTCATAGCTCACCCGCGGGTCGGCGATGGCGTAACACAGGTCCGCAATCAGAATGCACACCAGCGTGATGATCCCGCTGATCAGCGCCCCCGCCAACACAAGGTCCCGATCGCGCGCGTAAATCGCATCGAGCGTGAGCAG
Source organism: uncultured Phycisphaera sp. (assembly GCA_964543215.1). Taxonomy (GTDB): domain Bacteria; phylum Planctomycetota; class Phycisphaerae; order Phycisphaerales; family Phycisphaeraceae; genus CAZIXN01. The sequence goes on from CAZIXN010000050.1 coordinate 3,882, forward strand.
CCCCATCCCGGGGATCGAGAAAATCTTCTCGACAATCAGCGACCCGCCCAGCAATCCGGGGATGATCCCCGCCGCCACCGTGATCAGCGGCAGCAGCGCGTTGCGAAACGCGTGGCCCCACAGCACGCGATTGCCCGGCAGCCCCTTGGCCCGTGCGGTCCGCACGTATTCCGCCGAAATCGTCTCCAGCACCGACGCCCGCATCAGCTTGCTGAGCACCGCGAACGAGCCGTACACCAGACAGATCACCGGCAACACCAGGTGCCACGCCCGGTCCAGCAGCCACCCACGCAGAAACACCCCGTCGTCCCCGAAGCTCGGCAGAAACGCCATCTCCGCCGCCAGCGTCGAGTTCAGCCCGCCCGTGGGGAACCACCACAGAGCCGGGTACTGACGGTTCGCAAAAAACCCGATCAGCAGCACCCCCGACCAGATCACCGGCACCGACCACAGCGCCAGCAGACTCGTCCCGGTCACCACGTCGAAACCCTTGCCCCGGAACCGCGCGCTGTATACGCCGGTCACGATCGCCACCACCCACACGATCGGCACCGTGATCACGTTCAGCAGCAGCGTCACCGGCAACGCCTCGGCATAAAGATCCAACACCGGACGACCCATCGAAAAACTCTCCCCCAGGTCCGGCCACTTGAGCCCGAAGCCTGTGTACTGCGGCAGGCCCCGCGCGTCGAGTTCCTGATCCCAGCCGATCGGCGAGATCTGGTTCAGCCACCGGCCGTACTGCACCACCAACGGCTGGTCCAGCCCGTACCGCGCGTCGTAGTACTTGCGCAGCACCTGTGCCTGCTGGCTCTCCATCTCGCCGTCGCCGCTCATCAGCGGACCCGCCACCCCGCCCGGCGACAACGCCATCACGAAAAACACCACCGCCGTGATGCCCAGCATCGTCGGAACCATCAACAGCAATCGGCGGATGACGTACGTCAGCATCGCGGCCCGCTCAATCCGCCCACCGCTGCAAGGCCATCGGCACGAACCACTCCGTCCGCTCGTTCAGTCCCGCGGTCACCAGCTCCACGTTGCGGAACCGGCCATCGAGAAACCGCAGCGTCTGCCGGTTGAACAAAAATGTGTAAGGCTGATCGTCGAAAAGGATCCGGTGGGCCGCCCGCCACAGCTCCATCCGCTTCTCCTCGTCCAGCGTCATCCGCGCTTCATCAATGATCCGGTCCAGCTCGGGATTCACGTACGACATGAAGTTGTCACCACCCTTGACCGCCTGCACCGAGTGAAACGTCTGCCGCAAATCACGCTCCACCGCGCCCCCGCCCCACCCCAGCGTGATCGCATCGAAGTTCTGGTCGTCCAGACGTTCGATCAGAATCGAAAACTCCAGCGGGTCCGGCTCGAGCACAATCCCCGCCCGGGCGTACGCATCCTTGAGATACAGCACGATCCGATCCACCAACTCACTGCCCGACGGATACGTCAGCTTCAAACGAAACTCACCAAACTGCGGATGGTCCAGCACGCCGTCGCCATCGCGGTCTTCCCAACCCGCCTCCTTGAGCAGCGACTGCCCCTTCGCCACGTCGAACGGCCGGGCAACGATCGACGGATCGAACTGCGGCGAACCCGGCGCGAACGGCCCGGCCGCCGGCTTGGCGTACCCCAGATACACGTCCCGCGCCAAGGCCTCGCGAGGCGTCAGAAACGTCATCGCCTGCCGCACCCGCTTGTCGGCGAAGCGCGTGGGCTGCCCCTGCCGCCGCTGATTCCACGCGATGAAGTTGTAGCCCGTGGGCACGGTGTCGTACGCGTACGCCTGGCTGCGCGACATCAACTCGGCGTCCTTGAGCAGCTCTTCGTACTGCTCGGGCTGCGCCGCGAACACGTCGACCTCGCCGTTGCGGAACGCGGTCAGCCGCGCAGGATCGTTGCTGATCTCGCGGAACACCACCTTGCTCGGTGCCGGCTTCACGCCCCAATACCGCTCGTTCTTCACCAGCTCCAACGGCTGGCCGGGCCGCCAACTCTCGGGGTCAGGCATGCGGTACGGCCCGGAACCCAGCAGCAACCCGACGTTCTGGTTGATCTCCTCGGGCGTGAACTTCTCGTAGAAATGCTTCGGCAACACCGCGCGACCCCCCGCGTGCCCCAGCGCCTCGTAGTGCGGCCGCTTGATCGCAAAACGCACCGTCCGCTCGTCGATCACTTCGCAACGCTTGAGGTTGTCGTAGAACTGACGCACCGACGGCGCGTTGATCGCCGGGTTCATCAGCAGGTCGAAGCTGAACTTCACGTCCTCGGCCGTGATCGGCACGCCATCCGAAAACACCGGCCCCCGCCGCAGCACGAACGTGATCCAGCTCGCCGGCGGGGCTGCGGGATCGCTCACAATGTCCGCTTCACGCCGACCTTCCGCCAGACGCTCTTTGACGTACGCCGCCTGCGCGGCCGCGTCGCCGTCGTTCGGGAAACCCGGTTCGGCACGCACCTCCTCTTGGGTCAGCGGCCGGGCGGTCTGGGCATCGACGTAGCGCTGCCAGGCCTCGCTGTTGTCTTGGATCGTCCACGACCGCGCCAGCAGCGGGACCGTCTCCAGCGTCTGCGGGTCCGTCGTCAGCAGCGCTTCGAGCACGTAATCCTGGATCGCCCGGCCGTAGGCGTCCACTGTCACCAACGGCGTGATCCGCCCGACCTTCGTAGCGAACGCGTCGATCACCCGGTCGCCCTCGGCGAACTGGGGATCGGCCCGCGCCGCTTCCAGCCGGGCGTGCGGGTCGTGACCACTCAACGGATCGTCTGCCACCTGCGTTGGCGTGCCCTGGGCTGCGCCGGCCGACACCGCGCCGCTCTCGACGAGTTCCAGCAATTCGCTCACCGCACGCCGTGTCGCCGACTGCTCGGCCACCAGTTGCTGCGCCTGCGTCTCAAGGGCGGACATGCGGTCCCACTGGCGATCGAACTGCTTCATCGCCAACCACACACTCACGAGCACCGCCAGCAGCAGCACGACAACCAGAAGGTCCTTGAGTCCGAAGCGATTGGGCATGGCGGGAGTTTAATGGCTCGCATCACGAGCCACGCGTCACGACCGGCTCCGCGGATCAAACCGCTCGCGCAGCGCATCGCCCACGAAGTTCAAGCCCAGCAGCGTCACCCCCAGCAGCACGCACGGCCACACCAGCAGCCACCAATACAGCGCAAGCCCCGGCACCGCGATCGCCGGCAACTCCTGCACGCCCTCGGCCGCGAGGTTCCCCCAACTCGGCAGCGGCGGTCGCACCCCGATGCCCAGGAAGCTCAGGAAGCTCTCCTGCAGAATCGCCTGCGGCACGGCCAGCGTCGCGTACACAATGATCGGCCCCATCAGGTTCGGCAGAAGATGCCGCAGGATCACCCGCGGCGTCCGCATCCCCATCGCCGCTGTCGCTTCGATGAACGGCTGGGCCCGCAAGCTCAGCACCTGCCCACGGATCACCCGCGCCATCGTCAGCCACGACACCCCGCCGATCGCCACCAGCAGCGTCACCACATCCGCCGTCTGCGCCGCCGTCGCCTCCGAAAAGAATTGCTCGAACACCCACGCGAACACCGGCGACAGCGCCAGATCCAGCAGGACCACCATCAGGATGTACGGCAGGCCGTACACCACATCCACAAACCGCATCATCGTCGCATCGATCCGCCCGCCGAAGTACCCCGCCAGCGCGCCCCACGTCACCCCGATACACAAAGCGATCCCCGCCGCCGCCACCCCGATCGCCAGCGACAACGCCCCGCCCAGCAGGCACCGCGCCAGCAGCGACCGCCCCAGCGCATCGGTGCCCATCGGCTGCGACCATCTCGGCGACGCGTACGCCCCCCCGCCGTTCGCGGCCTCGGAACCCTCGGCCGCCGCTTCACCCAGATGCTGCGTGTCGAACGCCCCGATCGTCCACGGCAGCGACAACACGCACGGCAACACCACCACCGCCAGCATCGCCCCGCCAACCCAGCCCGCCGACAGGCGGAACCGACGCGGCGACCCCACCGAATCCCGGATCGGCGTCGCAATGACCGCAGCGGTATCAGGCATCGGCGACAGCTTATCGTCATCCCCATGGCGCGGACGACGGACCACATCCTGGCGGCTATCCGGGAGGGTCGCTATCGGGTCACACCGCACGCGCTCCTCCGCTGCGACGAGCGCTCCGTGGCGGTCTGGCAGGTGGTCCTGGCTTCGGAACGCCCCGTGCGTGTGCGGGAGCGGACAAAATCGCGTCCTTTGCCTTCCGTGGTCGTGGATTTAGACTTGATGGGCCAGACCACATGGTCGGCGGTGTGGTCCTGGGATGCCGCACGCCGCCAAGCCGCTCTGGTCACCGTCTTCCACCAGGAGACCGCCCATGGATGAAGCATCCTCGAATCCTTCGACGTCGCAACGTGCTAGCCGCGAATACGGCGAGCTGTTCGATCGGGTCTCGGCCATTTTGTTTGAATTCGATCCGATCGGCATCGGCTTTGAAGGCAACACGGACGAGTACGACGCGGAGGCGGGCACGATTCTCCCACGACTCAAAGCGTGTCACGGTGTCGAAGACGCCTCGCGTGTTGTGTACGAAGAGTTTGTTCGATGGTTTGACGAGGAGATTGCCGGCGATCCCGGCCACTACAAGCTGATCGGCGACGCGATCTGGTCGGTTTGGGAAACGTCACAAGCCCGGCGGGATGCCGGCTGAAACCGAATCTGTCCAAGCCCCGGCGGCGGGCCTTCCGTCACCGCGACGCCGGCCGAATGACGTACCCGATCCCGCCCGTGCCCAGCCAGGCCCGCGCGAGTTCTTCGGCTTTGAGGATCACCCGCTCGCCCGAGCCATCATCGAACGCGGGGTCGTTCACGATCGCATCTCCGTGCTCGTCCAGCCCGCGGATCACGATCAGGTGGCCGTTGGTCCGCCGCATCCGGTTGGACGGGAACGTGCCTTCCTCGAAACGGATCGACGCGATCACCGGCACGCCTTCGTGCAGCGTCCGCTCCAGATCCCGCCACGTGCGAAACCGTGCGATGGTCGCGTGATGCCCCAGCGTCGAGGCGTACGCCGCGGCCCGCGGCCAATTGCCGAACAGCAGATATCGCCGGTCGTAGATCGCTTCGGACACCAAGCGCGGATCAACCTCGTGGCCGTGGAACGCAAGCACCATCGACGTGCATGTCGGCGAACACGTCCGCGGCCCCAGCGCCGGCCCGTTGGCCGCCTGGCGGAAATACGGCACCGCATGATCGATCGGCCGCACCTGCGACAACGTCACCGGCCGCCGCGAATCATCCGCCGCAAGCCGATCCCCTGACAACGGCGACGACGCCACCACCTGCAGCAAACGCACCGCCGGCGTCGCGGCCGCGCCTTCGTGCGTCGTGTCGAAACTCACCAGCTCAAGCCGCACCTGATACGCATCCGCCGGCGTTGCAGGATTCAAATCAACCCAATCCACCGCGACGCGCCCCCCGACGAACTCCGTCACCGTGTCGCGCCCCGTGCCCCGCGTCTGGCCCCAACCGTCCAGATCCAGCCACGGCGACCAACCCGACACCCACACGTTTCCGCCATTCGTCGCCAGCGCATCGTCATCCGCGATCGTCTCGCCCGTGCCCCGCCACACGCGCACGCTCACCCGCACGCCTGTCTCCGCCGGCGCATCCAGATTGAACGACGGCACCACCTCCGTGATGCCGCCCGGCAACCCCGCCCCACCCGCTTCGCCGGCCCGCACGATCGGCGACATCCACGAACCCGTCAGTGGATACGCCGTCTCGGGCGCATCAAGCACCAGGAACCCGCGCTCGTCCAGCCGCGTCCGCTCGAACGCCCCGCCCTCCCACGCTTCGCGACCCGCCACGACGTACGCCGCGTCCACCATCCCCAGCGGGTTGCTCAACCACGCCCCAGCATCAGCCCGCGCGGCGGCGGTGGGGTCCGAGTCAGCTTCGTTTTGTGTCATGGTTCGATTCATCAACGCGGAACAAGCCACCAGCCCCTGCACCCACACCAGCAGCAACACCGGCAACACGCCGCGGGCCGCAACGTAAGACGCTCGATTCACCGGATGCTCCCTCATGTCAACACCTCCGCCTTCGGTGAAGACACCGACCCGTCGATGCCCGCAGGAAATTTGTCTTGCGGCCAATAATGCAAGTCGCGTCGCCCGGCCTCCAGATCGAACCGACCGGCCGACGCCGTTTCCGCATCCACTTCCGACACGCCATCAGCGCTCATGCACCAGTACGAGCCGTAGCCCGTGTGTTCCGCTTGGACCGTCGCCACAAAAAACCGTGACAGGTCGCGGTGGCTCACGAACATCGCCCGTTGCTCCACCGGCCGAGCGACGATCGCGTCGCGGTCGCCCCGGTCGCGCACGAACCAACCGATCCGCGCAGCCATCACCGAGCCGATCCGTTTGCCCGCATAAAAACGCCCCATCAACTCGGCCATGCACTTGGTCACCGCGTACATGTTCGTCGGCCGGTGCAGCTCCGTCGAGATCGGCAACGCCTCGCCGCCCGATCCGCCCCGCCCCGAAACCACCTGCACCGTGCTCGCGAACACCATCCGCGACACGCCGTGCCGAGCCGCCGCTTCAAACGCCTGATACATCCCCACCACGTTGGGCTCGAGCAGATCCGCGAGAAAATCCGACGCGTGATACGGGTGGGCCGCCAGGTGGATCAGCGTGTCGATCTTCGCGCCCGCATCGTGTGTGAACGCCGCGTCCCACACCCCCGCCTCGGCGATGTCGCCGATCGTCTCTTGGGCGAGTTCGCCGTGCGGCTGTCGATCCAGCCCGTGAACCGCGTGGCCCGCCGCCCGTAGGCCGTGCACCACCGTTCGGCCCACGTGCCCCGACGAACCGGTCACCAGCACGGTGCGCTTCGCATCGCTCGACGACGCACCGCTCAAAGCCCGATATCCTCGTGCCAGAGCTCGGGGTGTTCTGCAATGAACCGCCGCATCAACGCCTCGCACCCGCGGTGCCGCAGGTTGATCAGCTCCACCCCCGCGATCTCGAACAGCGACTCGGCCCCGCGGAAGTTCTCGTGCTCGCCGATCACCACCCGCCCGATGCGAAACAGCAGACTCGTCCCCGTACACATCACGCACGGGCTCAACGTCGAGACAAGCGTCAACCCTGGCCAATCCCGCCGACGCCCCGCGTTCCGAATGCACACCACCTCCGCGTGCGCCGTCGGATCGCCGTCCTGCACCCGCCGGTTGTGGCCCGCCGCCAGCACCGTCCCCGCCGCGTCCGCCAAGACCGAGCCGATCGGCAGGCCCCCTTCGTCGTAACTCTTCTTCGCCTGCGCGTACGCCGCTTCCATCAGCGACGCGTCGTACCGGCCCGGCGTCAGGTGTGCATCGCGGTGCGGGATCGGCGAGGGCGTTTCCGACATGCCTCTATCGTACCGCCCGTGATCGCTGCGCTGCCCGACATCTTCGCCCTGCTGCCGCTTCTCCTGCTCGCGCTGCTGCTGATCGTCGCCCTCGGCGTCGCGGCCATCGTCTACGTCGCGCTGCATCCGCCCGCCAAAAACCTCGGCTGGTGCCTGGGCCGCGGCGAGCCCACCTGCCCCGAAGACCTCCACACCACCGGCCAGGAACGCACCCTCCCACTCTCCCGCAACAACCACACCCAGGCCTGGCAACTCGACGGCCACCAACCGCAAGGCCCAACCATCCTCTTCGCCCACGGACACGCCGGCTCGCGCTACCAGGCCCTCGCGCTCGTCGCCCCGCTCCTGCCCCTCACCTCCCGCATCGTCACCGTCGACCTGCCCGGACACGGCGATTGCTCCGCCAACCCCCGAACCAGACGCTCCACCGTCGGCGTCCGCGAACCCGACGACCTCGCCGCCCTCATCACCCAACTCCACGAAGAATCGCCCGCCACCCCGCTGATCGTCTTCGGCACCTCCATGGGCGGACAATCCGCCCTCGCCGCCGTCGCCCAGCCCGCGATCCGCCCGCTTGTCGCGGGCCTCATCGTCTACGGCGGATACCGACGCTTCGCGGAACCCTTCGCCGGCCACCTCCGACGACGCGGCCTCCCGCCCGTCCTCTTCGTCCCCCCGGCCCTGCGCATCCTCCGCCTGATCCTGGGCCCGGGCATCCGCTACGACCGCACCGACGACGCCCGACAACTCGCCTGCCCCCTGCTCCTGCTCCACGGCGACGCCGACGACCTCTGCCCCCTGCCCCTGGTCCAAGCCCTCCGCGACGCCGCCCAACAACACGCCCGCGTCCCCGCGCACCTCGAAATCTTCCGGGGCGGCGGACACACCCGACTCCACCAAACCCACCCCCACCAATACGCCCAGGCCCTCGCCCGCTTCCTGCAACAATGCCGATCGCAGCCCAGCCGGACCTCTGACCTTTGAAATCTGAAATCTGAAATTCCCAATCCCATGACCCGCCCCACCACCATCGCCGGACACGCCGTCGGCCCCAACGAAAAACTCCTCCTCATCGCCGGCCCGTGCCAGGCCGAGTCCTACGAACTCTGCGTCCGCATCGGCGCACAACTCCGCGACACCTGCGCGAAACTCGGCTTCAACTACATCTTCAAAGCCTCCTTCGACAAAGCCAACCGCTCCTCCATCCACTCCCAGCGCGGCCCGGGACTCGACGAAGGTCTCGAACTCCTCGCGAAAATCAAAGCCACCCTCGGCGTCCCCCTCACCACCGACATCCACGAACCCCACCAGGCCCGCAAAGCCGCCGACGCCGGCGTCGACCTCCTCCAGATCCCCGCCTTCCTCTGCCGCCAGACCGACCTCCTCGTCGCCTGCGCGAAAACCGGCCACGCCATCAACGTCAAAAAAGGACAGTTCCTCTCCCCCGCCGAGATGACCAACGTCGTCGTCAAACTCGACGAAGCCACCCCCGGACGCCGAGCAGACGCCGACGCGACCCGATCTCCTTACGCCCAAACCCTCCTCACCGAACGCGGCACCTTCTTCGGCTACCACCGCCTGGTCAACGATTTCGTCGGTGTCGCCGACATGATGGACTTGGAAATCCCCGGCTCCCCCGCCGGGGCTTGCGGGGCTTCCGGGGCTTCCGGGGCTTCCGGGGCTTCCGGGGCTTCCGGGGGACCGCCGGTCTGCTTTGACGTCACCCACAGCACCCAGCACCCCGGCTCCATTCCCGGCCCTTCCGGGGGCACCGGCGGGCGACGCGACCGCGCGCCCCTGCTCGCCCGCTGTGCCGTCGCCGCGGGGGTTCACGCGCTGTTCATCGAAACCCACCCCGACCCCGACCGCGCCCTCTCCGACGCCGCCACCACGCTGCCCCTGTCCACCATGCCCGACCTGCTGCGCGACCTGGCCACCCTGCACGACACCTGCCGCCAACTCACGGTCCGCTGAACCCCACCCGCCCCCGTCAATCCTGACCCGCCACCTCGTGCAGGGCCACGTGCTGCAGCTCGGCCATCCGCGCCCGGATCTGCTCCTGCGTCAACGGCTCGCCCGCCTCCGCACAATCCTTCATCACCTTCCGAACCACATCCTCCTCGCCCGGCTCCTCCAGGTCCGACCGCACCACCGACCGCGCGTAATCCTCGGCCTTCTCCCCCGTCAGCCCCAAGCGCTCGGCCACCCACTGCCCCAACAACCGATTCCGGCGATTCGCCACCCGAAACCGAAGCTCGCTGTCGTGCGCCAACTTCGCCTCCGCCGCGTGCTGCCGTTCTTCGTAACCCGACATGATCGACTCCTTTCAGAAGAGGCGGTTCACCTCCTCAATATCTTACGCCGCCAACCCATTTCTCGTTCGAACCGGCCGGACAAATTGGAGCCACGGATGAACACGGATGAAGACCGATGAAGGAACCCCATCCGCCCCGGTTATACGGACACCGCGAGCGGGGTTGCGATTAAATTCGCGGGCGTTGCCGACATCCGGTCCGCGACTGGCGACGATTCGACCGCTACCAGAACTTTTTCGACCACTACCGGCGACGATTCGACCGCTTCCAAAACTTAGTCGACCGCTACCGGCGACGATTCGACCGCTACCAAAACTTTTTCGACCGCTACCGGCGGCGATTCGACCGCTACTAAAACCTTTTCGACCGCTACCGGCGGCGATTCGACCGCTACTAAAACTTTTTCGACCGCTACCGGCGACGATTCGACCACTACCAAAACTTATTCGACCGCTACCGGCGGCGATTCGAGCAGCGCTACATCGTTCGGTGTCGACGCCCACCGGCGGCGGTTGCATGGCGTGAGCCCCGCTTTTATCGGCGTTTATCCGTGTTCATCCGTGGCTGAAGCTGCTCGGCGCTTCAGCGAGAGGCGATGGCGGCCCGATCGGCCTTTTCGGCCAGGTGGGCGAGGGCATCGCAGGCGTATTTGACGTCCTGATTCGAGACGAAGGGGCCGAGGCTTAAGCGCGTGGATCCCCCTGTTTCGTGCGTGCCCATGGTGCGGTGGGCGTGGGGGGCGCAGTGCAGGCCGGCCCGGGCGAGGATGCCGTAGTCGCGTTCGAGGAGGTCGGCCAGCGTCTGCGGTCCCCCGGAAGTGGCGTAGCCATCGAGGACGATGGAGAAGACGCCGCAGCGGTGGGCGACGCCTTGCGGGCCGAGGGTTCGGAGGTGGGGGATGGAGGACAGGCCTTCGATCATGGTGGCGATGAGTTGCTGCTCGTGTTGCCAGAGGTTGTCGATGCCGCGCTGCAGGATGTAGTTGACGCCTTCGGAGAGGCCGACGATGCCGGGGGCGTTGTGGGAGCCGGGCTCGAAGCGGTCGGGCATGAAGTTGGGTTGGGTGTCGTGTTCGGAGACGGAGCCGGTGCCGCCTTCGCGGAGGGTGTTCATCGATTTTTCGAGGCCGGGGCGGATGTAGAGCAAGCCGGTGCCCAGCGGGCCCAGGAGGCCTTTGTGGCCGGGTGCGGCGAGGAGGTCGATGTGGTCGTGCTGGACGTGGAGGGGGAGGTGGCCGAGGGTTTGTGCGGCGTCGACGAGGAAGGGGACGGCGTGGTCGCGGCAGATTTTGCCGAGCTCGCGGATGGGCTGGACGGTGCCGGTGACGTTGGAGGCGTGGAGGGTGGCGAAGAGGAGGGTGTCGGGGGTGAGGGCGGCGCGGAGGTCATCGGGGTCGACGCGGCCGGTGAGGGGATCGCAGGGGATGCGGGTCTGGGAGAGCTGGGGGTGGGCCTGGCAGAGGGCGTTGAAGGGCCGGAGGATGGAGTTGTGGTCCATGTCCGTGGTGATGAGATGCCCCCGCCCCCGGAAGGAGCCCCGGAAGGAGCCCCGGAAGGAGCCCCGGAAGGAGGAGCGGCTACCCACGGACGGAGTCCGTGGGCTTCGGTTCAGGGCGTGGTGGACGAGGCCTTTGATGGCGAGGTTGAGGGCGTCGGTGGTGTTGAGGGTGAAGATGAGGTGGTCGGGGTTTTGGCCGCCGATGAGGGTGCTCAGGCGTTGGCGGCAGAGTTGGAAGAGGCGGGTGGTTTCCTGGGCTTCGGCATAGGCGCCGCGGCCGGGGGAGGCGCCCAGGGCGGTGGCGTAGTGGGCCATGGCCGCGTGCACTTCCGGGGGCTTGGGGAAGCTGGTGGCGGCGTTGTCGAGGTAGAGGCGTCGGGCGGGGGACATCGAGGCAGGTTAGGGCGCGCGCAGCAGGAAGTAGGCGACGATGGCGAGGCCGACGATGATGTTGAGGGAGATGAGCAGGTAGATGACCCAGGGCTGGCCGGGCTGGACGGGCGAGAGGGAGTTGGGATGCGGCGGTGCGAGCGGCGCGGCGGCGCGGGGCTCGGGC
>CAZIXN010000051.1:0-4126 GCA_964543215.1 uncultured Phycisphaera sp.
GCCTCGCGGCAAACCGGCACGCCGCGACGTGCGGCGCGCCAGTGGATGGTGTTGACAATCATGCAGGCCGGCGACGCAGCATGGCCAGACCACCCAGACCCAGCAGGGCGAGTGTCGCGGGTTCGGGGACGGCCGAGCCTTCGAAGCTGGGGGCGCTGGAGCTGCCCCAGTTGTTCAGGACGCGGTCGAGTTCTTCCTGGTCCACGTTGGCGGTGGCGAAGCCGTCCGCATTGGCGACGAAGCCGGCCGTGCGCGGCCCGCCCCAGTTGTTGAGCACGAGGTCCAGGTCGCCCTGTTCGACGCTGCCCGAGTCGTTGTAATCACCCGCCAGCTCGACGCTGCCGGCGGTGGTAAGGATCACCGAGAAGTTGTCGATCACGTAGTCGAAGTCGTTGATGTTCTCGAAGGCGATGTAGTGGTACAGGCCGGGCAGGTTGGGCAGGTCGGGATCGCTTCCGTCGAACGGATCGGTAGCGGTGATGGTGGCGGTGCCATTGGCGTCGATGACCGTATAAGTGCCGCGCAGTCGGGAGTTTTCTTCGATCGCCCAAGAAAAGGTGACGGTGTGCTTGTTGGTGTCGGTGATCGCCAGGTCCTGCGCCAGCATGATCGGATCGGGGAAGTGGGTCGCACTGCTGCCCGCAGCCACGGTTTCGCCGCCACCGGAGAACACGCCGGGGTCACCGGCGATCTCGGTCCGCATGCGGGCATTGACTCCGTCGGTGTCGAAGAGCGGGATGCGGGTGGTCAGGCCGAAGTCGGCCGCGATCGGGCCGTCGGCGTTGTCGTAATTTCCGGGCTGGGTACCGAACAGGCCGAAAACGTCGTTGGGGTTGGGAATCTCTTCGGTCGCATAGGCGGAGTAGTCGCCGAAGCGCTGGCCGATGGAATTGTCGCCGTCGTTGAACAGGCCCAGGCGGAGTTCACTGCCGAACAACTGCGGGAGGGCCGAATCGTTGAGGCGGATGTCGAAGGAAATCGTCATGACATCGCCGACGTTGACGAAAGCCAAGGGCGTGTCGAAGACGGCGTACCACTCCGAGCCACCGCCGGCAGAATCGATATAGAGCGCGTTCCCGCCGCCCAGGCCCGCCGAGTCATCCGCGACGTTGAAGCGTGGCTTGAAGCCGTCCAGCGGGTTGCTGAACGTCTCGGCAGGCAGGATCGCACCGGTCGAGAGGTTCTCAAAGTCGTAAGAGAAGCCGATCGTTTCCGCCGCATAAAGCGGAGCGGTGACGGTCAACGCAAGACCCATCGACGCGACGCCGACGGCACGATAAGTGAGACGAGCAAGCATGAAATCCTCCAATTCGGGACGAGAAAAAACAGATAACGGACACGAGACGTTGGACCAGGATTCTTCAAGCATTCGGACAGAAAACAATCAACTTCGAGAAACCAGGCGGCACCACCGAAGGCGCATCGCCGAGACACCTAGGCGTCGTCGAACTCCGTTTCATCCTGCCCAAGAACCAAGCGGGGCTGAACGCGGACCAACATGCGGGACACGGAGCGGGACTCGGGCTCTTCGAGGCGACGCATCAATTGGCGGACGGCTTCGCTGCCGATGAGGTCCGGCTGGATGTCGATCGTGACCGGCGCGGGCGAGAGGCCACGCAGGATCGGGTCGTTGTCGCAAGCGACGACGACGACGTCCCGGCCGGGCTCCAGGCCGTGCTGCCGCATCGCTTCGTACACGAGCATCGTCCAGCGACCGCGGGGGACGAAAATCGCGGTGGCCCGGCTCTTGGTGACGGCGAGCTGAGCGATCGCCCGATCGAGCGCTCGCCGGTCGAGCTTGGCGCCCTGCTCGCCCTGGTCGCGTGCCGCGACATCCATGAGGTCGCAATCGGCCCCGGCGGCACGGATGGATTCGACGAACGCGAGTTCGCGATCGGCAAAGCCGCGGTGCGTCTGCTCCAGCCGCATGTAGGCCACATGGGCGTGGCCCTCGCCCAGCAGGTGCTCGGCGGCGATCCGCCCCACCGCTTCGTTGTCCGGGCCGACGCGGTCGCCCCAGTCGCCGTCGTCGGTACGTCGGCTCATCATCCACACGGTGGGATATTCCCGGAGCCTTTGGGCGACGGACTCCGCGGGCGGGTAGCCGTGAAGGATCAGGCCATCGATCTCGCCACGCTGCACCGAGGGCGGAAGTCGGCCATCGTTGCCGACCTTGGCGAGCGTGAGGTTGAAACCCAGGTCAGCCACGGCGCTGCCGGCGGCGTCGACCGCGACGGCGGCAACCGGCGCGTGCATCGGAGCCAGGTCGGTGCCGAGCATCAGCAGCGCGATGTTGCCGGTTCGCATGGACGCTCGACTCTTGGGCACCGGGCCGCGTCGGCGGGCCGGCGGGGTGTAGCCGAGTTTCTTCATCGCCGACTTCACGCGCTCGGCCGCGCCATTGGACACGCCGGGCCGGTCATTGATGACGCGGGACACCGTGGCGTGCGAGAGGCCGGCGAGTTTGGCGACTTCGACAATGGACATCCACAGGAATGTACAGGCAACTTCCGTACATTACAACCCCAAATTTCGGAAAATCGTGTCGGGGATCGATGAGCACAAGTCTGCCAGGACCGCTACACGGACTCTCGAATCGCGTTCTTGACGGCAAAAAGACCCAATGTTCACCGCCGTTCAGCCGGAGAAATTTCTCTGAACAAAACTGTACAAAGCAGGCTGATGCTTGTACATTGTTCAAGCGTCCGCGACCGTGGCGGGCGTCGAGCGTCCGAATCTCGTTTCTTTTGCTGCTCACATCTGTTGAAGGGCCTGACCATGCGATTTCGATCGACCCCGCGCTTCTCACAATCCGCGAAAACTTTTGGATTTTGTTTGGCTACTGGCACGCTCGCTGCGCTGGCGAGTCTGACGGCCAGTGCCGATCTCCCGGCGGGTTTCGAGCCGGCGCTGCTTGATGCCCCCGCCGTCACCGCCGTGCGCGATGGGCTGCACGCCGGCCAAGGAACGCCCGAACAGCAAGCGGCGCTCGACACCCTCACACAGAAAGCCGACGACGCGCTTCTCGTGCCCATCCGTTCGGTGACCGACAAGAAGGATCCGGCCCCCTCGGGCAGTAAAAACGACTACGTCTCGCTTTCGCCGTATTGGTGGCCGAATCCCGACACGGCCGACGGTCGGCCCTACGTCCGGCACGACGGCAAGTTCAACCCGGAGCGCGACAACTACGACGTCGCCAAGCTCGGCGACCTGGGCGATGCGGTGCGCTGGCTGGCCTTCGCTTACTACTTCACGGGTAACGAGGACTACGCCAGGAACGCGATCGAACGCTGCCGCGTCTGGTTCGTCGATCCTGCGACGCGCATGACGCCGCGGATGCAGTTCGCCCAGTTCGTGCCGGGCGTCAACGACGATGGCCGACACGTAGGTATCATCGAGACCGTCCGCCTCCGCTGGATGCCCGACGCCTTTGCGATGCTCGAAGCTTCGCCGCACATGACGGGCGAAATCCGCGATGGCGTCCGTCAGTGGTTCGCCGATTACGCGGACTGGCTGACCCACAGCGAGTTCGGAATCGCCGAACATACCTATGCCAACAACCACGGAACCTGGGCGCACGCACAGATCGCCAGCTACGGCTACTTCGGTGATCGCAAGGATCTTGCCGAACGATCCATCGCCACCATCCCCGCACGCATCGATGAGCAGATCGCGCCCGACGGCAGTCAACCGCACGAACTGGAGCGCACGATGTCGCTGCACTATTCCGACTTCAACCTGCGGGCGATGATGGACCTCGCCACGATTGCCGACCGGCTGAACATCGACCTGTGGAGTTACCAAAGCGAGGATGGCCGCAGCATCCGCCGGGCCGTCGAGTTCCTCGTGCCGTACCTTTCCGAGCAGGCGGAGTGGCCTTACGAGCAGATCCGCGATCCCAAGGCGGTGATGCACGCCCAGGCGATGCGCACCGCCGCGCTGGCTTACGACGAGCCCGCGTTCGAAGCGACGATCCCCGTGATGGCGAAGTGGCCCGGCATGACCGACGAAGGCGCGATCTGGACCGAACTCATCCTGCCCGTCGTCCACGAAACCGCCGAAAGTCCGTAACGCTTGTTCCTTCTAGCCTCTCGCTTATTGCTCCTAGCTCAGAGCTCCTAGCTCA
>CAZIXN010000051.1:4226-13017 GCA_964543215.1 uncultured Phycisphaera sp.
TAGCTCCTAGCTCCTAGCCGCTGTTCCCCATGCAAACCACCACGATCCCCCATACCGACATCGAAGTCTCACGCGTCGCGTTCGGCTGCATGTCCACCGCACCCAACCCGACCTACGACGGCATCCCCGACGACGAGGCCGTCAAAACCATTCACGCCGCGATCGAAGTGGGCATCAACTTCTTCGACAACGCCCCCGCTTACGGCAACGGCCACGCCGAGGAACAACTCGGCCACGCCATCCATGACCGCCGCGACAAGGTGGTCATCGCCACCAAGGCGTCCGGCCAAACGCTCACCTACGACGAAATCACCAAAGACTGCGAAGACAGCCTCAAGCGCCTGCAGACCGACGTGATCGACCTGCATCAGATCCATTGGCCCCGCCGACAGGTGCCGCTCGAAGAATCCATCCGCGCCATGGAAGACCTCAAGGCCGCCGGCAAAGTACGCGCCATCGGCGTCTGCAACTTCGGGCCGCAGGACCTCACCGAACTGCTCGAAATCATCACGCCCAGCGTCAATCAGGTCGTCTACAGCCTCCTCGCCCGCGGCGCCGAGATCGATACGGGGCCGCTCTGCCACGAGCACAACGTCGGCCTGCTCTGCTATTCGCCAATGGCCCAGGGCCTGCTCACCGGCAAGTACCAACACGCCGACGAGGTGCCCGCTGAGCGCGCCCGCACCCGGCACTTCGCCTCGACTCGGCCGCAAGCCCGGCACAGCGATCCGGGCTGCGAAGCGGAAACCTTCGCGGCGATCCAGCGGGTCGCCGCCGTCGCCCAACGGCTCGACCAGCCGATGGCCCAGGTTGCGTTGGCGTGGTGTCTGCACCAGCCCGGCGTCACGGCGGTGCTTGCGGGGGCGTCGAAGGTCTCGCAGGTTCACTCCAACGCCGCCGCAGCCGATATCCAGTTGGACGCCGACACCCTCGCCGAGCTCGACGACGCGACCCGCGGCGTCAAGGAAGCCATGGGCGCCAGCCTGGACATGTGGGCCACGCCTGCCCGCACCCGCTGATCGGCACCGATCGATCGCTGGCTTCAGACCGCACGTCTTCACGCCTTTCAAGGCCCGCCATGACCGCCTTCCGCCAACCACCCCTCACCACGCCCAACCCGCTCAAGCCGCGCGTGCCGGCACCGACGCCTCGCGTCACGCAGCGCGACGCATCCCCCACGCCGATCCGGATCGGCATCGCCGGCCTGGGGCGCAGCGGCTGGCACATCCACGCCGACACCCTTGCGACGCTGCCACAGCGCTTCACCGTCGTCGCCGTCGCCGACGGTCAACCGGCTCGCCGCGACGAAGCGGCGCGGCGCTTCGGCTGTGCCGCGTACGACGAGGTCGACGCCATGCTCGCCGACCCGCAGCTCGAAGCCGTCGTCATCGCGACGCCCAACACGCTCCACGCTCGACACACGATCACGGCGCTGCAACGCGGCTTGCACGTCGTCGCCGAGAAACCGATGGCGATGGATCTGCCCGAAGCCGACGCCATGATCGACGCCGCGGCGCAGGCCGGACGTCTGCTCGCGCCGTTTCAGAACCGCCGCTTCGAAGCGGGCTTTCTCAAGGTGCGTGAGATCATCGACTCGGGCCAACTCGGGCGGGTCGTGCAGATCCGCATGTGCTGGCATCAGTTCACCCGGCGCTGGGATTGGCAGGTCATCCGTGCCCAGGGCGGCGGCCTGCTCCGGGTCAACGGCACGCACCTGGTCGATCAGGCCGTCCAGTTCCTCGGGCAAGAGCCGGTCGAAGTCTTCGCCGATCTGCAAAGAGCCCTTTCCTGCGGCGACGGTGAAGACCACGTCAAGCTCGTGCTCCGCGGCGCCGGCCCGACCATCGACATCGAACTGTCCAACGCCAACGCCTTCCCGCATGACCGGTGGCTCATCATGGGGACCGCCGGCTGCCTGCGCGGCACGCCCGATCGCCTCACGTGGAAAACCGTCGATTGGTCGAAGATGCCCGAGCGCGAACTCGACACGCGTCCCTTTGCCGCCGGACGCGCCTATCCCAGCGAAGACATCCCTTGGGTCGAGCACCACTGGGACGGCCAGAGCGCTCGCCACGAACCCTACGTCGCCTTCTTCAACGACTTTTTCGCCGCCGTCCGCGAAGGAAAGCCTCTCACCGTCACGCCGCAGAGCGTGCGTCGCACCATCGATATCGTCTCCCGAGCCTACGCCAAGGCCGAACCACGGCTCGCCGAACCGCCCGCCAACACGCCCACCGCTTCGGACCCGCCATGTACGCCAGCCTGATGGCCGACCTCATCGGCGTGTCCGCACCCCCCGACGTGTGCGTGCAACTTGCAGAAACGCACGGCTTCGCGGGCATCGACCTGCGCCTCAATCTTTTCGAGCATGCCTGGACGTCGGCATCCAGCCGCTCGTTGGCCCAACGCATCGCCGACGCCGGCCTGCGTCGGGGCTACTGCTCACTGCTGCCCAACAAGTTCACCGCCGAACCCGACGAATGGCACGCTCATCGCGCTGACTTGAAATCACGATGCGCGCTCGCACAACAACTCGGCTTCACGCGCACCTGTGCCGTCGTCCTGCCCTTCCACCCCACGCTCGCGTTCGACGCCGCCATGGACGAACACCTCGGCCGGCTGGACGATGTGCTTCCGGTCCTCGCCGACCACGGCCTGTCGCTGGGCCTGGAATACGTCGCACCCATCACGCGACGAACGCACATGCCGCATCCTTTCGTGTTCGACCTCCGCGGCATGCTCGACCTGATCCAACGGGCGGGCAACCCCGTCAACCTCGGCCTGCTGCTCGACTGCTTCCACTGGCACTGCGCCGGTGAAACCCGCGAAGACCTCGCCGCCCTGCCCGCATCGCGGATCGTCGGCGTCCACATCAACGACGCCATCGCCGACCGCCCCACCGATCAGCAAGTCGTCAACGAACGCGAACTGCCGCTGGCGACCGGCGTCATCGACCTGCTCGGCTTCATGCGGGGACTGCAACAAGCCCGTTACGACGGGCCGATCACCTCCGAACCCACCCACCCGCGATGGAAGCAGACCACCGCGGACGAAGCTTGTGCCCAGACGAGCCAAGCCGTGCACGCCGCGATCGCTTTGCTGGAAAATGCTCCCGCATGAAGTCGCTCCCCATCACCGATGTCCGCGTCATCTGCACCGCGCCCATGGGCCGAAACCTGGTCATTGCCAAAGTGATGACGGCCGAACCGTCGCTCACCGGCCTGGGCTGCGGCACCTTCACGCAGCGCTTCCACGCCGTCGCTGCGGCGCTCGAGCACCACGTCAAGCCGCTGATCATCGGGCGTGATGCGCTGCGCACCGAAGAACTCTGGCGGCTCATGCATTTCAACGGATATTGGCGATCCGGCCCGGTGCTCAACAACGCGCACAGCGCCATCGACATGGCACTGTGGGACCTCAAAGCCAAAGTCGCCGGGCTGCCCCTCTACCAGTTGCTCGGCGGCAAAGTCCGCGAAGCCTGCGCGGTTTATCGCCACGCCGACGGCCGGACGTTCGACGAAGTCGCCCAGCACGTGCGCGAGCACCTCGACAACGGCGTGCGCCACGTCCGCCTGCGTCTGGGCGGCGGCGCGCTCGAGACGCTCAGCAGCGGCGAGGCCGGCGGCGCGGCGTACGGCGGCCGCAGCGACGACATGCCCCCGCCGCCCGCGGGCGCGTTGCCCGGCGCTTACTACGACCCCCGCGGCTATACGGCGTCGACCGCCGAGCTCTTCGCGCACATCCGGCAGCAATTCGGCGAAGGCCCGGAGCTCCTGCACGATGTCCACGGCCGACTCACGCTCCCGGAAGCCATCCACTTCGCCAAAAAGCTTGAGCCATACCGCCTGTTCTTTTTCGAAGACCCGTTGCCGCCGGAGGATTTCACCTCGCTCACGCAACTCCGCGCCCACACCAGCATCCCCCTGGCGATGAGCGAGCTCTGGACCAGCCCCGAGCAGTGGCTGCCCCCCGTACGCGACGGCTTGATCGACTTCCTCCGCATGCACCTCAGCGACCTCGGCGGACTCACGCCCGCCCGCAAGGCCGCGACCATCGGTGAAGCATTCGGCGTGCGCACCGCGTGGCACGGGCCGGGCGACTGTTCACCCGTCGGCCACGCGGTGAACCTGCACCTCAACCTCGCGTCACCAAACTTCGGCGTACAGGAGTTCCAGCCGTTCTCCGACACCACGCAGCGCGTGTTCCCGGGCTGCCCCGAAGTCCGCGGCGGGTACATGGTTCCCAACGAAAAGCCCGGCCACGGCGTCGATCTCGACGAAGCGCTCGCGACGCAATATCCGTGCAAGGCCGAAGTCCCGCAATGGTCGCAGGCCCGCCGACCGGATGGTTCACTCAACGCGCCGTGACGTTGCCCGCACGGGTTGCCCGGCCCGCACCTTGTCTTGCGGATCAGTAAGCCCAGTGGAAGGATTCGCCGCCTTCGTCGCCGTGAATCAGTTCGTGCAGCGCCTGCCCGGGGTCGGGTTGTCGCATGAGGTGCTCGCCGACCAGGACGCGGTACACGCCGTGCTTGAGCAGCGTGGCGATGTCGTCGTGCGTTTTGATGCCCGACTCGCTGACGAGGATGTCCTTGTTGGGCACTTCGCCCAGCAGGTCGATGGTGTGTCGCAGGTCGGTGGTCATCGTCCGCAGGTCGCGGTTGTTGATGCCCAGGAGTTGGTACCCCGGATGCGGGAAGCCGACGTGGCTCTTGACCTGGATCAGCGATTCCATGTCGTGAACTTCAAGAAGCACGGTGAGCTTGAGCTCGGTGGCGAGAATGAGCAGGTCGATCAGCTGCGGCTCGCCGAGGCATTCGGCGATGAGCAGCACAGCATCGGCGCTGGCGGCCCGGGCCTCGTAAAGCTGATACGGATCGACGATGAAGTCCTTGCGGAGCACGGGCAAGGGCACCGCGGCCTTGATCTGCTCGATGAAGGCCAAGTCGCCTTGGAAGAATTTCGCGTCGGTGAGGCAGGAGATCGCGGCGGCGCCGTTGGCGTGATACTGCTCGGCGAGGCGGACGGGGTCGAAGTCGTCGCGGATCAGCCCGGCCGAGGGCGAGGCCCGCTTGATCTCGGCGATGACTTTGAGCCGGCGGCGCGGGTCGGTGACGGCTTTGAAAAAGTTGCGGGGGGTGTCGGTGTCGGCGGCGGCGGCTTTGAGCTCGTCGAGCGGACGGACGGCCTTGGCGGCCGCGATTTCGTCGCGTTTATGGGCGAGGATGTCGGCGAGGACGGGAACCATGGGCGGGCAGTGTACGGCCCCGGGACAGGGGTTTCGGCGCATTGCCGATGACGATGCGCGTTTTAGGTTGGCCAACCCGGGCGGGCCGGGTATGCTTCGACGTCGGAGACCGATCCGCCTGCTCTTCGGTGATTCTCCAGTGGTTTTTGTGAGGACGTGCTCTTGGCGCGGATCGGATTGCTGTCGGATTCACACGGCCGGGCGGCGACGACCCGGCGGGCGGTGGACCTTTTGCGTGGAGCCGGAGCCGAGGTGCTCATCCATCTGGGCGACGTCGGGACCGTGGAGGTGGTGGATGCCCTGTGCGTGGATGCTCTGGACGGCGGCGATCAACTCGAGGCCCACGTGGTGTTCGGCAACACCGACTGGGACCAGGCGTCGCTGGCGTCCTACGCCTACGATCTGGACATCGCGGTGGACGATCCCCTGGGCTGTCTGAGGCTCACCCGTGCGGCGACGGCGCCATCACGGGTGCCCACCGGTGCGACGGCTGCCCCGGTGGACGAGGAAAGGAATGTCCTGATGTTCTGCCACGGCCATGAGGAGCGGCGGATGGCCGAAGCCCTGGCCAGCCACCCCCGCTACCTGTGCCACGGCCACACCCACCGCCAATCCGACATCCGCCAGAACGGCACCCGGATCATCAACCCCGGAGCGCTGTTCCGTGCCGCGAGTTACACGGTGGCCCTGCTCGACACCACCACCGACCGCCTCACGTTCTACGAAGTCAACGGCGGGCGCTAAGGCCGACATCACCGCCTGAATGCCGGATCATGGGGATTTCATCCATACGATTGCCCTGAGATTGTCATATGCTGGTGAAGAGATAAGCGGAAAACATTCAGCCTGCCCGGCACCATCGCTTGCGAATTCGAGCTGATCCATGCACGCACCCGCGACTCCCCAGTTTGTCGAGAACCCATCGCACGGCTTTTCACTCCGCTCGGTCCAGGATGCCGATCAGCCGGCCGTGTCAGCGCTCTTCGACAACGGGCTGCTGGCGGGACAGGTGGCCCCCAACGACACCGGCGCGGACATCGACAATCTGGCTTCGGCGTATCTCGAAGACCCGCGCCACCACTTCTGGGTTGCCGTCGATGCCCAAAGCGTCGTCGTCGGGATGATCGGCGTCGCGTCCGACGACCATGACACCGCCGAGATCCGCCGACTCCGCGTCTGCCCCGACCTGCAGGCCGGCCCGCTGGCGGGCCTGCTCCTGGAAACGGCGCTCAACCACTGCCGCAAGCACGCCTACCTCAAAGTCCGCCTGGACACACGCTTCGAACGGGGCGTCGCCCTGGAAACCTTCGAACGCATCGGCTTCCGCTACACCCGCGATCGCCTGGCCCCGGGCAAAGAGGTGCTCGAGTTCTACGCCGACCTCTACCGCCCACGCGAAGACGAGCCCGGCAAATCCGGCAAGCACGACACCGTCAAAGCCGACGCCCGCAAAGTCGCCGGCAAGCTGAAAGTGTCTTGACTTCGTGGTGCTCTGACCACACGTTCAACTCGACGAAGCACGGGCCTTGCGGCCTCTCGTGAAACCCTCCGACACGCGCTCTACCTGGATGGCCCGCACCCCGACCTTTACGCCGGCTCGACCAGCGGGCTGAATCGCGAACCCTTGAGCGGCACCTTCCGGTTCACCGCCGGCCCTTGGGGCAGCATGGGCCCGACGATCGCCGCGCCCACGCCCACCACGATGTTCACCGCCAGATACGCGAACCACGACTCGATGTCCAGATACACCATCACCCCCACCACCAGCAACATCACCAGCATCAGGGGGATCATCCCCCGCCACGCCAGCTTCATCAGCTGATCGAACCGGAACCGCGGCAACGTCCAACGCACCCACATCATCACGAACAGCAGCAGCGTCACCTTCCCCGCGAACACGCCGAACTTCGCCAGAACCACCAGCACCCCCGCCCAACCTTCCGGGGCCACGTGCGGCAATACATCGAAGAAAGGCAGCGACCAACCCCCCAGAAACAGCACGACAAAGAACGCCGAGCCGGTGATCATGTGCATGTACTCGCCCAGGAAAAACAGCGCCCACTTCATCGAGCCGTATTCGGTGTGGAACCCGCCGACGAGTTCCTGCTCCGCCTCCGCCAGGTCAAACGGGGCGCGGTTGCACTCGGCGAGGATGCACGTGAAGAAGATGACCGCCAGCAGCGGGTGCATCAGCGCGCCCCACACCTGCGTCAGGCCAAACACACCCGACGTCTGCGCCTGCACCATGACTTCCGCATCGGCCGACTTGTACATCAGGATCATGATCAGCACGCACACGCCCATCGGGATCTCGTAGCTGAGCATCTGGGCCGTGGCGCGCAGGCCGCCCAGAAAGCTGTACTTGTTGTTGCTGGCGTAGCCCGCGAGCACGACGCCATACACCGCCATCGAACTCACCGCGAGGATGTAGATCACGCCCAGATGGATCGGCAGCACCGCGAAACGCACCACGCCCGCGGCAACCCATTCCGTGCCGAACAAGGTGACGCCCGGAAAGTCCCAAAGCCCGCCCCACGGGATCACCGCCCAGCCGATCAGCGCCGGCACGACCGCCAACGCCGGGGCCATCACGAACAACGTGCGATCCACGAACGGCGGGGTGTAATCCTCCTTCAACAGCAGCTTCAACCCGTCCGCGAGCGCCTGCCCCAGGCCGAACAACGCCTTGGGTCCCACGAACAACCAACTTAGAAAACCGCCGACCAGCGGCAACTGCTCGATGATGTCGCCCTGCCCGAACGAAAAGTCGGTGCGGTTAGGCCCGATGCGGTCCTGCGCCCAAGACGCCACCTTACGCTCCAGGAAGATCAGGTACGCCGTCGCCCCCAGCATCGCGTGGACCACCAGCAGGATGACAAGCGTGGAGACAAAGAATTGGGCTGAAAGCATGTTGAATTTGGGTTGGGGATTTTTGGATTGGTGCGTCGCCAATCGGGTCCTCGAATCCTACCGACTCCGGAGCACACCGTCGAAACGCGGCCCACCGTGTGATTCGCCGTAAACTCGCTCAACCGCAGGCCGCCTCATGCCCAATCCAAGATCCAAAATCCAAAAGCCAACATCGCGCAAGTCGCCCGACCAGTCGCTCAAGGAAACCGCCGAGTCCGTCGTCGTCGCGTTCATCCTCGCTTTCATCTTCCGGGCCTACATCGTCGAGGCCTTCGTCATCCCCACCGGCAGCATGGCTCCGACCCTGCTCGGCCAGCACGTCCGCGCCGACTGCCCCCAGTGCGACTACCGCTTCGCCACCGACGGCGGCGAACGCTCCACCGCCGGCGTGGACCTCCGCTGCCCCATGTGCTTCTTCCCCATCCGAACCCTCGACGACGCCGGCCAACCCAACCGCACCTACGCCGGCGACCGCATCCTCGTCCAGAAATACCTCTACCGCTTCGCCGAGCCCAGACGCTACGACGTCGTCGTCTTCAAAAACCCCGAAAGCCCCGACACCAACTTCATCAAGCGCCTCGTCGGCCTGCCCAACGAATCGCTCGGCTTCCTCGACGGCAACCTCTACCGCAAA
>CAZIXN010000051.1:13117-15519 GCA_964543215.1 uncultured Phycisphaera sp.
TCTCCCGACGCGACGCCAACCCCATTGACCTGGGCCCCAACCAGTTCTTCTGCGTCGGCGACAACTCCCCCGCCTCCCAGGACTCCCGCAAGTGGGCCAGCGTCAACCGCGACGTCGCCGATGCCCACTTCGCCGGCGACCGCGGGCCGAGCGCCCAGGGGAGGGTCCCGCGCGACCTGCTCATGGGCCGGGCGTTTTTCGTGTATTACCCCGCCCCCTCGCCCGTCACCGCCGCCGGCCCGGCCGTGATCCCGAACTTTGGCGAGATGCGTTTCATCCATTAGCCACGGCCAAGCCGAACGCTGAGCAGCCTGCGACGAAGCGTCGGATTCCCCGCAGCGTTATCCTCCACCCATGAACGTCTCCACCACCGCCACCACCGCCGCCGCCGGCAACGCCGTCTCCTCCGAGGACCCCACGATCCTCCGCCACGTCATCGCCGCGCTGGTCACCAACGAGCCCGGCGTCCTCG
Organism: uncultured Phycisphaera sp.; assembly: GCA_964543215.1. Lineage (GTDB taxonomy): Bacteria > Planctomycetota > Phycisphaerae > Phycisphaerales > Phycisphaeraceae > CAZIXN01. Next base: position 13,590 of record CAZIXN010000051.1, read on the forward strand.
CCCAGGTCGCCGGCATGTTCGCCGCCCGAGGATTCAACATCGACAGCCTCGTCGTCGGCCGAACCGAAAACCCCGACCTGTCGCGCATGACCATCGTCGTGCTCGGCGACGCCGCCACCCTCGAACAAATCCGCAAGCAGCTCGCCAAGCTCGTCCCTGTCGTCAAGGTCGTCTCCTACCACGACACGCCCTTCGTCGAACGCGATCTGGTGATGCTCTCGGTCAGCACCAAAACCGACAAGGGCGACGCCGACAAACGCGAGGAGATCATCACCCTGGCCAACCTCTTCCGCGCCAAAGTGGTGGACGTCGCGCCCGACCGTCTCATGATCGAGATCGCCGGCCCGGAAGAAAAGCTCGAATCCTTCATCGAGCTGATCTCCGCCTACGGCCTGCTTGAACTCGCCCGCACCGGCGTCATCGCCATGCCCCGCGGCATGACCGCCCCGATGCGCAAACGCATCGCCCCGGACGCTGGTCCCGCGGTCGACGCCGCCGACCTGCCGCCCGGCTGAGACTGAGACTGAGACTGAGACAATGTTCGCTCGGAAAACTGCGCTTCAACCGCGCGGAAGATGCCTGACAGGCATCGTCGTTTTGACATTCACGGGCCCCGGAACGTCACGAAATCCGCTTGGAACCAACGGACCGGCAGGAAGGGTCCCACCCGAACCCGCCGGGCGTTCAGGGTGTTTATCACCGAGCGGCCACCGCGCCGCACAGGATGATTCAAGAAAACGGAGAGGGTGGGATTCGAACCCACGGTGACGCGGACGCCACACTGGTTTTCGAAACCAGCTCCTTCAGCCACTCGGACACCTCTCCAAGGCCGGCCGCGGCGACGCCGCTGACCGTGTGGCAAGCCCGGAAGCATACCAAGCCCGAAGGATCGCGTCACGGTCGATATCTCGTCGGCCCGGCGTGTTTTGTGGCGTCGTCGGTCGGCGAGTAACCTAAAGGTTTATCTGACTCGGACAATCGACATGGACGAAACGAAGTCGGCTCATCACGTCGCCCCCGGCACGCCGGAACCCGCACTGGATCTCGAGGCGTTCACGCCCGGCACGCGCGTCCGCGTGGTCCAACAGATGCCGCTCAAAGGCTGGACGTCCGACACCGTCGGCATTGTCCAGGCCTACGAGCAGCGCAAGACCGGCTCGTGGTTCGCTCACGCCAAGGACGACAAGCTCTGGCTCGATCGGCTCACGCTGGTGAAGGACGACGGCGAAATCGTCACGCTCAACCTCGATCGCTACGCCAAGGTCGAAGTAATCAGCCCCGCACCGGAAGTCCCGGCAACGTGACCGCCGATTCACCCACCACGCACGACCCGGATTGGGAAGTCACGCCCGAACACGTCGTGGCCCTGCGTCGAGAGGCCGGCTGCGACCTGCTGCTGGACGTACGCACCCCCGACGAAATCGCCACCGCCGCGATCGAAGGCGCCGAAGAGATCCCGATGCAGGTCTTGCCGGCCCGTCTGGACGAGTTGGCAGACTTCCGGAACAAGAAGGTCGTCGTGTTCTGCCACGGCGGCGTGCGCTCGCGGAAGGTGACCGAGTATCTTCGGTCGCAGGGCTTTACGGATGCGTGGTCGATGCAGGGTGGCATCGATGCGTGGTCGCGGCGCATTGATCCGAACGTGCCGCGCTACTGAATTCGACGCGAAACCACCAGGACGCACGGGCATGGCATTGGTCGATTGGAAGATTTTGCATGGCGAGGCGTTCGCGGGTGTCCGCTGCGTCGTCACCGGCGGTGCGGGATTCATCGGCTCGCACCTGAGCGAAGCGCTGCTGCACCTCGGAGCAGAGGTCGTCGTGCTCGATGACTTGTCGCGGGGGCAGGCCGACAACATCACGCATCTCCAAAACCTCGCCTCCGTATCGAACGGGCGATTTTCCTTTACCGAGGCTTCGATCGTGGACGC
>CAZIXN010000052.1:0-15471 GCA_964543215.1 uncultured Phycisphaera sp.
CTGCGCAAGCTGCTGGGTGAAGTGCTCGTGGAGATGGGGTTTGTCAGCGAAGAGCAGGTGATGGAGGCGCTCGCGCAGGCGTACGGCGTTCCCTTCGCGCGCGTCAACCCCAAGCTGGTGGATCCCAAAGTCATCGAGATGCTTCCGCGCGAGTTTCTCGAGAAGAGCAAGGTCCTGCCGCTGTTCTGCATCGAGGGCAAGCTGACGGTCGCGATGCACGAGCCGGCAAACGTCTTCGTGACCGAGGAGATCGAGCGGCTCACCGGAAAATCGGTTCAGATCGTCGCAACCACGGTCAAGGATATCGACGCCACGCTGACGGCCTATATGCCCGACGGCAACGTCTTCGTGATCGACGAGGTGATCGATGACATCGCGATGAGCGACCTCGCGGTGGTCGAGAAGGAGATCCTCGACATCGCGAACCTGGCCGACTCGGCCGACGCTTCGCCCATCATCAAGCTGGTCAACTTTCTGATCTACTCCGCGGTGAAGGACGGCGCTTCCGACATCCACATCGAGCCCGACGAGAACAAGCTGCGGGTCCGCTTCCGCGTCGACGGCCGGATGTACGAGAAGATCTGCCCGCCGCACCTCATGCAGGCGGCGGTGGTGTCCCGCATCAAGATCATGGCGGGGATGGACATCTCGGAGCGGCGCGTCCCGCAGGACGGCGGGATCACGATCCGCATCCAGAAGTCGCAGATCGATCTGCGCGTCAGCACCTGCCCGGGCAAGTTCGGCGAGAAGGTCGTGATGCGCATCATCGACAACCGCAACTCGATGGTGCGTCTGGAAAAGCTCGGGTTTTCCTACGAAATGCTGGAGAGCTTCCGCGCGGTGGTGCATCAGCCCAACGGCGTCTTTCTGGTCACCGGGCCGACGGGCTCGGGCAAGTCCACGACGTTGTACTCGGCCCTCAGCGAGATCAACGACGAGGCGATCAACATCTGCACGGTGGAAGACCCCATCGAGCAGAACATCCCCGGCGTCAACCAGTTTCAGGTGCACGACAAGGCGGGCTTCACGTTTGCCGGCGCGTTGCGATCGCTGCTTCGGCAGGACCCGGACGTGATCATGGTGGGCGAAATCCGCGACCAGGAAACCGCCCGGATTGCGACGCAGGCCGCGTTGACCGGGCACCTGGTGCTCTCGACGCTGCACACCAACGATGCGCCTTCGGCGGTGACCCGTCTGTTCAACATCGGCGTGGAGCCGTACCTCGTCGCCGCGGCGATCCGTGGGGTGCTCGCCCAGCGTCTGGTGCGGAAGATCTGTACGCACTGCAAGGAGCCGATGGAACTCACGGCCCAGACCAAGCGGACGCTGCACAAACTCGCCGAGGGTGTCCGGCAGGTCGGGCCGGTGTACCACGGTGTGGGCTGTACGAAGTGTCGTAATTCGGGATACGCCGGACGGATCGGCCTCTTCGAATTGCTGATCCCCAGCGACGAAATGCTCGACGCGGTGTCGAGCGGCGGCACGCTGCAGCAGGTGCGCAAGGCCGCGCTGGCGGGTAACGGATACACGCCGCTGCGGCACGATGGCCTGGACAAGGTGGCGGCCGGTCTGACCACCCTCGAAGAACTGTTCCGCGCGACGAGCGCCTGATCTCTGCCCGTTCATCATCATGGCCACCTATCGCTACAAAGCCCGAGACGCCCGCGGGGAATTGATGACCGGTTTGCTCCGCGCCACAAGTGTGGCGGAGGCGGGCGGGATGCTCCGCAGCGAAAGCAAGTTCGTGGTCAGCCTCGACGAGGTGGACGAGGCGAAGGCGGAGAGCGCGCAGCAGAAGGCCCGCCGCAAAGCCGGCCGTATCAAGCGCGACGATGTGATCTCGTTCGCGCATCAGCTCGCGGCGATGATCGATACGGGTGTGCCGCTTTCGGAGGCGTTGGAGTGCATCGCGGAGCAGTGTGAGAACGCGGCCTTCGCCGAAGTGCTCAACGAGGTGTACTCACACGTGCAGGGCGGTGGTGAGCTGTCGGCGGCCCTGAAGCAGTACCCCAAGATTTTCCCGCCGGTGATGACTTCGCTGGTGCGGGCTTCGGAAGCGTCGGGGACGATGGGGATGATGCTGGATCGGGTGAGCGGCTATCTCACCAAGGAGCGGCAGACCGCCAAGAAGATCAAGAACGCACTGACGTATCCGGCGATCATGCTGATCATGATCACGGGTGTGACGGTTGGCCTGCTGGTGTTCGTGCTGCCGAAGTTCACGACGATCTTCGCGCAGCGTGGGGCCGCGCTGCCGCTGCCGACGCAGCTGTTGATCTTTCTATCGTCGGCGGTGACGGAGTACTGGTGGGCGTGGCTTGTGGGGATCGTGGCGGCGATCGCAGGGTTTGTCTTTGCGGGAAGAACCGAGCGTGGCCGGCGACTGATCGATCGTTTCAAGCTGACTTGCCCGGTACTCGGCGATCTGTTCCGCAAGCTCTATCTCACGCGGGCGATGCGGACGATGGGGACGATGATCGATGCGGGCGTGCCGATCCTGGACATGGTGGCGATCGTCCGTGACGTGACCAGCAATCGCTGGTACGAGGATCTTTGGGACGACCTTCACGAGCGGATGCAGCGCGGCTCGCAACTGTCGGACGGTCTTTTCGAGAGTCCGCTGATTCCGCGTTCGATCTCGCAGATGGTTTACGCGGGTGAGAAGTCGGGCCGGTTGGGCGTGACGATGAACAAGATCGCCGAGTTCACGGAGCTGGAGTTCGACGAGCAGGTGAAGACGACGACGAGTCTGATTGAGCCGGCGATGACCGCGTCGATGGGCGTGATTATCGGCTTCATCGCGATCGCGCTGCTGCTGCCGATTTTCACGGTCGGCAACGTGGTGGCGAGCTAGGTTTCTGGGGTTTGGTCCGGCCGCTGAGGCGACCGGGCCGTTAGACGTCCAGATCGTCGGCTTCTTCGGCGCGGTCCATGATGAAGCGGAAGCGGGCGGCGGGGTCTTTGCCCATGAGCTCGTCCATCACGCGGTCGGCGGCGAGGGCGTCGGTGATGTCGACGCGCAGCAGCCGCCGGGTCGCGGGGTTGAGGGTGGTTTCCCAGAGGTCTTTGGCCATCATCTCGCCGAGGCCCTTGAAGCGGGTGATCTCGGGTTTCGCGTTGCCCTTGAGCGAGGCGATGAAGGCGTCGCGCTCCGGTTCGTCGGCGGCGTAAAAGCGTTGCTTGCCGGCCTCGACGCGGTAGAGCGGGGGCACGGCGATGAAGACGTTGCCTTCTTCGATCAGCGGGCGGAGATGGCGGAAGAAAAAGGTGAGCAGGAGTGTGGTGATGTGGTGGCCGTCGGAGTCGGCGTCGGCGAGGAGGATGATCCGCTGATAGCGAAGTTTTGCGGGGTCGAAGTGTTTACCGATGCCGCAGCCCATGGCGGTGACCAGGTCGGCGAGTTCCTTGTTGGTGAGGACTTTGGTGAGGGTCTGCGACTCGGTGTTGAGGACCTTGCCGCGGAGGGGCAGGATGGCCTGGGTGCTGCGGTCGCGGCCCTGCTTGGCGCTGCCGCCGGCGGAGTCGCCTTCGACGATGAAAAGTTCGGCGCCGTGGCGGTTGGAACTGGTGCAGTCGGCGAGTTTGCCGGGCAGGGTGAGCCGGTTGGAGCTGGTGACCGTCTTGCGGGTGATGGCGTCGGCGGCCGAGCGTGCGGCGGCGCGGGCGCGGGCGGCGTTGACGACGCGGGCGACGATGGTGTCGCCGACGCTGCGGTTTTCGTTGAGCCACTGTTCGAGGGCGGGGCGGACGGCGTTGTCGACGGCGGGCTGGACTTCGGGGTTGTTGAGGCGTTCCTTGGTTTGGCCTTGGAACTGCGGGTCGGGGATGAAGACCGAAAGGATGCCGACGAGCCCTTCGCGGATGTCTTCGGGGCTGATTTTGATGCCGCGGGGGGTGAGCTTGTGGGTGTCGATGAAGTTGCGGACGGCTTTGTTCAGGCCGGCGCGGAGGCCGGCTTCGTGGCTGCCCCCGCTGGGGGTGGGGATGCCGTTGACGTAGCTGCGGAGGTGCTCGTCGGTGGCGTCGGTCCAGCGGAAGACGGCCTCCATGCGGACGTCGCCGGCCTCGCGCTCCAGCGAGAACGCGGCGTCGTGGATCGGTTTGGCCTGGCGGTGCTTCTGCACGGCGTCGAGGTAGTCGGCGATGCCGTTGACGTGCTGGAAGGTCGTCTTGCTTTTCGCCTCTTCGTCGAGGAAGTGAACTTTGACGGCCTTGTGCAGGAAGGACACGACTTCGAGGCGCTCGCGGAGGGTGCCCGAGTCGAAGTCGATGCGGGGGAAGATGGTGGCGTCGGGCTCGAAGGTGATGGTGGTGCCGGTGCCGCGTGAGGTGCCTTTCTTGCGCAGCAGCTTGGTGGTGGGCTTGCCCTTGGCGAACTCCATGCGGTATTCGTGGCCGTCGCGTTTGACGGTGGCGACGAGGTGTTTCGAGAGAGCGTTGACGACGGAGGCGCCCACGCCGTGCAGGCCGCCGGAGGTCTTGTAGTTCTGGCCTTCGAACTTCCCGCCGGCGTGGAGCTCGGTGAGGACCATTTCGAGCGCGGGCTTTTTGGATTTGGGGTGCTTGTCGACCGGGATACCGCGGCCGTTGTCGGCGACGGTGATTTTCTCGCGGCCGGCGTGCAGCGTCAGGGTGATCTCCGTGGCGTGGCCGTTCATCGCCTCGTCGACGGAGTTGTCGAGGATTTCCCAGCAGAGGTGGTGCAGGCCGCGGGCATCGACGCCGCCGATGTACATCCCGGGTCGGACGCGGACGGGTTCGAGCCCTTCGAGGGCGGTGATGTCGGCGGCGGTGTAGGACTTGGTGGCGGTCATTGAGCTTCCTTGCTTCTCGGGCCGAGCAATTTACCGCAGAGGGCCGCAGAGGGCCGCAGAGGGCTGAGAAGAAGAGCAGGAGAAGTTGGCCATCGAAAGCACAAAGATGCACAAAGGTTGTGGCGGCGCGTCTTATCCTTTCCGGGCCACTCCTGCTGATTGCCTCTGCGGCTCTCTGCGGCACTCCGCGGTAAGACTGCCTCAGACGATCGTGATGGTCGCGGGGTCGAAGGTGGGTTGGGGGAGTTTCGGGCTCATCGCTTCGAGCGTGTCGGCGACGATGCGGGCGACGGCGAGGTTGCGGAACCAGCGCCGCTCGGCGGGGATAATGTACCAGGGTGCCTGCTTCGTGCTGCATTTCTCGAACACGTCTTGGAAGGCACGCTGATAGTCGTCCCAATGAGTGCGTTCGAGCAGGTCTTCGGGATTGAACTTCCAGTGCTTCTCGGGTCGGTCGAGTCGGCGTTGCAGGCGCTGCTTCTGATAGTCCTTGGAGATGTGCAGGAAAAACTTGATGACCTTCGTGCCTTCGTCGCTGAGCATCGTTTCGAAGTTGTTGATGTGGTCGTAGCGGCGCTTCCAGACCTTGTCGGGTTGCCAGCCCTTGACGCGGACGATCAGCACTTCTTCGTAGTGCGAGCGGTTGAACACGGCCAGGTCGCCGCGGGCGGGCGCGTGCTGGTGGACCCGCCAGAGGTAGTCGTGGGCGAGTTCTTCCTTGGAGGGCGCTTTGAACGAAGTGACGTGGCAGCCCGCGGCGTCGAGCGGGTTGAACACGTGACGCACGGTGGAATCCTTGCCCGCGGCGTCCATCGCCTGGAACACGACCAGCAACGCCTGCTTGCCCTCGGCGTAGAGCCTTTCCTGCAGGTCCTTCATGCGCTGGTGCTGATACGCGAGGAGCGTGTGGGCGTGCTCCTTGTCCAGTGGGCCTTCGTAGCGCGTCGGGATCTGTTCCAGGTGGACTTTTGCTCTTGGCTTGACGAGGAAATCGTCGAGCACAAAGGGGAAGTCGGGGAGGTCGTCGGGATGGTGTTTGGCGTCTGCGGGCATGGGCATCTTCATTGGGCGCTGGGTGAATCGTCGCGAAACTTCCGGGCGACTTCGAGCGCCCAGAGCGTTTCGCCCAAGGCGTAGAGCTTGGCGGGATGGGTGGATTCGGGCAAGTCGGCGGCGACGCGGCACAGGTGCGGAAGGATTTCGTTCACGGCCTCGCGCTGCTCAAGACGCACGGCCAGCCGCAGCAGCGGGGCGAACGTTTCCGGCCCGGCGCGGGGGGTGTCGTCGCCGTGGGCCGGTCGGCCGGTGTCGGTGTTGTAGGTCAATTGCAGGTCGCCGAGGCGTGCCATGGCGAAGTCGAAGGCGGCGCGGGCGGCGTCGGGGTTGGTGGTGACGCAGCGTTCGGCGACGGTGAGCGTGAGGTTGAGCTGCTCGTGGCCGTTCGCGGAATAGATCACATAGCTCGGCCCCATCGCGGTGGCGACTTCGGGGCGGATCATCTGGTGCAGCAGGCCGTGGCCGCCCCGCGAAGCGACGCGGCACTGCTCGATCAAGCCGGCCTTGCGATCGGCGAGTTCATGCAGCGTGTCATTCTGGAGGCGATCGGCCAGATGGAAAACAAGATCGGGATCGAGGTCGATGAGGAAGCAGTTCGTTGCGAAGGCGCGGGTGCCGAGGTTGAAGTAGTTGCGGATGTACCACGTGCCGTTTTCCGGGGGTTCGGTGACGGCGTGGCGGGCGTAGGCGTCGAGGATGTCGCGGACGACCTGCTGGTCGTCGTGGCCGAAGGCGTCGATGCCGAGGGTGAGGGCTTCGGCGACGCGGAGGGCCTCGGTGGTGCCGGAGGCGTCGTGGGGCTCGGATCGCTGCGTCGCGTCGCCGGGCGTGGCCGTGTATCCCCAGGCGACCATGCCGTGAATGAGTGGATCGTCGGGGGCGTCCATGACGACGTTGCGGAGCAGCAGGTCGCGCAGCGTGTCGAACATCGCGCGGTCTTCGGCGAGCGCGGCGTAGATCGCGAGTTGGGCGAGATCGACGGTGTAGACGCGGTGGTGGTCGCGGGTGAAATCGCACTGAGCGATGGTTTCGTCGGCGGCCTTGTGAAGCGCGGTTTTTGCTTCAACCAACCGATTTTCCTGAACACTGCGTAATTCTGCATCGAGTGAAGCAAACAACATGCTCAGCACGACATATGCGAGCACAGCAAGCACGGCCACGGGGATCCAGAACGGTAGCGGGCGATGCCAACTCGGCGACATAGCCGCAATGTACGGGTCTTGGCATGCTTTCGGTAGGATTTCGGAATGTCCGCTTCCCGCTACGTCCTCGGCTGTATGACCGGCACCTCGCTCGACGGCCTGGACGTCGCGCTGATCCGCGTGGACGGCGTGGGGCTGGATATGAGCACCGAGTATCTGGGCCTGGTGAGCCGGCCGCTGGGCGAGTTGGCGGAAGAGCTGCGCTCGTTCGCGGCGGGGGATTCGCATCCGGCGTTGACGTTCTCGCTGACGTCACGCACGCTGGGCCAGGCATATGCCGACGCCTGTGTCGAGTGCGTTGAAAAATTTCTGCCCGGGGGCAAGCAGCTCGACCTGATCGTTGCCCACGGACAGACGATCTGGCACGCCCCGGAAGACGGCGTGAGTTGGCAGCTGTTTGACCCGATGCCTTGCGTGCGTGCGTTGCGGGCCACGGTGTGTTTCAACCTGCGGCAGGCCGACCTGGTCGCGGGGGGCGAGGGCGCGCCGATCACGCCGCTGGCGGATTGGGTGATGTTCCGTGACCCGGTCAAGCACCGGCTGGTGGTGAACCTCGGCGGGATCGCGAACGTCACGTCGCTGCCGCCGAACCGGCCGATCGAGCAGATCACCGGCGGAGACATCGGCCCGTGCAATATTTTGATCGACGGTGTGGTGCAGCGGCTGTTCAAGGGCAAGACGTACGACGACAACGGCACGATCGCCCGCACGGGGACGGCGACCAATCGCGTGACGAATATCCTCGAGGCCCATCCGGCGTTGTTCGGTGAGGGGCATCATTCGCTGGGGCGGGAAGACTTCCCCGAGCAGTGGCTGGATCGGCTGGTGTCGGAGCTTCGTCGCGACGTCTCGCCGGCCGACCTGGTCGCCAGCGCGATCGAAGGCGTGGCGACGCTGGTCGCGTCGGTTGCGGCACCGGAAGCCGACGAGTTGATCCTTGCCGGCGGTGGAGCGCGCAACCCGGTGTTGGTTGAACGGATCGCGGCGCTGTCGCCGTTTGACAGCGTGATCACCACCGACGAGCTGGGCATCCCCTGTGAAGCGCGGGAGGCGGCGGGATTCGCGGTGTTGGGCGCACTGTCGCAGGACGGCGTGCCGATCACGTTGACACGCATCACCGGTGCGCAGCGGCCGGGGCGGGCGGGTATGTGGGTGTATCCGTGAGTTGGATGGCCGATCGAGGATTCCCGAATGTCCCATGAGAAAGCCGTCTCGGCAGATCGCGGTCACCTTTTGACGGAGCGGCGCAACGAGGCGTCGTCGGCGCTTGATGCGGTGGACACGGTGACGGCGCTGCGTTTGATCAACGAGCAGGATGCGGCGGTGCCGGCGGCGGTGGCGCGGGCGATCCCGGCGATCGCGGGTCTGGTGGATGCGGTGGCGGACGGGCTTGGGCGGGGCGGCCGGTTGATCTACGTCGGCGCGGGGACGTCGGGTCGGTTGGGCGTGCTGGATGCGTCGGAGATCCCGCCGACGTTTCAGGTCGAGCCGGGGCGGATCATCGGCCTGATCGCCGGCGGTGACGGCGCGCTGCGGCTCAGCAGCGAGGGTCGCGAAGACCAGTGGTGCGGCGCGGTGCCGGAGTTGGAGAAGCTCGGGCTGGATGAAGCCGACACGCTGGTTGGCATCGCCGCCGGCGGGACGACGCCGTACGTCTGGGGCGCGATCGAGTTCGCGCGGCAGTGCGGAGCGACGACGGGGTTCATGACCTGCGTGGCGCTGCGCGATGTGCCGCAGGTCCGGGAAGTCGGCGTGGATCACGGGATCGAACTGCTGGTGGGCCCGGAGGTGGTGACCGGCTCGACGCGGATGAAAGCGGGGACCGCCACCAAGCTCGCGCTCAACATGATCAGCACGCTCGCGATGGTGCGCCTCGGCAAGACCTGGGGCAACCTGATGATCGACGTCAAGGCGAGCAACGCCAAGCTTCGCGACCGCGCGGCGCGGATCGTGCAGAGCCAGACCGATCTGCCGCGGGATCAGGCCCTTGCGATGCTGGATCGAGCGGGTGGCAGCGTGAAGCTGGCGATCGTGATGTCTCGGCTGGGCCTCGATGTGGACCAGGCGCGCAAGCGCGTCGAGGAGCACGGCGGTCAGTTGCGTCCGTTGCTCGGCGATCCGCGGTGAGCGTCGAGCCTTGGCTTTGTGCTGCTCAGGCGGTCAGGGCCCGCATCTTTTCGACGCACTTCGTCAGCGCGGGCACGGGGTTTTCGACGTCGGCCTCGTACTCGATGACGGCGTAGCCGTCGAAGCCCGCGTTCTGGAGCGCCGTGACGAAGGCGGGGAGGTCGAGGTTGCCGGTGCCGACGACCACGTCGTTCCACTGGGCGTTGCGGTCGAAGATGAAGTCCTTGTAGTGGACCCCATAGACGCGGTCGCCGAAGCGCTTGACCCATTCGACGGGCTTGCCCTGCTGCGGTCCGATCTGCATGCACCACGCGGTGTCGATGCACAGGCCGATGCGGGGCCCGCCGATCTTGAGGATGTGTTCGATCTCGTCGGGCGAGCCGCCGAACATGTAGCCGCCATGGCAGTGCAGGCCGATGCGCATGTCGAACTCCTCGGCGAGCTTCGCGGTGGCGGGCACGGCGTCGTGGAAGCTGTCCACGCGGAAGTGGGCCGAGAGGTGTTTTGCGCCGGCGGCCTTGGCGCACTCGAACCACTTGCGTTCCTTGGCGGCATCGCCGACGAACGTCTGCACGCCCATCGAGATGATCTCGACGCCGGCGTCGGCGTACGTCTTGGCGACGTCGCCAAAGGCGGCGGGGTTCTCGAAGTCGGCGTGGACGCCGCAGAGCTCGATCTTGCTCAGACCGATCTCGTTGACCTTGGCGGCCACTTCGGGGTTGGTCTTGAAGTGGCGGAAGCACCACGATTGAACGCCGTAATCGAGCGGGCCGGGCATGGGGTTCTCCGATGGGGAATAAGTGGGTGGAAAGACGACAGCTTAGTCCGTAAGTTTCGTTGCCGTCGGTACACTTCTGGAATGCGTGTGTATCTCGATCTGCTGCAGAAGATCCTCGAGGAAGGTGTGGACAAGGCCGACCGTACGGGCACGGGGACGCGATCGATTTTCGGGCACCAGATGCGCTTTGAGCTGGACGCGGAGCATCCGGCCGGCGGCGGTTTTCCGCTGGTGACGACCAAGAAGCTGCACGTGCGGTCGATCATCCACGAGCTGCTTTGGTTTCTGCGCGGCGAGACGAACATCGCGTACCTCACGGAGCACGGTGTGCGGATCTGGGACCAGTGGGCTGACGAGCGGGGCGAGCTCGGGCCGGTGTACGGCCGGCAGTGGCGGAGCTGGGCCTGCGCCGACGGGCGGACGGTGGATCAGGTGTCGCAGGTTGTCGAGCAGATCAGAACCAATCCGGATTCGCGTCGTCTGATCGTCAGCGCGTGGAACGTCGGCGAGATCGACGCGATGGCGTTGCCGCCGTGCCATTGCCTGTTTCAGTTCTACGTCGCTCCCGGACGCGACGGCGGGCCGGGCCGATTGAGTTGTCAGCTCTATCAGCGATCGGCGGATGTGTTTCTGGGCGTGCCGTTCAACGTCGCCAGCTATGCGTTGCTGACGATGATGATCGCGCAGGTGACGGGGCTGAAGCCCGGCACGTTCGTGCACACGCTGGGCGATGCCCACCTCTACACGAACCACTTCGACCAGGCCCGCGAACAGCTGCGTCGCGAGCCGCGGCGTCTGCCGACGATGACGCTCAACCCGGCGGTCACCGATCTATTCGGCTTCACCTACGACGACTTCACGCTGAGCGACTACGAGCCGCACCCGCACATCAAGGCGAGCGTCGCCGTTTAGGCAGCCGTGCCAAGGATTGCGGCGCAGACGGTTGCGGGCCTACGCTGCGAGCCATGACGCTCGCTCTGATTTACGCCCGCTCGGAGAACCACTGCATCGGTGCCGACGGCGGCCTGCCCTGGCGTTTGCCCGACGAGTTCCGGCACTTCAAGCGGACGACGATGGGCTGTCCGATCCTGATGGGCCGACGGACCTACGAGGACCACGACAACGTGCTGCCGGGGCGGACGAACGTCGTGCTCTCGCGGCGGGACGATTTCGCGGCCAAGCCGGGCGTGATCGTTCGGCGTGACCTGGAGACGGCCCTGACGGAGTTCGCCCCCGGCGGCGAGAACAACCCGCAGGACACGGTGTTCGTCATCGGTGGGGCGGGCCTGTTCCGGCAGGCGTTTCCGCGGGCGGATCGGGTTTACGAAACGGTGGTCCACGGCCACTTCGATGGCGACACGTTCCTCGAGCCGTTCGACTTCACGGGCTGGACCGCGACCGTCCTCGAAGAACACCCCCCCGACGAAAAGCACACCCACGCCTACACGGCGACGCGCTACGACCGCGCTTTGGCTTTGTCCTGAGCGTGCGATTTCCGCATGGGCAACCGTCGCCGCGAATCGGTGGGCGGAGGCGGATATGCTTCGTTCCCGTCGGGCGATTAGCTCAGTTGGCCAGAGCGTTCGGTTTACACCCGAAAGGTCCTCGGTTCGAGCCCGAGATCGCCCATTACAAGGCCAGTGTTGCCGAGAACGTGAACAACACGCTTCCCGCCCCCGCGCGTTGCGGACCCTGGCGGCGTCGGCTTCCCGGGATTCGTTAGGCACGGCTCGTGCGAACGGACCGACCAGAGGATGGCCTAGCCGGAGCTGACCCTGCATTGCCCCGCCGGCCTGCGATGCGTCGATGCACGACGTATGCCCCTCCGCATGAGGGAGCTTCGATACGCATTGGTCTGATGCGCGTGGATGCCTACCTGCTTTAGCCTTGAGGTCGTTGGGTCGTCGACATGGTCCACGGGCTGGGCCCGGTAGAGGCTGGACCGCGATGGGGTGTGGCGTTAAGCTCCGGCCATGGTCATTTCCGACTCTAAGAAATGCGGGGATTTCTTTGCTCTACATCCATGACCGTCCGTCACGTTGCGCCCGCGACGCATCTCCGAACTTGTTTTGTTCCGGCTGTCGGCTCCGGTCTGCGGTGTTTCGGAGGCTGATGTCGCTATGGATGGTTTTCGCGGGCCTGGGGTTTCCGCAACCAGCCGCGGCTTCGGATTTTTCCGGCTGGGATGCGTTGCGCGTGATCGAGCAGGAGGGCTATCCGTTTCGGCTGTACGCCGCCGATCTGAACGGTGACGGCCGGGACGAACTGGTCGTGGTGAATCTGCGCAACGCGCGTCTGGAATTTTTGCGATGGAGGGATCCGACGCACGGGCGTGCAACCGGGTCGGCCGAGGCCACGCCGATCGGCGAAGCGCGCGTCAATGAGTTGCCGATGGCTCCGGAGATCCAACGCACGGAGCTTTCGCTCAAGCAGACGCCGATCGACGTGGCGATCGAGGACCTGGACGGCGATGGCCGGGTCGAGTTGTATGTGCTGGTGGCCGACCCGAACCGGTTGTTGCGCGTGGTGAACCGTGCGGAGCAGGACGCGGAATCCAAGGACGAAGCCGACGCTCCGGCGTGGGAGCTCGAACGGCAATGGGAACTGCTGCCCGGCGGGTATTCGGGCGCCGGGCGTTTGATGCAGTTTGTGGACAGCGACGACGGCGCGGCCGAGGTGTTGATCAGCACCGACGAAGGCATCCAGCGACTGGAAATCCCGGTGGACCCCGCGTCGGCAGTGCAAGCGCGGGCGACCTGGGTCCTGCCGCGCGAAGCGGGGGGGCGGAAGGATTGGTGGCTGGCCGATCTGGACGGCGATTCGCGCGACGACCTGGTCGAATGGACCGGGGATCAAGCGCAGACGATCCGCTGGCACCGGCGCGGGCCGGACGGCTTTCTGCCCGCGCAGCCTTTGTACGACCGCGCGGTTGTCGGAGCGGCGCTGCTGGATCACGCAACCCAAGCCGACGAATTGCTGATCCTCGAAGGTTCGCCGGCGGGCATGGTGCGACGCTACCGCCTTGGAAGCGGCGACGCGGCGGACGCGGGGCGACGCGACCCGCTCGCCTTGCCCGGCGGCGATCAGGCGGTCTGGACGCTCAGCACGGTTGAGGATGTGCCGGTGCTACTCACGGTCGACCCGCAGCAGCCGCGGATATCGCTGTTCCGATTCACCGAGTCCGGCTGGACGGCGGGCCCGAGCTTCCCGGTGATTGCGGACATCAAGAGAATGATCGCGCTGCCGACCCACGCAGGCGACCCCCGGGGCGCTTCCGCCACGGTGCTGCTTTGGCCGCGTGATGGGAGCGACCTGTCTCGGACGTTTTGGGAGCAGGGCCGCTTCAGTTTCCCGCAGCCGCTGGGCCTGTCTGCCGGCGCGGCGGAGCGTGCGATTCTTGGGCTTGGCCGGGTGAGCGACTTGGCGTGGTGCGTGCAGAAGGTTGGCGACGACCTGGTGCTGCACCGCTGGTCCCCGGGCGGGGCCCAGCCGGAGTCGACGGTGTACGCCGGCGCCGCGGGCAAGGCCGACGAAGCGGGCTGGCTCGGTGAGGCGGGGCTGCTGGTGATCGACAAGTTCACGCGTGGGCTTCGGCACGTTCGGCTGAACGACGGTGAGGTGGTTGACACCCGGCCGGCTCACCTTGCCGCCGCAAGCCTCAACGAGTTCCGCCTCCTTGAGGGCGGCGACGGCGCGCTGCGCCCGGCGAGGTTCACCGACGGGGTCATGCAATGGCTGGACGGCGATCTGCACGCCATAGACCAGATCATGCTCTCGGACGGGCTGCGGCTCAGCGACTTGACGCTCCTGCCCGATGGCGACGCGTGGGCGTTGCAGCAGGGCGGGACGGCATTGCATCGAATGACGCCCGATGCCGCCGGCGTGTTGCGTGTGGCATCCACAGAGCGGCTGCACGACGGCCGGGCGTTGTGGCAGACACCGGAACTCGGTCTCTTGCTCCAGACCGGGCACGGCGTCACGCGGCTGCGGCCCGGCCAGCCGTGGGAACTCGAGGTCGCCCAGAGCATCGACGCCCGGACCGGCCGACCCGCGGGCGTCAGCGAGGTGAGGGTTCACCGCCTCAGCGCTACCGATGTCAACGGCGACGGCCGGGACGACGCGGTGCTCCACGACGACCTCCGCCATCAGGTCAGCGTCTACGCCGCGGCGCCGTCGGACGCCGATCGCGGCAGCGCCAGCACGCAGCGCGTCAACGCGGATCTCCAGGCGCTCCTGTCGTGGCCCGTGTTCGAAGACCGCACCTATCCCTACGGCGATGGGCAAGACGAGCAGGTGCGCGAGCCCCGCCGCATCGTTGCGCTCGATCTCGACGGGGATGGGCATCAGGACCTCGCAATGCTTTGCCACGACCGGCTATTGATCTATCTCGCCCGGGAGGCGACGCCATGAAAACCACCCGCCGCTTCGGCAGTACCGGGATGATGGCGCTGGGCTCGCTGCTGCTCACCACGGCTGCGCCGGGCCCGGGGCTCGCCGCGGAAGCCATCGAGGCCGGCCAGTCCGTCACGGTGACCGTCGCGGGCGGCGCAAAGGTCACGGGCACGCTGCTGCGCCAATCCGACGCGGGCGTCGCCATCGACCTGGGCGTCGACGTGATCCACCTCCGCCTCGATGCGGTGCTCGACATCCACGCCAACGACGACGACGCGCCGCAGAAGACCACCGCCGCCGGCATGTTCACCGCGGGCCGACTCGAAGCGGCTCCCATCCACAAGCTCGTCGATCGCTTCGGCGACTCGGTTTTCCTGGTGCGCACTCCCGCGGGCCTGGGCACGGGCTTCCTCATCAGCCGCAGCGGGCACATCATCACCAACTACCACGTCATCGAGCGCGAGACGCGCATCTCGGTCAGCGTGTCGGTCCCGGGCGGCGATCGGCAGGGACGCCAACGCGAAGAGATCAAGGACGTCCGCATCATTGCGATCCAGCCGCTGCGCGATCTTGCACTGCTTCAGGTCGAGTGGGACCAGGACAAGCTTGGCCCCATCCCCGAACCCGTGGTGATCAGCGACGCGGGAGACCTCGCCGTCGGCGACCTCGCGTTTGCCATCGGCAACCCCCTGGGCATGGAACGCAGCGTCACCCAAGGCGTGGTCAGCTCGACCAGCCGCACGATCGGTCACCAGCGTTTCGTGCAGACCGACGCCAGCATCAACCCCGGCAACTCCGGCGGCCCACTGTTCAACGCCCGCGGCGAGATCATCGGCGTCGTGTGCGCCGGCTTCACGTTCTTCGACGGCCTGGCGTTCGGCATCCCGGCAGACGACCTGATCAACTTCCTCGACAACCACGACGCCTTCCTCTACGACCCCAGCCAGCCCCAGAACGGCGTGAAATATCTCGACCCGCCCAGGCGCACGCCCGAGACGGAAACGGCCGAACCCGATCCAAACCCCGGCGACCCGTCCGACCACGAGGCCGACCACGAGGCCGACCACGAGGCCGACCACGAGGCCGACCACGAGGCCGACCA
>CAZIXN010000053.1:0-15403 GCA_964543215.1 uncultured Phycisphaera sp.
TGATGCGTTGCGCCGCGTGGCCGTCGCCGTAGGGATTCGTTATCGCGCTCACCTCGCGGGGCCAATCGGTCCGGTACGACTCGCCCAACGCGAGGATCAGCTTGTCGGGGGTGTCGCACAGCTTCGCGACGCCCGCTTCGACACCCTCGGGCCGCTCGGTGGTTTTGCGGATCACCAGCAGCGCCTTGCCCAGCGACGGCGCCTCCTCCTGCACGCCGCCGGAATCACTCACGACCAGCCACGCCGCCCGCAGCAGTTGCACAAAATCGAAGTACCCCATCGGATCGACAAGCTTCACACGCGGGCACCGCCCCAGGTGCCGCTCCGCCGCTTCACGCACCGCCGGGTTGGGGTGCACCGGGAATACGAGACGTACATCTTCGTGCTCCTCGAGGAACTCACGCAGTGCGTTGAGATTCCGACCCATCGTGTCGCCGAAGCTTTCGCGCCGGTGCGTCGTAAGCACCACCAGGCGATGACCGGCAAACCCGTCCAACATCGCCTGCATCCGCGACGACGCCGCGCCTTGTTGCATCGCCCACTGCACGGCGTCAACGACCGTGTTTCCCGCCAACACCACCCGGTGCGATTCCACACGCTCGGCCAGCAACGCATCAACGTTGCGCTGCGTCGCCGCGAAATGCACATCGGCCAATCGGCCGATCATCCGCCGATGCATCTCTTCGGGAAACGGATCGTCCCGCTGCCCGCTGCGAAGCCCCGCTTCGATGTGGCCGACCGGCACCTTGCGGTAATAACCCGCCAACGCTCCGGCAAACGCCGCCGTCGTGTCGCCCTGCACCAGCACCACGTCGGGTTGATGCTCGGCCAGCCAACCGTCCAGCGTCGCCAACGTCCGCTCGACCACGCCCGTGGGCGTCTGGCCGGGCCGCCCCACCGTCAGGTCCGCGTCCAGCCGAACCCCCAGCTCCGACGCGAACGCCCCCATCATCTGCGCGTGCTGCCCCGTGCCGACGTTGAGCGTGCAGAACCTCCCCGGCTGGGCTTCCATCGCACGCACCACCGGCGCGATCTTGATGACTTCCGGCCGGGTGCCGAACACCGTCGCCACCGTCAGCCGTCGTGATGCACTCTCTCCCGCTGGCACCGGATCACTCCCTTCCCAGGTTCGACATCTCCCCCGCCAACGCTCGGGACCGCAGGAGAATACGCCACCGCCGCTTGCCCGGTCGGAACGAACGGGTCATGCTTCCAATCTCACGACATCTTCGACCACACCGCCGACAAGGTTTACCCCGTTTGACCCCCACCCCCACGAAATCCGCCGTCGGACCGCGCCGCCGAGCCGCCGTCGCGCTGGCCATCGGCGTCTGGCTCGGGGTGCTGGCCACCCTGTATGCGCGGGTTCCCCCCAGCCCCGACCAGTTCGCCATCCAGTACGTCGCATGGCGGGTCAACGCCGGCGAACCGCTCTACACCGACATCATCGACATGAACTGGCCGGGCATCGTCTGGCTCATGCGGCCCGTCGCGTCCCTCACCTTCGACCCGTGGTTCCCGTGGCGCTTGCTCGACTTCTCGATCATGCTCGCCGGTGTCACGGCCACCGGCCTCTGGCTCAGACGCAGCTTCGGTCGAGCCGCGGCGTCGGCCTGGTGCATCACCTACCCGCTGATCTACACCAGCCCAGCGCTCTACTGGTTTGCCGGTCAGCCCGACGCGGTGATGACCCACATCACCCTCCTCGCGATCGCGCTGCACGTCCGCATGGCCCAATGTCGACACCCGAACCTCGCGGGCCATGCGCTCCTGATCGGCATCACGATGGGCATCGCCACCCTCATCAAACCCCTTGCGATCTGCTTCGCCATGGCCCTGGCCCTGCACGCTCTTTGGCTCACACAGAACCATCGCATCTCCCGCGGCGGCCTGGCCACCTACCTCGGCAACGCCACTCTCGGCGGACTGTTGACCCTCGCGCTCGGCTTCGCCACGGTGTTGCTCGACGGCACCGATTCCGCCGACGCCTGGAACGCCGCGTGGGTCTACAACCGCACCGCACAGTTCGTCGGCGGCCAGCCGATCGGCCCGATCACGCTCGACGCCGGCCGCTGGATCTGGGATGTGTGGCATCTCGGCCTGCTGTTGATCGTGCTCATCATCCCGATACGCGTTGCTCCAATGTCGCTGCAACCGAGCCAGGCTTCGAAGCAGACGGCTTCCCGCGTCGTTCTGTTCCTCGCCCTCAGCGCCGCCGCCGCCGCGTCCTACCTCCTCCAGTCCAAGGGTTTCGCGTACCACCTCGCTCCGGCGTTCGCGCTGGTGGCGATTCTCTGGAGCATCTCACTCGGTAAGGCGTGGACGATGCGGAACCTTTCACCGGCATTGGCGTACTCGGCCATCGTTTTGCTCGGCACGCCGTTCGTGGCGGCCAAAGCCGCGCAACACCTGCCCGTCGTGCGCGAAGCATTCGGCTTGCTGGATCGGCCGAGCTACCTCGCACGTTTCGAGGCCGGCGACGGTCTGACCTTCGATCAACTCTGCGAACTCAACCGCTCACTCACCGGGCTTTACGCCGTTGGTCAGGATGACGAACCGCTGATGGTCTGGGGCGAAACCGTCGCACTGAACCTCTACCAGCGCCGACCCCAGCCAACGCCGTTCTACTACTTCCTCTCGCTGACCAACCTGCGTGCGCAGATGCCGATGCACGAGCCCTGGCTCGAACGCTTCGCTCAGGAACTGCGGGCAGACGGCGGTCCCACCCTCGGCGTCATCGCCGACGAAGCCGTCGAGATCGCACGACGCAGCGGCAACGATTCCTTTCCGCTTGTGCAGGGCTGGATCAATAGCGCCCAGACCCTCGTCACCGTCGGTCATACGCGCATCATGCAGCGGGAACCGACGCCCCGCCCGGACCCGGCGGCAGATCCGGCGGACGCTTCGGGAGTGGCACCGCCCGCGCCGTAAGCCGCTCCCCGTGATCCGACATCGTCCCCACGGCGAATCGACGATCCAGGTCGTCGAAATACGTCTCCATCCGGGCACGCTTCGCGATTCCATCGACGTTCATCGCCGGAAAAAAGCGAAGCGCGTCCACGTCGTCGGCCCCGAGAAAATCCAGCGGGTGCAGCAACACCGACGGCTCCACCCGATTCCACCGACACCAACGCAGCGACCACCGCCAATACTTCCGCGCCAGCCACGCCCAGTACGTTGCCAGATACAGCACATAACTCGGATGAAACGGCACGCGAAGCCAAGGCAAGACCGTCACCGGAATCTCCGGCAACGCCCCATCGCCCGCAAGCCGCCACGCATACGGCTTCACCGGCCGCATCGCATCGCGCCAAGATCCGAACAGCATCGAGCGCTCCTCCCGCTGCGCCGCCGACAGCTTCGCCGATCGGAAGTAATACGCCCGCGCCACCGGGCCCAACCACGTCGGCAGCGTCGACGCGTCCAGCGTGTAGCCGCGCTCGGCCAGGACGTCCAGCAACAGATTCGAGCAGCTGTAGCCCGGCCCGCGAAAGACCTTCGGCGTTACACCCACCGCCCGTTGCAGCGCCTCCTCCGTGCGCGCCAACTCACCGTGCAACGCCGCGCGGTCGTAGCGGTGCAGCCAGGGTTCGTGGTGGTACGAATGGTTCCCGATCTCGTGACCCGCGTCGACCAGCCGACGCAGCGCCTCCCGGTTCTCCGGCCGATCCGCATCCTGACCCACCACGAAAAACGTGATCCGCCAACCACGCTTCGCAAGCATCGGCAGCACCACGTCCGCAACCCGATCCAGATACGTCCCCAGCGATTCCCACGCCGGGTCGCCGTGCGTCTTCTGATACGACCAGAGGTTGTCCAGGTCCAGCGACAGACTCGCGAACGGCTTGCCACTCATGCCGACCCCGCTTCCACCCGCACCGGCGCACGCGCCACCTGCGGAGCAGCGAGCAGCGCGTCCATCGCTTCGTCGGCGGTCCGCACCGAGTCGTTCACGTTGAGCGTCCCGTTGACGATTTGCGCCGAGTTGACGAGAGACAAGCCGGGAACGGACGTGTCGCGCGGCGGCACTTTCGTCGAATAGCCGAGGATGGGCAACGGAAAAACTTCCCTTACCCGTGATACCCGAAACGCTCGCACCGTGGCCGGATCGAACGCGGGATAGACCCGACCCAGCGCTTCCAGAAACTGCTCACGCACCACTGTGTCGTTCAAGCCGAACGCCGCGTCGTTCGCGCCGCAGTACCGCGGCAGATACAGCAACCCACGCCCATCGAACTCAGACCGCGCGTCAACCAGCGCCGTCATATCCACGACCGCGGTGAACGGAACCTCGCCACCCGTGAGGTATGTCAGGTAGTACGGGCTCAACGGCCGATCCAGCAACACCGAGGCACACACGATGCCTTGATAGGCCACCGCGTTCAGCCGTGCCCGCTCCGCATCAGCCAGCGACGGGCACAAACACGCCGCGACGCGGGGAGACGACGTGACCACGACCCGATCGAACGATTCACCGCCGTCGCCGCCGATCGCGGCGACAGCCGCACCCAAACGCAGCGTCACGCCCGACTCGGCGAGGCCCCCGGCAAACGCGGTAAACATCCGCGCGTATCCTCCAGGCACATAGCCGAAGCGCTCGACTTTCAGGCCGCTTCGTCGCGCCGCGTACAACCGCTGAATCGTCGCCCAGATGAACGCGGCCGAACTTTCCCGGTAGGCCTCGCCAAGCTTGGATCGCAGCAACGGTCGCCACAGTTTGTCGAATACCCCACGCCCCGACCAGCGCGTCAACCACGCCTCGACGCCCAATTGTTCCAGCGATCGCCAATCGTTACGCCGAGACGCCATGACGATCGTCATCGCCAGTCGAGCCTTCTCGATCGGATCGAGCGCGGGCAGCCGGAGATAGTCCACCGCATTAGACATCGGCGAAAGCCGTTGCCCATCGAAAAAGCCGGTCTGCGTGGTTCGCCAGATCGCGTCCTGCTCCAGGCCCGCGACCTGAAGCATCCGGCGGGTATACGCGTCGGACAGCAGCGTCACGTGGTAGTGACGATCCCAGAGCACCGTACCGCCGCTGGATGCGTCATCCAGAGTCCACGCCGAAGCGAGGCCGCCGAGTTGCGGTGCCGCTTCATAGAGCGTGACGTCATGCCCGGCCTCGGCCGCGCGGTGCGCGCACCACAGGCCCATCACGCCGCCGCCAACAATCGCCCAACGCTGTGGACTCACGCGGGATGCTCCGTGACGCCGCCGCCAACGCGAATCGTGAATCGCCGATCACACCGCTCGCATCGCGCCTCCACCGACGCTGCAATCGTCGTCGGATTGCCACGCCACACGGGCGGGCCGCAGCGACACACGACTCCCACCGGCCGCGCGGGCGTACCGATCACGAGGTGAAAGTCACCGATGTCGCGCGTGACCACCGCCGACATCCCGACCATCGCGAATCGCCCGATCGTCAAGCCCGGACCGACCGTGACCCGCGCTCCCAGGGTCGCGCCTTCGCACACGCGGGTTGCCTCGGTGTGCGCATCCGGCGACGAGGGGTACGGCGCGGTCAATTCAGCATCGCACGCGCGGGGAAACCGATCGTTCGTGAACGTCGAGCCGGCCCCGATCATGACGCCCCGTTCAATCGTCACGCCGGTACAGACGTAGACGCTCGCGTTGAGTTTGCAGAGGTCGCCGATCGACACGCCGTACGCCACGTAGGACTTCCCGCCGATGATGCACCGACGGCCGATCGTGCACGGGCCGCGTAGATGGACATTGTCCCACACGCTCGTGTCTTCGCCGAGGCAGACGCCGTCCTCGACGAGCGCGGTGGGATGAACGCGGGGAGGGGCCATGCGCGGCGACCTTACTTGGCAACGGGTTCACGTCCGGCGATGGCCGGCTCGGCGATCGACTGCCAGCCGTCGGTCGTCATCGACCGCTGCGCCGCCTCAATCACCCGCACCGACGCCAACGCATCTGCGGGCGACACGCGCGGCGGGTGTTGTCCACGCACCGCACCGGCAAAGTCTCGGAGCTGGTTCGCGAATGCCTCAACCTTGCCGTACCCGCGGCCGAAGCTCCGCCACTCCTTCTCGTCGTGTCGCTTGATCTGCCCGCCCTTCCACCCGAGCTTGAGCACGCCTTCCGAGCCGAACACCTCGACGTACGTCGCACGGTGCTTGTCGATCGACCAGCTCAGATCGACCGTGCAGGACGCGCCGCTACGGGTCCGGCAGAAGATCTGCACCGTGTCCTCCACGGCGACCGCCTGCACGCGCGGACCCTCGAGCGTCTGGACCGCTTCGATCGGCCCGAGAAAGTGTCGAATGAGATCGACCGAGTGGGTGCCATTGTCGATGAGCACGCCGCCGCCGGAAACCGCCGGGTCGCTGTTCCAACGCCGCGTCATGTCGACCCGGCCGGTAAATGCGTTCTCGAAGAGCACGATGTCGCCGATCGCGCCGCCGTCGAGCAAGGCTTTGGCTTCGGCAACATCACCGACGAAGCGAAACTTCGTGGCCATCGTGAAGACCGCGCCCGTTTGTTCACTGAGCGAGACCAGGCGCTGCGCATCGGCAGATCGGATGCACAGCGGCTTCTCGCACAGGACCGCGATCCCGGCCGTCATCAGCGACTCGCAGAGGGAGGGATGCGTGTTCGGTGGAGTGGAGACAAGTGCCGCATCGATGGCCACTTCGGAAGCGAGCAACGCATCGAGCCCCGCGAAGACGCTGGGGCGTGCCTGATGCGTGGCCGCGAGGTCCGCCAGCGCGTTTGCGGCATCGTTTCGTGGGTCGACCAGCGCGGCCAATTCGACGCCGTCGACCTCCGCGATCGCTTCAACATACGCCCGGGCAATCGCGCCGGCACCGAGGATGGCCAATCGGACGGAACCGCTCACGCCGACACCGCCTTTCGCCGCTCCACGAACGTGTCGCCGAGAAGTTCCGTCATTGCCTGATCGAACGCTTCGATGATGAAGTCGGCGTGCCCATCGTTAAAGCCTTCGTTGAGGGGCAGGATCACGACGTTGGCGAGACCGTCGTACGCGCCGGCAAAATCCTCACGCCGGTAAGTTGCGGCCTCGGGCCGACCGACGCTGAACGGCCACCGGCTCTTGCCGAAGGTCTTCTGATCACGGATGACTTCGCACTCGAAGGCGGGTTTGACGATGTAGCGCGGCGCTGCGGGAATGCCCAGCGCACGCAGTGATTTCGTCAGCGCGTCGACGCCGCCGGGAACGACCGTGGGATCGACCCGCAGAGGGATGCGCCAGTACGAGCAGGTGTCGCCGGGCTTGATGGGCGGCGGGGTGAGCCCGGGCAGCTTCATCAAGTGGCCGCAGACGCGGCAGGCGACGTGCAGCCGCTTGTCCAGAAGCGAAGGCAGCTTGGCAAACTGTGCCCGGGCCACGGCCCCCTGCAGTTCGTTCATGCGTCCGTTGGGCGCGAGGAAGTAGTGGTCGGGCGTCGGGTCGCCGTAGCCCCATGCCTTGTTGATAAACAGGAAGAGCCGGCGGGCCAGGGCGTCGTCGTTGGTGGTGACCAGGCCGCCCTCGCCGGTGGTGATGTGCTTGCCCTGCTGCAGCGAGAACGCGGCGAGTGTTCCCATCGAACCGCAAGGCCGCCCCTGGTACTTCGCGCCCAGCGCCTGTGCCGTGTCTTCGATGACCGGCAGGCCGTGCCGCTCGGCGAGCGCGAGGATGGGGTCCATGTCGCAGGGGTTGCCGAACAGGTGCGTGACGGCGATGGCTTTGGTTCGCTCGCTGAGCCGGGCCGCGATCGTGTCGGCCGTGACGTTGAGCGTGACCGGATGAACGTCCGCGAACACGGGCACCGCGCCCTGATAAAGCATGCCCGCGATCGAGCCCATGTCGGTGATCGGGGTGCCGATGATTTCCTCACCGGGTTCGAGGTCCAGCGCCGCCACGGCCGCCTGAAACGCGAACGAGCCCGAGGTGCACGCGATCGCGTGCTTCACGCCAATCGACGCCGCAAACTCGGCCTCAAGACGCTTGACCTGCTCCCCTTTTGTGCTGGTGAGCGTTCCCGAATCAAGCACGGAGCGCAGCGCCTCGAGTTCCGCGTGGTCAAAACTCCGCCCGCTGTGGTCCTGGTCTGACGGTAAGCTCATCGGCCTTTCCTCTGGATCGTGTCGAAAGTTACAGGCATCATCGGCAGAAAACCCGGTCGGCTTACGCCTGCGACCGAGCGGACCCCACCGGGGCACCCCTGCCCGAGTTATCCAGCCCATGACCGACCTCGGCCCGAAAAACCCCGGCGATATCGGCCAAGCGTGCCCGACCTGTGCGGCCGCCGCCAAGGCCGACCGCGCGCTGCGCGGATATGCAACGGCGACTTGCGGTGCGTGTGGACACCGCTTTGTCACGTCGCGCCCGGTCCCGGAACACGCCGGCGAGCATGTGGCGGAGGTGTACGGCGACGACTATTTCCATGGCGGCGGTGCGGGCTATACCGATTACGCCGCCGAGGCCGAGTTGCTGCGAAGACACGGTGCCGCCTGTGCAAAGCAGCTGGGCCAACACTCGCAACCCGGACGTCTGCTCGACGTCGGCGCCGCCGCGGGTTTTCTGATGGAAGGCTACGCCGATCACGGCTGGTCCTGCGTCGGCGTCGAGCCCAACGCGGCCATGGGTGCCGCTGCGCGAGCGCGCGGGCTGGATGTGAGAACGTCCACCTTCGAGTCCTTCTGTGATGAACCTTCCGCCGCGGCGTTCGATGTGGTCGCGTTCGTCCAGGTGCTTCCGCACTTCGTCGAGCCCGCCGAAGCGCTGCGCATCGCGAGAGTCTGCACCAGGCCCGGCGGACTCTGGCTCGTCGAAACCTGGAACCGCCGCAGCTTCGTTGCCCGCTGTCGAGGCGAGCGGTGGCACGAATACTCGCCGCCGAGCGTGCTGCACTGGTTCACGCCCGAAAGCCTGGATGCCCTGGTCGCACAATTCGGAGGCGCGCGCATCGAGCGCGGCCGGCCTCATCCCCGATCGACTCACCCTGCCCTACCCCGGCGACGACGTGTTCTTCACGATCTATCGCCTGCCGTAAAACGAAGAACCCACGGATGGAATCCGTGGGCTTCGAGGATATTCCGCATCAGGTGGGCGGCTCAGTACTTCACGCTGCAGCCGTATGGCGTCGTGCTCTGGAGCAGCGCCGCGTCCAGCACCTTCGCCACGTAGTTCTCCGCGCCGCTGATGTCTTCCGCGTCGGCCGAACGAATGCTGTCGATCGCGCCGTTGTAGATCAGCTTGCCGTCGGGGTTGATCACCATCATGTGCGGCGTGGTCTGGGCGTCATACGCCCGGCCCACCGTGCCATCCGCGTCGAGCAGGATCGCCGTCGCGTTGATGTCCCAGTTGTCGATGATCTGGTTCCAACCCGCCGCGTCGTGCTGGCCCTGCTTGCCCGGAGCGCTGCTGGCGACCGCCAACCAGACCACGCCCTGGTCGGTGTAGGTCTGCTGAAGCTCCTGCATCTTGCCGGCGCCATAGAACTTCACGACAAACGGGCACCCGTCGTTGATCCATTCGAGTACGACGTATTTGCCTTTGAAGTCGGCGAGGCTGTGCTGCGTTCCGTTGGTGTCGGTCAGCGTGAACGATGGCGCAGCGGGCAGGCCGTCCGCGGTCGGGGCCGCGCTCACGGCCTGGGCCGACTGCTGCTGCAACGCCAACGTCAGTCCCACGGCCATCGCAACCACGGCGGTCAGGGCAAGGAAGGGTTTCATCGTCTGGTTCATCTCGAAAGTCTCCTGAAAAGAGGTGTCCGTGCAATGCTTCAAACGCAGGTACTTCACGCTAGGCGCAGCCGCCGTCAACCATCCGGCGAAACCGCGTCGATCGCATCGAGAATCTTTCCGGTCGAAAACACCGACTCAAAATGCACCGGCTCGGCCGCTTCGTCCGGAGAATAAAACACGTAATAAGGCACGCTCGCCACGCCGAACTCGGCCAACGCGGCGCCGATCGCGTCGTCGTAGCTGGTCCAGTCGGCCTTGAACACCGCGACATCGTTGCCCTCGACCGCGTCGCGCACGGCCCGGACATCGATGAACACGCGTTCGTTGAACTTGCACGTCGCGCACCAGTCGGCCGTGAAATCCACGAACACCGGCCGACCCTCCGCCCGCGCCGCCGCCACCGCCGGGGCGCTCCACGGCTGCCAATCCAGCTTCGCTTCACTGCCCGGCCGACCCGCCCACGCCACGGTCGCCGCCGATCCGATCAGCAGCGTCACGCACGCCAGCCGCGCCGCCCAACGCGTCGCGCCGCTGCGGCTGGGCACGCCGAACCGGCCCAACGCCCAGCACGCCATCGCGACCAACAGCAGCGCCGCGAACATGCCCGGCAAGCCCAGGCCGTTGCCTCCACTTCCGACGGCGGTCTGCCCATTGAACACCCACACCAGCCACGCCGCCACCGCGAACATCGGGAAGGCCATCAGCTGCTTGAACGTCTCCATCCACGCGCCCGGCCGGGGCAGCATCTTCAGCCACGAAGGAAACGCCGAGAGCAGCACGTAAGGCAGCGCCATCCCGACGCCCATCGCCGTGAGCACCGCGAACAGCATCCCCGCCGGCGCCGTCATCGCGTAGCCGACGCTGGTCGCCAGGAACGGCGCCGAGCATGGCGTTGCCAGCGCCGTCGCCAACACCCCGCTGCCGAACGATCCCGCCAAACCGCCCTTGGTTTCAACCGTGCCGCTCGCTTTGCCCGCCGCGTTCATCACACCGATACCCACCTCGAACACCCCCGCAAAGTTCAGCCCCACCGCGAACACAACAATCGCCATCACGCCCACGAACACCGGGTTCTGCAACTGAAAACCCCAACCGATCTCCTGCCCCCCCGCCTTGATCGCCAGAACCGCCGCCGCGATCGCCCAGAACGAAACCAGCACGCCGACGCCGAACGCCAACCCGTGCTTCAGGACCGCCCCGCGCGACTCGCCCGCCTGGCCGACGAACGCGGAGATCTTCAGCGCCAGCACCGGAAACACGCACGGCATCAAATTCAGAATCAATCCACCCAACACCGCCGACGCCAGGACTGCGATCAAGCCGACACCAACCTCACCCCCAACGCCTGCCGCCGCAACGCCGCGGCGCGAGTCACCCCCACCGGCCACCCCACTCAACGCCAACGCTTGATCACCCACCGCCACATCCACCGCCACCGACCGCCGCGCGTCCTTCGGCCCCCATGCCACCAGACCCGTCACACGATCGAGCCCCTTCGCAGCCTCGGCGGGCGCCAGACCCAACACCACCCACGTCGCGCCCGACTCATCGGTCCCCCGCGACACCGGCTGCTCCGCCAAGCCATCGAACTCCCCGAGATTCGCAGGAAGAAACTCCGCTTCCGCCTCGCCCAAGTCATCCCCAAAAGACGATGCGCGCACCGCCAGCATCACGCTCGGCCCGCCACCACCGGTCGCTTGCCCGCTCCACGCTCTTACATCCGCCGCCGCGACCTCACTGGGTCTCGCCGCGTCCGTCGCCGCAAACCGCTCGGCGAACGAAGACGCCGACACCGCCGTTGGCTCCGCCACCACCGGCACATCCAACGACAATTCCGCCCGCCCCGGAATGCACACCTCCGCACACGACAAATAACTCACCTTCACCGAAATCGACAATAAATCGCCCGCAAAATCGGCCGGCACCGCCACCTCCACCGGCAACAGCGTCGTGCCCTCGTAGCCGTACCCGATGATCTCCAACTCCTGCCCAAACTTGATCGGCGTCGGCCAGGTGATCTCGCCCGCGGTCACGCCCTCGGGCAACGTCCAACTCAGCTTCGTCGTCAAGCCCGCCGCGCCGGGATTCGTCCAATAAGTGTGCCACTTCGGATCGTGCTCCAACAGCACGCCCAGTCGCAACGTCTTCCCGGCAACCACCGCGTCGGTCGCGCTCACCAGCCGCACGGTCACGTTCGCCGACTCCACCGGCTCGGACGCAAGCCCCCTCGCCGACCACGCCGGCACCAGCAACGCCCACGCGAGCAGAATCGACCCGACACGATGAGCGCAGCAAGTCCGCATGGCTACACGGTAGGACAACGCCCGCCACGAAACTATTCCCGCCCCAAAGCCCGGGGACGCCCATACCGAAGCTTTACGAGAATCAGTGCGAAACCACCGCCATCTCGCTGCCCGGGGCTTCGGGCTGGCGGATCGAACGCACCATGTCCTGGACCTCGGCCCGCGGGGCCTTGAAGAACGGCGTCAGCGTCAGCGTCACCGCAAAGTTGATCAGCATGCCGACCGTGCCGATGCCCTGCGCATCAATCCCGAAGAACCAGGCCCCCCGGAAGTAAGAACCGGGTGGTCCGAAGATGGCCTCGGCGACCTCGGCGTTGAGCAGGATGACATCCGCCTTCTGCGTGACGATGTAGAACGCCGTGAACCCGATGCCGCACAACATCCCCGCCACCGCCGGCACGGTGCTCACCCGCGTCGTGAAGATGCCCAGCACGATCGCCGGGAAAAACGACGCCGCCGCCAGTCCGAACGCGAACGCCACGACCTCGCCGACAAACCCCGGCGGGTTGATCCCGAAGTAACCCGCCACCAGCACCGCCCCGCCAATCGCGACGCGCCCGACGAGCAGCCGCTGCGCTTCCGACGCCTGCGGGTTCATCACCTTGTAGTACAGGTCGTGCGCAACGCTCGACGAAATCACCAGTAGCAGGCCCGAGGCGGTGGACAGCGCCGCCGCCAATCCGCCGGCGATCACGAAGGCGACCATCCAGTCCGCGAGGTTCGCCATCTGCGGCGTCGCAAGCACGATGATGTCGCGGTCGGGGTGGTGGGCGGCTCCGAGACTGAGCAGTTCCGCCTTCGCCGCTGCGCCGCCGTCGGCCGTGCCACCGTTGGCGGCGACCCACGCCGCCGGATCGGCCAGGATCTGCTGCCGTACGCTCGCGGGGATTCCGCCGATGCGCACGAGTTCGTTGGGCTCAACGTTGCCGCCGGTGTCGTTGAGCGTCACCTCATTCGTCAGATTATTCGTAAACGCCAGTTTCCCATCCCCATCGAAATCCACCCACGCGATCAGGCCGGTCTTGTTCCAGTTGTGGTACCACTCGGGCAGTTCGTCGACCTGCTTGCCGTTGAGGCCGGCGATGTTGTCGACCATGTAATACCGCGCGAACACCGCCACCGCCGGCGCCGTGAGATACAGCAGCGAGATGAACAGCAGCGCCCAGAACGCCGACCACCGTGCCGCTTTCACGGTCTTGACGGTGTAGAAGCGGACGATCACGTGCGGCAGGCCGGCCGTGCCCGCCATGAGCGCCAGCGCGACGCAGAACACGTTGAGCCGGTTCCACTTCGGCTCGTCATCGGCATACGCCTCGGTGTAATTGCGGAAGCCGAACTGCTCGTTGAGGCCCGTGAGTTTCTCCAGCAGATACGGCCTCGCCGGGTCCACGCTCTCCAGCACCTGCGAGCCCAGGCCGATGCTCGGAATCGCCTGTCCGGTCAGCTTCAGCGAGATCGCCACGGCGGGAATCAGGAACGCCGTGATCAGCACCCAGAACTGCGCGACCTGCGTCCACGTGATGCCCTTCATCCCGCCAAACACCGCATAAACGAAAACGATCGCCATGCCGATGAACACGCCCACCGCCGGCGTCACGCCGAGAAAACCACTGAACACCACGCCCACGCCCTTCATCTGCCCCACGACGTACGTGAAGCTCACAAAAATCGCGCAAAGCAGCGCGATCATCCGCGCGGTCGAACTGTCGTACCGATCCCCAATGAAGTCCGGCACGGTGAAATGCCCGAATTTTCGCAGGTATGGCGCAAGCAGGAGCGCGAGCAGCACATACCCGCCGGTCCAGCCCATGAGGTACACGCCGCCGGCGAAGCCCATGCCCGAGATCAGCCCCGCCATCGAGATGAACGACGCGGCGGACATCCAGTCAGCCGCCGTCGCCATGCCGTTGGCCGGTGCGGGCACGCCGCCGCCGGCGATGAAGAAACCTTTGGTGTCTTTCACCCGGCTGACCCAGGCGATGCCGAGATAGATCGAGAACGTGACCGCCACGAACGCGATCGTCCAGATCTGCAGATTCGTGATCGCCAGCGTCGGCAACAGGAGCGTCGTGTTCAAGCGGCACCGCCTTTCTTGCCGCCGGCTTCCGCGTCGTTGGCCTCTTCAAAATCTTCCGGGTCGTGCACGGGCAGTTCGATCACGCCCCGCCCGCCCGTCTCACGGTGGAACCGGGCATCCAGCGAGTTCATCGCGATCGCGTAGATCAGGATCAGCACGACGAATGTCGCGATGCTGCCCTGCTGCGCGAACCAGAACCCCAGCGGGATCCCGCTCACGCTCCACTGGTTCAGCCAATCCGCCCACAACACGCCGCAGCCCAGGCCCACGAACGCCCACACCGCCAGCAACGCCCCCATGATCCACACGTTCGCCCGCCAGTAGCGTCGCGTCGCCTCGTCGAGTTGTGCTGCGTTGGAAACCGAAGAACGGGCCGGCGAACCCGGCGGCGGAGACATCGACATGCAGGAGACCTTGCGTCGGGGGACATGAACCGCAACGCCGCGTGCATCAGCCTTGGCCGACGCACCCATCCAGCGACGTCGGTGAGATGCTAAAGGCCCGCCGCGCGACAAGCAACGCCGACCGCATCCGCCACGCCTGGATCCACCAAAGGCTTCAGGATTCCGGCACCACGAAGCGTGTCCGCGCCCGACCCGCCGTCGTCTCGGCCAGGAACTCGTACGTCACGCCGGGCTGCAGCGCCTCGCCGTCGCGCGGCGTCTCCGGGGCCGGCCTCAGCCCCAGGCCCCACCGCTGCCCGTACGTCACCGCCATCTGCTGCTGCGGCTCCCGCGCATTGCCCTCGTCGTCCAGACGCGGCACCAGATGCCACACCACCCGCGGGCCGTCCGACTCGCCGTCCGGATCCGCCGTCACCTTGATCTCTTCAAAACCCACCCGGCCGTTGAACAGAAACGTCAGCCCGTCGGGCCCGCGCGACGGCCGAACCTCCAACGTCGGCCCGCCCGCACACCCGCGATACAGAAAAAGCCCGCCCGCCAACAACGCCAACACCACCAGCAGCATCACCGGCTTGGAGGGCAGCTGTTCGGGCAACTCCAGATTCTCGAAAACCTTCAAATTCGACAGCATCGGGAAGATCACCATAATCGAACCGGCGGCCCAAGTCCCAAAATGCATCCACCCAACTTCCGCCAGGGAGAAACCATGGTCCTCACGTCACCCCAACGGCCCGTTCCGCACCGCGCTGCCTTCACGCTCATCGAACTGCTCGTGGTTATCTCGATCATCGCGCTGCTCATCGGCATCCTCCTGCCCGCCCTCGCCGCCGCCCGCGGCACCGCACGAACCATCCTCTGCAGCAACAACCAGAAGCAGAACGCCACCGCCGCCGAACTCT
>CAZIXN010000054.1:0-15340 GCA_964543215.1 uncultured Phycisphaera sp.
GTGAAGACCACCACGTCCAATCCGGGGGCGCGGCAGAGCCAGTCACCGAGTTTGTCACCGAACCCGTTGCGCGCGATGTGCAGGAAGCCGGTGACGAGCAGGAGGCCGATCACCGTGAGGGCGAAGAATAGGGCGAGGATCATCGGGGGATCGTACGGGACGCGAGGGTGTCTTTTGGATTCTTGCGGACATGGTTGAATCACGCCGACACCCGATGCGTTATTTTCAAGGAGACCGCGTCTTCACACCCGGAGCCTTGCCATGCATTTTCGTTCAATCCTTGT
This sequence comes from uncultured Phycisphaera sp., assembly GCA_964543215.1. Classification (GTDB taxonomy): domain Bacteria; phylum Planctomycetota; class Phycisphaerae; order Phycisphaerales; family Phycisphaeraceae; genus CAZIXN01. Next base: position 285 of record CAZIXN010000054.1, read on the forward strand.
TGCGTTTCTGGCGATGAGCCTGGTTGTCACGCCGTTTGCATGGGCGGACGAAACGTCCGATGCGATCCGGCAACTCAACGAGCGCAGCGGCGCGGGGCTGAGTCACGAGGACAATGCGTTCGTGGCGTTGCTACCGTTGCTGGAGCCGCATATCGAGGGCCAGTCGGCGGGGCACACGGCGGCGTGTCGGGAAGCGTTGGGTCTGCCTGCGTCGGACGGTTCGGGCGCGTCGGCCGTGTCGCTGGTGTGGTTTCCGGAATGGGCGGAGGCCAACGCGGTCGATGACGAAACGGCTCGGTCGGCGGAAGAGACGATGCTGGCCGGCCCGTGGAAAGCGCAGGCGTCTCCCGAGGTTGATCGATGGCTGGACGCGCAGGCAGAAGCGCTGGCGGCCTTCGCGTCGGCGGTGCGTCGGCCGGGATACTTCGCGCCGCTGACCCGGGCTTCACCGGAAGACACGTTGGTGGAAGTCCTGCTGCCCCACCTCGGCACGCTGCGGATGCACGCGCGGGCGGTGCAGGCGTCGGCGAACCGAGCGATTGGCACCGGTGACACGGCGGCGGTGTTGCGGCACGTCGAGACGCTGCGGCGTCTGGCGGACCATTTGCGCCACGAGCCGACGCAGATTTCGAACCTCGTCGCGATTTCGATCGATCGCATCGCGGCGGACGTGGCGCGCGATTGGATCGAAGCCGAACCGCTTGGCTCGGCCGACGCCGTAGGGTTGGGGGCGCTGATGCCCGACCGCCCCAACGGGCTGCGCATCGCCGACACCGTCGACCGAGCCGAGCGTGCTTTCCTGGTGGACTTTTTGCGGTGGTCTCAGCGGGACATGTCGCAACTCCCCGAGGATCACTATGTCGTGCAGGATTATCCGGCGTTGGCGAGAGCGATCAGGCGGCCGGAGTTTGATGCGGCACAGGCGGCCACGCAGCTGAACGCGCTGACCGATCGCGTGGTGTCGGCGATGCGGGTGGAGCCGTATGCGGAGGCGGCGAAAGCAACCGAGGCGATCGAAACCGAGCTGGAGACGTGGAACCCTCCGGCGTGGTGGTCGGCCATCGAGCAGGGCGAGCCGGTCGAGGCGTCGTTGCTGCCGGCGTCGGCGGACTACACCGACGTGGTCGTCGAGGCGATGATTCGTCGCTTTTTCCCGGCGTTCACCGCCTCGCTGCGTACCGAAGCCCAGGCGGACATCCGCCGCACGCTGATCCGCGTCGCGGCCGGCCTGGAGGGCTATCGCGCCGAGCATGGCCGATATCCCGACAACTTGTCGGATTCGCCACGAGACTTAACCGGCACGATTCCGCCCGATCTGGATGGACAGCCGCTTCGGTACGAGGTACGGAACGCGGGCTCGGGCTACACGCTCCAAAGCATCGGACACCACGGCGATCCGGATTACACGCTGCCGGAACCGACGGCGAACATGCTGACGATTAGAGTGGACCGATGATGCGGCGGGCGGCCAACGGACGGTGTCCGTGAGCTTCGTAGGCGATTTGATGTCGGGGGTCAGTCGGTGGTGGGCCGGGTCATGGCGTCGTAGTTCATGAGTTCGGCGAGGCGATCGGCGGGCATCAGGTTGAGTTCGCCGACGAGCTGTTTGATGGTTTTGTTTTCTTGGTGGGCCTGTTTTGCCAAGGCGCTGCACTTGTCGTAGCCGACTTCGGGCGCCAGCGCGGTGATGGTCATGAGCGAGGCTTCGAGCAGTTCGGTGCAGCGTGGTTCGTTGACGGTGAGGTCGTTGAGGAGCTTGTCGACGAAGACGTTGGAGACGTTGGCGAGCAGTTCGACGGATTCGAGGAAGGCGTCGATCATCACGGGCATGGCGACGTTGAGTTCGAAGATCGAGCCGACGCCGCCCATGCCGGCCAGGGTGACGGTGGCGTCGTTGCCGATGACGCGGCAGGCGACCTGCATGACGGATTCGCAGATGACGGGGTTGACCTTGCCGGGCATGATGGACGAGCCGGGCTGGATGGCGGGCAGGTTGAGTTCGCCGATGCCGCAGCGTGGGCCCGAGCCGAGGTGTCGGATGTCGTTGGCGATTTTGGATAGGGAGACGGCGATGGTTTTTAATTCGGCGTGCGCCGAGATGAAAGCATCCTTCGCGGCTTGCGCAGATGGATGGTCCTCGGCTTCCCGAAAATCGAGATTGACGTTGTTCTCGATTGACGTCAAAGCATCGCAAACCTTTCCGGCAAAGTCCGGATGAGCGTTAATGCCGGTACCGACCGCAGTGCCGCCGATCGGCAGATCGATCGAAACGGCGCCGCGGGCGTTTTGAGATCGGTGGAACGCGCTCTGAGCTTGCGCCGCGAAGCCGCCGAAGACCTGGCCCATGCGGATCGGCGTGGCGTCCATCAGGTGGGTCCGCCCGGTCTTGATGATGTTGTCCCAAGCGATCGATTTTTCTGAGAGCGCCGAAGCCAAACGTTCGAGGGCGGGTTCGAGTTTGTGACGAATCGAAAAGACGGCCGCGATGTGCATGGCGGTGGGGAACGTGTCGTTGGACGACTGCCCCATGTTGACGTGATCGTTGGGGTGGACTTTTTTGGGGGACCCGCCCGCTGAAGCGGGCACGCCGGCGAGGCGTTGGTTCGCCAAAGTGGCGATGACCTCGTTGGCGTTCATGTTGGTGCTGGTGCCGCTGCCGGTCTGGTAGACATCGACGGGGAAGTGGGCGTCGTGTTTGCCCTGGGCGACTTCGTCGGCGGCGGCGATGATGGCGTCGGCCAATTCCGGGGGGAGTTTGCCGAGGTCTTTGTTGGCCTGGGCGCAGGCGGCCTTGAGGTGGCCGAAGGCGTGGATCACGGCCGGCGGAAGCGGGCGATTCGCAATGGGGAAGTTCTGCACGGCGCGGGCGGTGGACGCGCCGTAGAGGGCGTCGACGGGGACGGGCATTTCGCCCATGGAGTCTTTTTCGAGGCGGGTGGTGGGAAGCATGGGGTCTCCTGAAAATGGGATAGAAGTATCGTAGAAAGTTTTGACGGGCTGCGCTCCACACGCTCAAGGTGGGCAATCGCATCCGCCCTCCACGCACGAAAGAAATGCGTTGCACGCTTTGACGCACGCGCCGAGGGAACACCCTTGCGGGAAACTCCGCGATCCGATCTGCATGGCGAGGGCTTTAGAATGCGCGACGAGCACGCGACGCCATGTCGCCCACGTCTCATTTTGCTTCACGTCATCAGGAGGATGTTCTCATGCGTCGCACGTCCTGTTTACTGGGTGTTGTCGGCTTCGTCGGATTCAGCATCAGCGGTGCCGCCCGCGGCGCGGTGAACGGCTCGGTGGAGACGTGGGATACGGACCTGGCGGGCTGGCAGACCGAGACGACCAGTACGGTGCTGGCCCACGGCGCGGTCGGCGGCAATCCGGACGGGCACGTGCTGGTCCGCAAAGACCTGGGCGGCGCGTTCGACGAGATCGGCGTGGCGAACAACGGGTTTAATGCGGATTTTCTGGGGGACTACGGCGCGGCGGGCGTCAACGAAGTCACCGTCGACCTCAACATGTTCAATAGCTCGGTCACCGACGCGATGGTGCGCTTCCGCCGCGATGTTTCGGAGAATGGCTGGACGTTCCGGTTCGGTGCCTTGGCCCCCAACGCCAATCTCTGGAGCACGTTCTCGACCGGCGTCTTCGACGCGGAGTGGTCGGACGCCCAGGCGACGCTGGCGGGCTGGTCGGCCGAGAGCGGTGCCCCGAGCTTCGCCGAGGTGATGAGCGATGTGGGATGGTCGGGCGTGCGTTTCGAGACGTCGACCGGCGTGAGCACGCTGGTGGGCGTGGACAACTTCACGCTGCTGCCCGAGCCGGCGAGCGCGGCGGTGCTGGGTCTGGGCCTGGGGGCGCTGGCGCTGCGTCGTCGGGCCTAGCCGTGGAGCAATGCCGACTCACGCGACGCGCAGGTGCGTATTTTCGTCGCTTTGGGTCGGTGCGCCACCGCGCGGCTTCTTGGCGGGGACTTCGAGGCTCGCGGCCATGTGGTCGAGCATGGTGTTGGCTCGGCCTTTGAGGTCGACCAGAATCTGATCGGCCTGGTGGTCGAACAGGTCGGCCAGGCCCGCGACACGCTCGTCGAGCTTCTGGGCCCGGACCAGCAACGCATCGTCGGCGGCGGCGAGCTTCTGCGCGATCTGCGTGTCGTGCTCGGACAGCGTCTTGTCCAGCCGGGACTTGAGCGTGCGGTGCACATCGTCGGCCCGGCCCATCGCGTGGACGACCTGCTCGCGCAGCGTCGCCAAGGCGGTGTGGCCGCGCGACTCGGCGTCGCCGACGGTCTGCTGCAGCATCTGCGAGAGCTTCTCGCGCAGGTTGCCGACCTCGACGATGCCGGCCTGCTCGGCATCGATCAGCGCATCCTGCTGCTCCTGCCGGAAGCGCTGCGCGAGTTCGTCGCGGTACTGGCTGTACGTTTCCATCAGCTCGGCGCGCTTCTCGGAGAGCTCACGCGACAACTGATCCAGGTGGTTCTGCTTCTGGCGGGACACGGCGTCGGCGAAGCTCTGGTGCTCGGCGATCTGCTCCTGCGTCATGCGTTCGTGGTGCTCGTCGAGGCGACGCTCGAACTCGGCGGTCTGCTCGGCGAGACGCTCGTCCACGGTGCGGGCCAGCGCGTTGGCGTGGCCCTGCAGGCCCTCGGCGATGGCGCGCAGCTCGGCGCTGCGGGCTTGCGCCTCGTCGAGCGCGGGCTCGATGATCTGCTGGGTCTGTTGGGCGTCGCTCACCGTCGCCTCGAAACGCTCGACGAGGTTGGTCATCTTCAGTTCGAGACGTTCGAGCGTTTCGATCTTGCCGGTGACGCGGGTTTCGGCGGCGGCGAGCTTTTCCATCCGCGCGTTCACGGCGTCGTTGAGCTGCTGCACCTTGGCGATGAGCTTCTGCACGTCCCCGGCACCGGAGGCGGAGAATGTCGTCGGGTGGCTCTGCGGTGTGGGCGCGACGTACGGGTTGGTCGATGGCACGTTCGCGGCGGTCTCGGCGACGGCGGCCCGGCTCTGCTTGAGCAGCTCCATCAGGCGGAAGCGTTCCTGGCGGGCGCGATCGAGCAAGGCGGAGAGGTCGTCGGCGGCGCGGGCTTGGTTCCGGGAGTCGGACATGGCGGGTTCTCGGGACAGACAGCGATCGGACAGATGCGGGTGATCGGACGCGGCAGACGCCGATGCTTGCCTGATCGTCGGAACAAGCGTGCCGGTGTGGTCAGTCGCGGCGGCCGCAGACTTATCGGGCCGGCCTTTGGGGCGTCGCGGGGCGGGTAAGGGTCCGAGAATGCGGCGTGGGCAAAGCCTTCACGCTTCGATGCCGATCCACGCCATCTCCGGCGAACCCGTTGCGTTTGCCGTCGGCGCGGGCTATAAACACCGCCCATCGCTGTTTTTGCTTATCCGGACCGCCGCGTCCCCGGAACTTTTTTGGAACCGCCATGCCCACCAAGCCCTTGAAGAAGACCAAGCCCGTCCGCAAGTCCAGCGCCCCCGTGACGCCCGACGAGCACTACCTGTTCACGTCCGAGTCGGTCTCGATGGGCCACCCCGACAAGGTCTCCGACCAGATCAGCGACGCGATTCTGGACAGCCTGCTCGCGCACGACCCGCAGGCGCGCGTGGCCTGCGAGACGTTCTGCACCACGGGGCTGGTCGTCGTCGGCGGCGAGATCACGGTCCACAATCAGAAGGCCGTCGAAGCCCTCAACAACGCGGAGTTCACCGTCCGCGAGACGATCCGCAAGATCGGCTACACCGACGACCTGGGCATGAAGTTCGACGCCGACACCTGCGGCGTGGTGCGCACGATGCACAGCCAGTCGGCCGACATCTCCATGGGCGTCACCGAAGGCACGGGCGTGGACAAGGAGCAGGGCGCCGGCGACCAGGGCCTGATGTTCGGCTTCGCCTGCAAAGAGACGGCCGACCTCATGCCGCTGCCCATCGACCTCTCGCACAAGCTGGTCGAGCGACACGCCAGGGTCCGCCAGACCGGCAAACTCATCAAGGGCCTGCGTCCCGACGCCAAGAGCCAGGTGACCGTCGAATACGACATGAAGAACCGGCCGGTGCGCATCGACACCGTCGTGCTCTCCACACAGCACACGCCGTTCTGGAACGGGGAAGCCAAACAGAAACAGCTCGGCCGGCAGGTCTTCAAGCACATCATCGCGCCCGTGATCTCCGGCAGATACTTCAACGCCAGGAACACCAAGGTCGTCTTCAACCCCACCGCCAAAACCAAGGTTCCTGCCGGGGCACTCAAGGTCTTCGTCAACCCCACGGGCCAGTTCGAGATCGGCGGGCCCCACGGCGACGTCGGCCTCACCGGCCGGAAGATCATTGTCGACACCTACGGCGGCCGCGGCCGCCACGGCGGCGGCGCCTTCTCGGGCAAGGACCCCTCCAAGGTCGACCGCAGCGCCGCGTACCTCGGCCGATACATCGCCAAGAACCTGGTGAAATCCGGCATCTGCGACGTCTGCGAAGTCCAGCTCTCCTACGCCATCGGCGTCGCCGAGCCCACCTCCGTCCACGTCGATACCTACAAGACCGGCCGAATCCCCGAACCGCAGATCACCAAACTCGTCCGCGAATTTTTCCCGCTCACGCCCTCGGGCATTCTCCGCCACCTCAAGCTGCGCAGCCCGATCTTCAGCGAAACCGCCGCCCACGGCCACTTCGGCCGAAAGCCCGGCAAGGTCACCGTCCACGGCAAGAGCTACGAGACGTTCACCTGGGAAAAAACCGACCTGGCGGACAAACTGGCCAAGGCCGCAGGGCTCTGAGGAAAGGACGAAGTGCGAAGTCCGAAGTGCGAAGTCAGCACTTCGTCACGGGGCGGCTCGGGCACCCGAAGCCGAGTATGCTCCGACTGCGCGTTCAGACCCGATGTCTGACTTCGGACTTCGGACTTTGTACTTCGGACTTCGTACCTAGATGCAGACCCACAAAGGCATCCCCGTTTCCCCCGGCATCGCGATCGCCCCGGCGTTCGTGCTCGATGCCGACCGCCTGCGGGTGCGCAAGAAAATCGTCGATGCCGACCGTGTGCCCGCGGAGTTGCAACGGCTCGAGGCTGCGCTGCAGGCGTCGGTCGCCGAGGTTGAGGCGCTGCGCGCAAAGACCGAAGACCTGCTCGGGGCCGAGCTGGCCAAAATCTTCTCGTTCCACGCCGGCATGCTGCAGGATCCGCACCTCACCAAGCAGTTCCGCCACGCCATCGAGTCCGATCGGGTCACCGCGGCTTACGCGGTGTACGCCGTGCTGCGTCGCCTGGCCGACACCTTCCTGAATCATCAGGACCACTACTTCCGTGAGCGCGTCACCGACATCTACGACCTGCAGCGGCGCATCCTCAAGCACCTGCTCGGTGACGACGCGGTCGGCCTCGCGGCAATCGACAGACCCTGCGTCGTCGTCGCCCACGACCTCACCCCCAGCCAGACCGCCACGCTCGACAAGAAGTTCGTCCGCGCCCTGATCACCGATCTGGGCGGCCGAACCTCCCACACCGCGATCCTCGCCCACGCGCTGGGGATCCCCGCCATCGTCGGCGTCGGCCGGGCGACCGACCGCCTGATGACCGGCCAACCGCTGATCGTCGACGGCGATCGCGGCCTGGTCATCGCCGACCCCGATGCGGCCCAGCTTCTCGAATACCGCAACGAAATCGAGCGCATTGCCGGGATCACCGAATCCCGAAAATCCCTCCGCGACCTGCCCGCACGCACCCGCGACGGCACCGACATCGAGCTGTCCGGCAACATCGAGTTTCCCAACGAAATCACCGAAGCCCTCGAGAACGGGGCCCAGGGCATCGGCCTGTACCGCACCGAATTCCTCTACCTCGCCTCCGATCACGAACCCAGCGAAGACGAGCAGTACGAAAATTACGTCGAAGCGATCCGCAACCTCGACGGCAAAACACTCACCATCCGCACGCTCGACCTCGGGGCCGACAAACTCACCGCCAACGCGCTGGGCGGCGAGGACCTCAACGAGCGCAACCCGTTCCTGGGCTGCCGCAGCATCCGCCTTTGCCTGCAGAACCTGCCGATGTTCAAGACGCAGCTGCGGGCGATCCTCCGCGCCAGCAACGAAGGCCCGGTGAAGATCATGTTCCCGCTGATCTCGCAGGTCATGGAACTCCGCCAGGCCAAGATGGTGCTCGGCGACGTCCGCGAAGACCTCGAAGACGCCGGCATCCCCGTCGCGCAGCGCATCCCCATCGGCATGATGATCGAAGTTCCTTCCGCCGCGCTGCAATGCCGGACCTTCGCCGACGAAGTGGACTTCTTTTCCATCGGCACCAACGACCTGATCCAGTACACCCTGGCCGTGGACCGCGGCAACGAGCGCATCGCCTCGCTGTACTCCGGGGCCCATCCGGCGGTGATCTCGCTGCTCAAGGACGTCATCCGCACCGCCGATAGAACCGATACCGAGGTGTCGCTCTGCGGCGAGATGGCCGGGCAACCGGAATTCACGATGCTGCTGATCGGCCTGGGTTTGCGGCGTTTTTCGATGACGCCCCCCGCGATCCCCGAGATCAAGCAGGTGCTCCGGGCCGTATCCGTCGATCAGTGCCGCCGGCTGGCCCGCAAGGTCGCCCAATTCGACACCGACCGGGAAGTGCTAAATTACCTGAGAGATGAGCTCGGACGGATCATGCCCGAGGCGTTCGATGGGCGTTCCATCGGCTACTAGACCCCCGGAAATCGGCTGACGTGCGTATCGCGTCGCCCCGGATTCGGGTCCGCCTCGACAACCGAACACCGCGTGACGCGGGCCGCTCGCCGGATCGAACCGGCTTGAGCTCGGCCGTCACGCCCAACGACAAGGAAGTCGGCCAGGCCAAGTGAACAGGGTACAGTCCACCGTCAACAGAACAGTCTTGCGCATCGGAACGAACCCCGATGGAGTTTGGCGTTCCTTGCCTGGACTGGTCACTAGTCACTGGTCACTGGTCACTTGACCCCCCATGCCTACCCGCGACATGTTGATCAATTACGTCCCCGGCGAAGAATCGCGCATCGCGATCGTCGAGGACGGCAAGCTCGAAGAGTTCTATCACGAGCGCGCCGCCAACGTCTCCCACGTCAACAACATCTACCAGGGCGTCGTCACCAACGTCGAGCCCGCCATCCAGGCCGCGTTCGTGGACTTCGGCCTCGAACAGAACGGCTTCCTGCACGTCACCGACGTCCACCCCAAATACTTCCCCGGGGCCGACGAAGACGAAACCGAAAAAATCGGCAGCAAAACCAAACGCCGCGAACGTCCACCCATCGAGCGCTGCTTCAAGCGCGGCAGCAAAGTCCTCGTGCAGGTCATCAAGGAAGGCGTCGGCACCAAAGGTCCGACCGTCACGAGCTACTGCTCGATCCCCGGCCGGTTCCTGGTGATGATGCCCGATATGGAACGCCACGGCGTCTCCCGAAAAACCGAAGACGAAGACGAGCGCAAAGAGATGCGCGACATCCTCAAAGCCCTCTCCCCGCCGGACGGCTTCGGCTTCATCGTCCGCACCGCCGGCCTGGGACAAACCAAGACCGATCTCAAGCGCGACCTGGCCTACCTGCTCCGCCTCTGGAAGGAAATCGACCGCAAGCGTAAGAGTCTCAAGACCAAGACCGGCGAGCTCTACGCCGAGTCCGACCTGGTCATCCGCACGCTGCGCGACGTCTTCACGCCCAACATCGAACGCGTCATCGTCGACAACCCCGACGCGGCGCAGCGGGCCCACGAATTCCTCGCCGTCGCCAATCCCCGCAGCAAAACCAAGGTGATCCTGTACCAGGACCCCGTGCCGCTGTACCACCGCTTCGACGTCGAGCGCCAGATCGAAACCATCGGCTCGCGCGAAGTGCCCCTGCCCTCGGGCGGTGCGCTGGTCATTGACCCCACCGAAGCGCTCGTGGCCATCGACGTGAACTCGGGCAAGAGCCGCAAGGCCCGCGACGCCGAAACCAACGCCTACCAGACCAATCAAGAAGCCGTGGACGAGATCGCGCGACAACTTCGCCTCCGCGACCTGGGCGGACTGGTGGTGCTCGATCTCATCGACATGATGCAGGCCAAGCACCGCAAGGCCATCGAAAACCGCCTGAAAAACCTGCTGAAGGACGATCGCGCGCGTACGCGCGTCGGCGGGATCAGTCAGTTCGGGATGCTGGAGATGACGCGGCAGCGGATGCGGCCGTCGATCACCAAGGCCGTGTACCAGGAGTGTTCCGTCTGCGCCGGCCAGGGCTACGTCAAGAGCGCCGAGTCGACGGTGCTGTCCGTCATGCGTGGCCTCGCGCTGGCGATGCACCGCAAGGACGCGGCGCGGATCGAGCTGACGATCAGTCCGGACGTGGCGTTCCAGATCCTCAACCGCAAACGCGCCGAACTCGTGTCGCTCGAAACGCGACACGGCAAGCCCGTGACCGTACGCGTCGGCGGCGGCGGACGGGTCGACTACCTGCACATCGCCGCGTTCAACGCGTCCAACGTCGAACTGGTCGCCCCCGGCGACAACGGCAAAGCCATCGCCCCGCCGACCGAAACGACCTTCCGCGAACTCAGCCGGGCCGACCTGGCGGACCTGCTGGACGAACTCGAAGCGCTCGAAGCCGAGCAGGACGCCGAGACCGCCTCGCAGGTGCTGTCCGAAGCCGCCGCGATGCACGCCGAAGCCGCGGCAGATATCGAAGCCAACGAGTCGCAGCCGGACGGCGAAGGCGGCAAGAAGAAGCGCCGACGCCGACGCGGCGGCCGGCGGCGCCGCACGGGCGACGATGACCACGAAGAGTCCGACGCAGCCGAAGCCGCTGCCGCGCCTTCCGTCGCCGATCCGGCGAAAGAGGTGCGCGACGAGCGCGACGAAGCGAGCGAGCCCGACGAGCCGAGTGAGCCCCCGGCAAAAACGCCGGAGGCGTCGCACCCCTCGGACGAATCCGGCGAAGCTTCCGGTAAGAAGAAACGCCGCCGACGTCGTCGCAAGCGTAACGGCGACCCGGCCGAAGGCGCCGAAGGTTCCGAACGTTCCGAACGTTCCGAACGTTCCGAAGCGGACGCGACGTCCGCATCCTCCAACGAGCCACTGCCACGCGACGAAGCCGACGCGCCCGATCCGGAATCGCGGAAGTCGCCGTCAAAAGCCGACGCGACGACCGAACCCGACGACCACCATGAGGCCGAAGCTGCATCCCGGAAGAAGAAGCGTCGCCGCCGTCGCCGCGGCAAGTCCGCCGAGGTTTCGGACGGCCCCAGCCCCAGCGCGGACGCAGCGCAAGCCGCGCCCGACGACAAGCCCAGCCGCGGTTACGCCAACACCGTGATCGAGGAACGCGCGTGAACGGCTCGGCCGTCCACACCGCCGGCCGTGACCCGGACCGGCCGCGCCGCGTGATCGTGCTGGGCAGCACCGGCTCGATCGGCGTCAACACACTCGCGGTCATCGACCACCTCAACCGAACCGCCGGCACCAGCTTCGACGTCGTCGGCCTCGCCGCGGGCGGCAACGCCAAGCTCCTCAGCGAGCAGGCCATGCGCTTCGGCGTCGGCCACGTCGCGCTGCAGCGCGGCCCCTGGAAAGGCGACCCCTGCGGCGTCGCGTGCTTCACCGGCGACGACGCGGCGCTGCGCCTCGTCCAGGATGTCGACGCCGACCTTGTTGTCGCCGCCATCGTCGGCATCGCGGGCCTGCGCCCCACGCTCCGCGCCGTCGAGCTCGGCCGGGACATCGCGCTGGCCAACAAGGAAACCCTCGTCGCCGCCGGCGACCTCGTCGTCCCCGCCGCCAAACGCAGCGGCGCCAAACTCCTGCCCGTCGACTCCGAGCACGCCGCGATCTGGCAATGCCTCCACGCGCCCGCCCTGCCCGGCCCCGGCCCCGGCCCCGTCACCGCCACCGCCACCGTCCGCCGCGTCGTCCTCACCGCCTCCGGCGGCGCGTTCCGCGACACCGACCCCAAAACCGCCTACCACGCCTCCGCCGAGCAAGCGCTCAATCACCCCACCTGGGACATGGGCCCCAAAGTCACCATCGACTCGGCCACGATGATGAACAAAGCCCTCGAACTCATCGAAGCGCATCACCTCTTCGGCCTCCCCGCGGAAAAGCTCACCGCGCTCATCCACCCGCAATCCATCGTGCACGGCCTCGTCGAGTTCGCCGACCATTCCGTCCTCGCCCAACTCGCCCCACCCGACATGCGCACGCCCATCCAGGCGGCGCTCGCCTGGCCGGACCGCCCCGCCGGCTGCTCACGCGTGCTGGACTGGACGAAACTCCGCCGCCTGGACTTCGCCCCGCCGCAGGAAAACCAATACCCCGCCATCCCCCTGGCGTACCGCGTCCTGCAGGCCCATACCTCCGGAAACGGCACCGCCGGAGCCATCTTCAACGCCGCCAACGAGGCCGCCGTCGCCGCTTTCCTGAACCGGCGCATCCCCTTCGGGCGTATTGTTGAACTCGTGACCGAAGCGCTCGACGCGTTGCCGGTGTCGCCGGCCGACTCGCTCGATGCCGTGCTCGACGCGGACGCCCGTGCCCGCCGATTCATCGGCGATCGACTCGCCGCCGCACCCAGCCAGACCACCTCCGCCTGAATCAAGCCGCCCGAAACCGAACCCATGGCCACGCTCTTCACCAACCCCTACCTCGCCACGCTGATGCTCATCCTGGGCTTCGGCTTCCTCATCTTCGTCCACGAGCTCGGCCACTTCCTCGTCGCCAAGTGGGTCGGCATCCGCGCCACGCAATTCGCCGTCGGCTTCGGGCACGCCATCGTCGCCTACCGCAAGGGCATCGGCCTCAAGTTCGGTTCCACCGAGCCCGAGTACCGCCGACGCACCGAAGCCAGGCTCAGCAACGCCGGCATCAACCCCGCCCAGATCGACGAAAAACGCTTCTACGAAGCCGCCGACAGCCTCGGCCTGGGCGAAACGGAATACCGACTCAACTGGGTCCCCCTGGGCGGCTACGTCAAGATGCTCGGCCAGGAAGACATGGACCCCAGCGCCCAGTCCGACGACCCCCGCGCCTTCAACCGCAAACCCATCTGGGCCCGCGCCTCGGTCATCTCCGCCGGCGTCATCGTCAACCTCATCGTCGGCATGCTCTTTCTGATCATCGCCTTCTCCGACTTCGCCGGCGTCAACTTCCCCGCGCCCGTCGTCGGCGAAGCCATGCCCGGCACCCCCGCCGCCACCACCTATGCCGTCGGCCACGACGGCGACCCGGCCTACCTGGGCCTCCGACCCGGCGACCGCGTCCTCAAAGTCAACGGCAAGGAAATCGAAGACCTCGTCGCCGTCCGCATCGCCGCCGCGCTCGGCGAAGCCGGCGTGCCCGTCGAACTCGAAATCCAACGACGCGGCCTCGACGAAACCCTCACCTACCGCATCACCCCCGTCCAAGACCCCCGCGCCGAAGACATGCTCACCCTCGGCGTCGTCCCCGCCAACACGCTCACCCTCAGCGAAGCCATCTCCGACGAGTTCTGGCAGACCACCCGCTGGAGCAACGCCGGCCTGCAACCGGGCATGACCCTCGCCGCCGTCAACGGCACCCCCGTCGAGCTGCCCGCCGAGCTCGCCGACGCCCTCGCCGACTCCGCCGGACGCGAGGTGAATCTCGAATTCACCTCGCCTCAAGGGCCATCCGTCCAGGTCGCCGTCGCGCCGCAGGCCGAACTGCCTTGGACCGCCGAAGGCGCGATGCACCTGCTGGGCTTCTCCCCCGCCGCCGTCGTCCGCGAAGTCTCGCCCGGCTCGCCCGCCGAAGCGGTCGGCCTCCAACGCGGCGACATCCTCGCCCGTGTCGGATCGCTGCGCTACCCCGCCTCCGTCCGCGACGTCATCGACGAACTCGAACGCACCGGCAACACGCCGCTCCAGATCGACATCCTCCGCGACGGCGAAAAAATCGCGCTCGGTCAGGCCACCCCGCTAAACGGCAAGCTCGGCGTCGGCATCGACCCCGGCACCGCCTCCAACGTCGTCCGCGACACCCTGCCCGACACCCCCGCCGCCGCCCTCAACCTGCACCCCGGATCACGCCTGCTCGCCCTCAACGGCCAACCCATCGCCGGCTTCAACGACCTGCTCGCCCAACTCCAGATCCTCACCGCCCAGCACGACGCCGACACCCCCCTCGAACTCACCTTCGACACCTTCGTCAACGTCGGCGAAGGCACCACCGAATCCGCCACCCTCGCCCTCGACGCCGATGAGCGAGCCCAACTCCAGACCATCGGCTGGGGCGTGCCCGACCTCACGCCCTTCTTCGCGCCCTACGAAATCCGCGTCGCCGGCGAATCCATCCCCCAGGCCGCCGCCCTCGGCCTGGCGAAAACCGGCGAGTTCGTCCAGCAGACCTACATCACCCTGCTCCGCCTCTTCCAAGGCAGCGTCAAACCCAAAAACCTCCGCGGCCCCGTCGGCATCGTCGACGCCGGCGTCACCGTCTCCTCTCGCGGCTGGCCCTACTACCTCTTCTTCCTGGGCCTGATTTCCGTCAACCTGGCCGTCATCAACTTCCTCCCATTACCCATCGTCGACGGCGGGCTCATGGTCTTCCTGCTCATCGAAAAACTCCGCGGCAAGCCCGCCGGCCCCGCCATCCAATCCGCCACCATGATCGTCGGCCTGGTCCTCATCGCCGGCGTCTTCCTGATCGTCACCTACCACGACATCGCCCGGCTCATCACCGGCTGACCCCCGGAAGTATCAAACAGACCCATCGAAGCCCACGGTCAACGACCGTGGGTTCTCGTTTTTCTATACTCCCACGTTCGGCCACGACGCCGCCCACCCCCCTTCGCCGAACGCCCAACGCCCATGCGCATCCTCATCCCTCTGCTCGCCGTGGTCCTCGGCGGCCTGGTCTTCCTCGCCATCGCCACGCGACCCCCGGCCGTCAACCCCAGCACGACCGTCTCACCCAAAACCGCGGACACCGCCGAGACCGCCGACGCCCTCACCCCCGATCCCACCGATCCCACCGACGCATCACCGGCCCCACAAGGAGCCGACGCAACCCCACCCTCCAACGCCACCCCCGCCGCCCCC
>CAZIXN010000055.1:0-15071 GCA_964543215.1 uncultured Phycisphaera sp.
CGTCGTCTTTCATGTAGCCCAGCGCGTACCACGCGATCAGCGAGCCCACGCCGGTGACCACGCAGAGCATGATGAGCGTGAGCGCGTCGAAGTACCACCGGACGGAGATGTCCAGCCCGCCGACCTGCATCCATGTCCAAGCCGTCGTGCCGCCTTCGGCCCCGCTGACCGTCAGCAGCGCGGTGACCACAAACGATGCCGCGACCGAGATCACGCACAACGGCCCGGCGAGCTTGTTGAAGGCCCCGCACTTCCAATAGCCCACGAAACAGCACGCGATCGCGCCGAGCAGGGGGAACAGCGGGATGAGGTGGCCGAGGGAAGTCATGGGTTCGGGGTTCGGGGATCGGGGATCGGGGATCAGGGATCAGGGATCAGGGATCAGGTTTCGTTTCGGAACGGGCGAGCCGGGGTGGGTCTGCAGACCGATCCCTGAACCCAGATCCCCGGACCCTCAGCCCTTCAGGCTGCTCCACGCCAGCGCGTCGAGCGTGTGTTTCCGGCGGAAGAGCATCACGACCAGGCCCAGCGCCAGGGCCGCTTCGGCGGCGGCGATGGTGAGCACGAAGATCACGAAGGTCTGCCCGGAGTAGTTGAGGTGGAATCGGCTGAAGGCCACGAGCGTGACGCACACGCCCTGGAACATCAGCTCGGTGCAGAGGAACATCACGATCAGGTTCCGCCGGCTGATGAACCCGATGAGCCCGAGCACGAACAGCACCGCCCCGGTGAACAGGAAATGGGCCAGGGTCGGGTTGGTGAGGTCGGGCAGGGTCATGCGGCGGGGTCAGCGCATCGGCTTGAACTGGGTTTCGAGTTCGGAGCGGAGCGTGGCGGGGTCGGGCCGGTCGGCCGGGGAATCCTGCGGGGCGTCGGGGGCGTCGGGGACGTCGGTCTTGGCGATCACCACCGCGCCGATGAGCGACAGCAGCAGGATCACGCCGGCCAGCTCGATGGCCAGCGGGTTGGCCATGAACAGGTCCAGGCCGACGCGTTCGACGTTACCGACGGGGGTGTCGATGAGGATCGGGTCGCCGCCGGAGTCGACCGAGGCGATTCGGGCGCGGTCGGTGAGCATTTCGGCGGCGACGACGGCGTTGGACAGGGCCATCGCCTCGGGGTTGCGCCGAACGTTGTGGGGATCGAAAATAAACGTCAGCAGCACGGCCAGCAGCAGGAAGCCCGCGACGCTGGCCCAGAGCGGTTCCTTGGCGTAGCGCTCGTAATCGGGCGTGTCTTCCGGGGCGTCGCTGGCCTGCGGCTGGGACGCGAGCATGATGACGAACATGTAGGTGACCAGGATCGCGCCGCCGTAGATGATGACCAGCGCCAGGGCCATGAACTCGGCCGAGAGCACCAGAAACAGCCCGGCGGAGCTGAGGATCACCAGCACGAACCACAGCGCCGCGTAGACCGGCCGGTGGTGGGTGATGACGCGGATGGCGGCGACGATGCCGATGAGCGAGAAGACGTAATAGAAGGGCAAGGCTCCGGCGTCGAGCCCGGTGGCGGACGCGGCGTCGCCCAGCGCTGCCGGCCGGGCGTCCCACAGCGGCGAGAGGATCAGCCACACCCCGCCGAGCGTGGCGGCCCCGAGCAGGGCCCCCAGCGGCTTCCAGTTTGTCCCGCCTTGCTTGCGGGGTGCCGGCAGCAACAGCACCATCGCGGCGGCCCCCAGGACCGTCGCGGCGTAGAGCACAAGTTGCACGGACGGCCCTGTCATGCGTCGCGGCAGGATAGGGTGCGCCCGAAACGATCGCAAAGAAGAAGATTCAAAAACGTGTCGAGGTCGGCTGGGGGTTCGGTGTCGTTGTGCGACCGGAGAGAGGCCGTTAGCGTGTTTGACGATGCCAAGTGGTGCCGACATGTCCAAACGCGGACGGATCGCGGTGGCGGTGCTTTTTCTGGGTAGCGGCGCGGCGGCACTGATCTACGAGCTGGTGTGGTATCAGTTGCTGCGGTTTGTGGTGGGTGCGTCGTCGGTGTCGTTGGCGCTGACGCTGGCGAGTTTCATGGCCGGGTTGGGCTTGGGGTCGTATGTCGCGCCGCGTTGGATCGGGGCGCACCGGCACCCGCTTCGGGTGTACGCGGCGTTGGAAGCGGGGATCGCGTTGCTGGGGATGGCGCTGCGTTGGGGAATTCCGGGGTTGGGCTGGTTGTACGCGGAGGCGTTGGGCGGGGGCGGGGGCGTGGTGATGCGGGGGGTGGTGTGCGCGTTGGCATTAGTACCGCCGGCGATGCTGATGGGGGCGACGTTGCCGGCGGTGGCGCGTTGGGTGAGCGACACGGCCGAGGGCGTGGACTGGCTGAGCCGGTATTACGCGCTCAACACGCTGGGGGCGATGGCGGGGGTTTTGCTGGGGGGTTTCGTGCTCATGCCGCACCTGACGCTGACGCAGGTGTCGCTGGTGGCGGCGGGTCTGAATCTGGCGGTGGCGGGCTGGGCGTGGGGTCTGAGCGTGGCGGTGGCGCGGGAACCGGCCGCCGCGCGGGACCTCCCGGCGACGGCCGGCCAGACGGCGGCGCCCCCGCAGGGGGGGAGCGGCCCGGGTCGGTACACGCGGGGGGTGCTGCTGGGCATCGCGGGGTCCGGGGCGGTGGCGATGGGGTGTCAGGTGGTGTGGACGCGTCTGTTGTCGGCGGTGCTTTCGGTGACGGTGTACACGTTTTCGATCATTCTGGCGGTGTTTTTATTGGGCCTGGCGGTGGGCGGGGCGATCGGCGGTGCGGTGGCGCGGCGGACGCATCGGCCCGGGGTGATGCTGGCAGTGGCGCAGGGGCTGTCGCTGGGGGCGGTGGTGTGGGCGTTCTGGGCGATTGGTCACCAGGTGCCGGTTTGGCGGTCGCACGAGGGGCTGGTGGGCGGGTTGCTCCGCGGCCGCTTGGGGTGGTGGGGGTTTTTCGGTACCGGCGACCTGTGGCGGTTCGTGATGGATGTCGAGCGGGTGGGCTGGGCGTTGTTGCCCGCGACGCTGTGCTGGGGCGCGAGCGTGCCGCTGGCGATTGCCACGGGTTGGGGTCGTCGGGCGGGCGGGGCCGACCTTGAGCGCGGGACGTGGACCGGGCGGGTGTACGCCTGGAACACGATTGGCGCTATCGCCGGGGCGCTGGTGGTGGGGCTGGCAACGCTGCCGGCGTGGGGTTCGGCGGGGACCGGCCGGGCGCTGGTCGTGCTGATCGGGCTCAATACGTGGTGGGTGGTGCGCGCGGTGCGGGTCGAGGCGGAGCCGGCGTTGGGCGACCGACCGGGTTGGGGTCTGCGTTCGTGGCGACGGGACACCCATGCGTGGCTGGAGCGGCTGGGCGCGCGGCTGGCCGGCGTCCTGCACGGCCGGCGACGGGTGCTGGGGCAGTCGGGTGCCGAAGCGGCGGTGTGGGTGGCGTTGGTGGCCGCGGCGCTGCTGCCGGCGGTCCCCACCAGCGTGCTGATCGCCGGTCAGCCCAGGCTCTTCGGGAGCGTGCCGGTTGAACTGGTCGAAGGGTTGCACGCCACCGCGGCGGTGACCGCCAGCCCGGAAGGCACGCGCGAGATGTGGGTCAGCGGCAAGGTCGTGGCGTCGAGCCTGACCATCGATATGCGCCTGCAGCGGATGCTCGGCCACCTGGCGGTGCTCGCGCACGGCGGGCAGCCCGAGTCGGTGCTGATCGTTGGCCTTGGCACGGGGACGACGGCGGGCTGCTTCGTCGATTACCCGAGCATCCGCCGCATCGTGATCTGCGAGATTGAGCCGGCCGTCGTGGATCTGGCGCGGGCGCATTTCGCGGCGGAGAATCGGCGGGTGCTGGACGATCCGCGGACCCTGGTCATCGCCGACGACGCACGGCATTTCCTCGCGACCACCAACGAAACCTTTGACATCATCACCTCCGACCCGATCCACCCGTGGGTGCGCGGCGCGGCGGCGCTTTACACCACCGAATACTACGCGCTGGTGCGCAAGCACCTCGCGCCCGGGGGCGTGGTGACGCACTGGCTGCCGTTTTACGAGGCGAGCCATGACGCAGCCCAGAGCATGTTGGCGACGTTCTTCGACGCCTTCCCCCAAGGCACCCTCTGGCACGCCGGCGAACTGGGGCAGGGCAACGACGCGGTGATGGCCGCCCGGCCCGATGCGCCGACCTTCGACGCCGACGCCTGGTCGAGGCGCTGGGAACCCGGCGACGCGCACGCCCTGCCCGCACCAGCTCGCGCGGCGTGGAGCGACGTCCAGGTCGAGCAGCCCCCTGATCTGCTCCGGCGGTTCCTGGGCGACGCGGAGCACCTGCGCAACTGGTTGGCCGACGCCCCGCGCAACGCCGACGATGCCCTGCGGCTGGAGTACCTCGCGGGCCGCAGCCGGTGGTCCGGGGCTTCGGCGACGGACCTGCACGGCCCGCTGATCGCGCGCCGCGCCTGGCCGACGACGATCAACGCGTCGGCCGCGACGCGGGCCGCGGTCGAGGCGCTCTGGCGCGACGAAATCCGAAACGCCCATTTCCCGCCGGCGACATACCCCACGACCTCGCCAACCGCCATACCGACGCCTTGACGGCGCGAGCTGATTTTTGACGGGCATGTGTTAGAGGATCAACACGACGGACAGGATTCACAAACCCAGAGCAAAGGCTTCCTGCCGCTGTTCCTGATCCCGACCAGGCTGCTCATCCTGTCAAAAAAAACCCACGGATTGGATCCGTGGGCTTCGTGGTCTGCGGGTTGGGTCGGGCCTTACGCGGCCTTGCGGGACTTGGTGGGGGCGGGCTTGCGTCGCCGGCCGACGGTGCGCTGGTCGGGCGTCATGCGGCGCTGCGGCTCGTCGTCCATCACTTCGACCAGTTCCAGCGGGTCCAGGGCCCAGAGGTCGGCACCGATTTCCTCGGCCAGGCCTTCGGCGCGGTTGAACACGCCGCCGCCGACGATCACCTGCGTCTGCTCGCACGCCCCGATGTCGTGCATCCGGTCGATGAGCTGGCGCGTTTGCGGCACGGTGGCGGGGATGGCCCCGAAGATCACCAGACGCTGCGGCTGCAGGTCGTTGAGCTGCGCGACGATCTCGTCGTTGGCGATGCCCCCGCCGGTGAAGAACACGGTGTAACCCGCGGCTTCGAGCAGATCGGCGGCGAGTTGGCCGGCGAGTTCTTCGCTTTCCTCGGCCCCGCAGACCAGCATGACCTTCTCGCCGTTGCGGGCCTTCTGTTCGTAGCGGATCTGCAGCTGATCGGTGATGCTCCGCAGCATCCGCGTGGCGTAGTGATACGCCAGGTTGGTGAGCTGATCCTTGCGGTAATCCTTCTGGATCGTGTCCAAAACCGGCCAGATCAGGTGCTCGACGACCTTCTCGGGGCTGGGGTCCTGGGCGAAGATGTCGCCCATGATCTCGCGGGCGGCGGCGCGGTCGCCGGAGATCAGCGCGGTGTAGAAACGTTCGGTGATGGCGTTCTGTCGGGTGGCCATAGGGCGGGGGACTCCTGAAACGAAAACTTTGGAAGCGGGGATTCGGGCGGCCCACATTGGCGACCCGTACCGCCGACTCATCGACGGATGACATGAGCCAAGGGTCGGTCGGTTGACGCGCTGTGGCTTATCGAGACGTTGCCCCGGGCAAGGGCGTTGGGCGTCGATGCAGGCCGGTATTTCTGGACCCCTTTGGGCCGGATAAGTGCGGCGATGGGTTTGCGGACCCGTAAACCTGCGGTTCCGCGAAAACACCCGCCAGAGAACTCGGCGAGAAAGCCTTGCGTCTTATGCTGGTGGGGCCGGTTATCCGGCTTGCCCGCGAGGTCCGCCCATGAATCCGATGATGCATCCCAACTCCCCGGCCGCTTCCCGCTTCCGCTGGCTTTGCCCGTGCCTGCGTCCTTGCCTGGCGGTGCTGATCGCGCTGCCCACGCTCGGGCCGCTCACCGGCTGCGTCACCAACCCCGCAACCGGTAAGAAGGTGTTCAACACCATGAGCGAGGAAAAGGAAATCGAGATCGGCACCGCCGCACAGGTCGAGTTCCTCAGCACCAACGGCGGCAACATCCCCGATCCGCAGCTGCTCAGCTATGTCCAGAACCTCGGCAACGAATTGGCGGCGGTGTCGGAACGGCCGGAACTTCCCTGGGAGTTCCACGTGCTGGATTCCGCGCAGATCAATGCCTTCGCGCTGCCCGGCGGCAAGGTGTTCATGTCGCGCGGCCTGATGGAACGGATGACCAACGAGGCACAGCTCGCCGGTGTGCTCGGCCACGAGATCGGCCACGTCACGAGCATGCACGTCGGCCGACGCATCAGCCAGGGCCAGGCCATCGGCGTGCTGGGCATCGGCCTGAGCGTGGCCGGCGGGGTGGGCGACAACGATTGGCTGCGCGGCGCGGGCCTGGGCGTGATGGTCGGCGGCACGGCGGTGTATCTGCCGAAGTTCTCCCGCGGCAACGAGTCCGAGGCCGATGCGCTGGGCGTCCGCTACATGACCCGTTTGGGCTACAACCCCTACGGCCAGGTCGAGGTCATGCAGATCCTCAAGGACGCGTCCGAGGGCCGAAGCGGCAACCTGCTGACCAACATGCTCTCGACCCACCCGCTGCCCGAGCAGCGCATCGAGGATCTGCAACTGCTGATTCAGGAGCAGTACCCCGAGGCCGAGTCCATCGGCGTGTACGACTACAAGCAGGACGAGTTCGAGCGCAACGTGCTGGCCCGCCTGCGGAAGCTGCCCCCGCCCAGGCACAACCCCGAAGCCAAGGAAGCCGCGGCCATCCTGCGGGCGTATGCCCAGCACATGCTGGCCACCGCCCACGAATCCTGCGAAGCCCACGGCCTCTGAACTTTGCCGAACGAGCCGCGGCCGTCAGGGAGCGGGGTGCTCGATCGGTCGCGGTTTGTCGATTCGCACCGCCTACGCTCTGTCCCGTGACGCCACCGCCCGCCTGGACGCCCGACGAACTGCGCGACAACCCGCACGCCCGCGCGGACAAGGCGGCCAAGGTCCGCGACATGTTCACGGCCATCGCGAAGTCCTACGACCTCAACAACCGCCTGCACAGCTTCGGCCAAGACCAACGCTGGCGACGCACGGCGGTGAAGCTGGCGGAACTCAAGCAGACCGATCGCGTGCTGGATGTCGCTTGCGGCACCGGCGACCTCGCGCTCGCGATGGAAGAAGGTTTGTTCAGTAACGACGACTCGGCGGGGGGCTGGCCGCCCGCCACGCATCAGGTCGTCGGGCTGGATTTCACCTACGCCATGCTGCCGCCGGCGCAGGTCAAGAATCGCGCGGCGGCGAACGGAAAAACCAGCGTCGCGTGGATCAACGGCGACGCGCTGGCACTGCCCTTCGCCGATCGGACCTTCGACGTCGTCTCCATCGCGTTTGGCCTACGCAACGTCGCGGACCCGGCGGCGGCGGTGCGGGAGTTCGCCCGCGTCCTTCGGCCCGGTGGCCGGCTGGTAATTTTGGAGTTCAGCGAGCCGGAAAATCCGTTGATCCGCTGGGGCAGCAAGCTGTATACGGAACGGATCATGCCCCGCACCGCGACCTGGATCGCCCGGGACCGCAGCGGTGCGTATCAGTATTTACCCCGAAGCGTCGCCACGTTTCTGGACCGGCAAGGGGTGATGGCGATCATGCAGGACGCCGGGCTGAAGGGGCATCGAGCCAAGCCCGTTAACTTCGGTTTGGCAACGATTTACGTTTCGATCCGGGAGTCGTGACCGCTGGCCGCTGCTAGCATGCACCCTGTTCTGTGCAGAAACTCGATTCTTCGCGGGGCGGGAAAACCACGCACGAAAAATACTTGACTTTTGTCTCGGGTTTGGGGAAAGTCGTCCAGTGAAAGACGGGAATGCTCGGCGGAGGTGCCGAGGACCGTGCGTGTTTTGAGTTGTCTTCAGGAGTGAGCGACGCCACGAATTTGGGAGGACCCGACCGACCGCGGTACTGCAGTGTGTCGACTTAGCGCGTCTGCGTCGAAAAGGTCTTCCCTGGCCGTCGAATCGCAACATTTGTTTTCACAAGGAGTTTGAGATGAGCCCCGCCGCCAACCGCCCCGTCAACCATCCCTCTACCCGTGCTTTGCTTCACGCCATGCTCCGGCAGACCGGCAGGCTCGCGCTGCCCGCGGCCGTCGCCGTCGCCGCGACGGTTCCGACCCAGCCCGGCCACGCGCTGGACCGCACCTGGATCGGCGGCAACACGGTCTGGACCGACGGCGTCGGCGCCGCCAACTGGTCCCCCGCCGACGAACCCGACGCCGACGACCGCGCGATCTTCAACACCGCCAACGCGGTGGACATGGGCTCGAACAACGTTCTCAACGGCCTGCTGATGTCCAATGGCATCGACCTGTTCACCCAGACCTTCAGCCTCGACGTCAACGGCGACGTCAGCCTCAGCGGAGCCAGCACCAACCTCAACCTCGGCGGCAACAACCTCGCGGGCCTGAGCGTTTTTTCGGGCCTCCAGGCCGAAGACGTCACCATCAACAGCGGCGCCCGGATCAACCTCGGCGGCAACCGCTTGCTCTCCCAGGCCACGGTGGGTGAATCCGTCATCGTCATCAACGCCGGCGGCACGATCTTCGGCAACGGCCTGATCCAGAACAACGACGCCGCCGCCGCGACGTTCACGATGCTCCGCAACGACGGCACCCTCAGCGTCGGCAATTACTCCACCGGCCTGGTGTTGATCGGCGGCACCCCCGCCGCACGCACCCTCACGATCAGCGCCTTTGACTCCATCGACGCCCGCGTGGACCTGGACGGCGCCTTTGGCAACGGCGTCGTCACCGTCGGCCGGAACCAGACCCTCGACAACAACGTCCAACTCAGCGACAGCTTCGACGGCACCATCAACCTCTTCCAGGACTCGGTCCTGGACATGCCCGCCTGGACCATGAGCGGCGGCTTGATGAACGTCGACAACGGCGCGATCGCGGCCTCGTTCCCCTTCTCCGCCACGCCCGCCGGACCCGCGTTCGTTCGTGGCGGCACGATGACGCAAACCGGCGGCACCATCGACGTGGTCGACGCGGACGGCGAACTGGTGTTCGACGCCGCCTTCACCGGCAACGGCGGCACCATCGACGTGACCTCTGGCGGCACCGTGCGCTTCAACGCCAATAGCACCCTCAATAACGGTCACACGCTGAACATGGGCGCCAACGGCCAGCTCATCATCGACAACGACGCGGTCGTCACCGTCAACGACGACGACTTCGACCTCGACGGCACCGGCGGGGCGGACCTGACCATCCGCAACGGCGCGATCTTCAATTACCGCGGCGTCAACCTCGACGGCGGCGCGGCCGGCAACATCATCAACGGCGACATCATCTTCCAGGACGACGACAACAACGCCGCCACCGGCGGCGACCAGATCTTCGACTTCGATCTCACCGCGGTCGGCGGCACGGTCGAGTTCCGCACGGTCCGCGCCCAGTCGGGGGTGGGACGCATCCGCAGCGGCAACGACAACGCCATCATGGGCGGCACCGTCGTGATCTCCGCCGGGGCTTCGATGGTCATCGACGCGCCCGCGACCTTCTCGGGGGCCGGCTCGGTCAGCGGCGCGTCGGGCAGCCTGTTCTTTGATGAGCGGGTCACCATCGGCGACGACACCACCATCACCGTGCAGAACTTCGACTTCGATAACGGCAACGGCGAGTTGTGGGTCACCACGGGCGCGACGCTTACCCTCAACGCCACCAACATCGAAACCGCCAACAGCCTGTTCCGCATCGCCGGCGGCCGGGCCAACGTCTCGACCGCGGCCTACAACTTCGGCACCGGCGGCGAGCTGCGTTTTGTCACCCAGAGCGGGTCGGAGCCGGTCTACGACGGGGCCGGCACGGTGACGTTCCTCAGCGGCTCGACGCTGTCGAACTTTGCCACGGCCGCGATATTCGACTCCGACGCCATCTTCCGAGAAGGCTCGACCGTCGTGAACCGGAACAGCTCGGCCCGGCTGACGCTTGGGGCTTCCGGCGAAACCCTGACCTTCGACGGCGGCGACATCTCCGAGCTCGCTGCCGGGTCACGGGTCACCGCGGCGGGCGCGTGGGTCGTTACCGGTGACTCAAGCATCGCGGTCACGACCTTCGACTGGGATGGCATCGGGACCCACGTCACCACGGTCAACAGCGGCGGCTCCCTCAACGTCAACGTCGGCCAGATCGACCTGGCCGACGATAGGCACGATGGCACGATCAACATGAACGGCGGAACGCTCACCGTCCAGACCGCCGGAAACAGTTGGACCTCTGATGGGCAGATCAATTCCAACGGCGGCGGCTCCATTTTCGGAAGCCGGGTGTTCATCGGCAACGATGCCGGGACGCTCGACGCCGACATCAACGTCAACTCCGGCACGCTGAACATCGGCGCTCCGGCGACGTTCAACTCGGATGCCGATGTGTTCGTCGCCGCCGGCGCGACGCTGCTGATCAACAACGCCAACACCATCTTCACGCCGCAGAACGGCGCGGCCAACGCCGAGTTCACCGGGTCCGGCACGCTGCGGATCGTGGGTGCGCAGTTCGACGAAGTCACGACGCTGAATATGACCGGCGGCACGGTGGGCCTGGACGGTTCGCTGTCGGGCAACGGCGGGTTGACGATCCTGACCGCCGGCGACACCGACGTGAACAACCTGCTGACGATCAACGCCGCGACGTTTGATCCGTTCGGCTTCTCGACCGTCTTCCCGTTCTTCAGCCAGAGCGAGATCAACATCGCCGACACCGCCCGGCTGACCGTCAACCTCGACAGCCCCACGGGCAAATGGCAGGTGCTCGGCAACGGCATCATCAACTACGCCGGCAACAACACGGTGAGCAACTTCCTGGCCGGCAGCCGGCTGGACCTGGACGGCACGCTCAACGTCACCGGCGACGGGCAGACGCTCAACGAGCTGGAAATCGGCGGCACGATCAACCTGCTCACCGCCGGCGAAGGCCTGACGCTTGCGGCCACCAACAACGAGATCAACGGCGGCACGATCAACGGCCCGGGCGTGCTGCGGGCCAACCCCGCCGACACCCTCGTCGGCAACGGCGTGATCAACAGCGACGTCGATTTCAATGGTACCGCCTACCTTGAGGCAAGCGGCGGCCTGCTGGACATGAACGGCAGCGTGCTGGACGTCGGCACCCTGCGGACGGTCACGGGCGGCGTGTTCGACCTGGCCAACGCGCTGAACACGGCCGTCACCGACTCGGGCCTGATCCTCAACGGCGGCCGGTTTCAGGGCGCGAACATCACGCTGGCGTCCGGCGACCTGATCACCGGTGTGGGCGAGGTGCTCAACAACGTCAACAACAACGGCTTCATCCGCGCCAATGGCGGGACGCTCACGGTCAACAGCAGCAGCGACTGGGACGGCTCGGGCGAGAACGGCACGCTGCAGGCGTTCACCGGTTCGCTGATCCTGTCGGGCAGCCCCGGCGCGCAGGCGTTCAGCGGCACGGCGACGCTCAGTGCCGGCACGCTGCAGGTGAACGGCTTTGCGCTGAATATGGACGGCTCGTCGACGCTGAACATGAGCGGCAACAGCCTGTACTTCGCCACGGTGGCCACCAGCTTCTCCGGGGCCATCAACGTGTCGGCCGGGCTGGGCGAGATTTCCTCGACCGGGGCGCTGATGACGTTCAATCCCACGGCCAACGTGTCGCTGACCGGCGACCTGGAACTGGACGCTCCTTCGCGGATCACGGCCGGCGCGAGCTTCTCGGGAGCCGGTTCCTTGATCAATGCGTCGGCTTCGACGATGCGGCTGGATTCGGGCGCGTCGGTGGGCGTGCTGCTGACCAACGAAGGCACGCTGGACATCAACTCCGGCAGCAACGCCGGCGTTGCGACGGTGCAGGCGCTGGAACTGACCAACGGCTCGGTCTACAACCTGGACGTCAACGGCACGGGCCTGGCGGCGTTTGACCGACTGACCGTGTCGAGCACGGCGATTCTGGATGGCATCCTGGATGTGGACTTCGGCTTTGCGGCGTCGCTGGGCCAGACGTTCACGTTCCTCACGGGCCTGAACGTGTCGGGTGCGTTTGACGCGATCAACGTGTCGGGTCTGGCCGCAGGTCTGGATGCGATTGTGAACGTGACCGGGACGGCAGCGATTCTGCAGATCATCAACGATCTGGGGCTGGCCGGCGACTACAACGACAACGGCAGCGTGGAGCAGGGCGACCTGGACCTGGTGCTGAACAACTGGGGCGGGCCGAGAACCGCGGCCTTCGTCGCCAACACCGACGGGTTTGCCACGCTCAACGTGGACCAGGAAGAGTTGGACCGCGTGCTGAACAACTGGGGCAGTTCGAACGCCCCGAGCTTCGCCGGGTTCGCGGTGCCTGAGCCGGGCATGGCGGCGTTGGCGCTGGGCCTCGCGGGCCTGTCGCTGCGTCGTCGCCGGGTGGCGTGAGATGATGGTTTGGTGTTCGTCTCCGCGACGTATCCCGGGCCTTGCGGCTTGGGTACGCCGGCGGGAGGGGAGATACGGGAGGAGAGCCCGGGGGAACACCGGGGTTTCGGGGGTTGCCGGCGGCCTTGGAGGGGCCGCCGGCTTTTTTTTTGCGCCGGCGGTGGGCAGCGGTAGGCTGCGGCGATGAAGACGCGACGCGGCGGTTGGCGGTGGCGGGTGCTGGGGGCGGCGATGGTTCTGGGTGGGCTCGGGGCGGGGTCGGGTTGTGTGGCGACGGCTCCGGGTTCGGGCGGCGGGGTGCCGACGGCGAACGGCTCGTCGGGCGACCCACAGAGCGCGTCGGCGTCGGAGGTTTGGCAGCGCGACGCGGCGGCGGTGCGGGCGATGTCGGGCGTGTTCGACGTGTCGATCACCGTGGCGAGCGGGCCAGCGGGGCAGGGGCAGTCGGTGCGGGCGCGCGAGGCGGTGCTGGCCGAGACGGGCACGCTACCGGGTCAGATCGTGTTGGAGCATCTGCTTCTGGTGGGTCAGCCGGCGGCGGTGGCGCGGCACTGGTCGGCGGTGTGGACGCCGACGGACAACGGGTCGGGCGGCGTGCGCTGGACGGTGGTGGAGAGCGAGGCAGACGGTCGGCCCAGCAGCGTGGCGGAAGGCACGTGGGTGCATGAAGCGTTGGGCGTTCCCACGGACGGAATCGGTGGGCTTCGAGAGGAGGCGGTGGTGTCGCGGTTTGTTCCGGCGGCGGGTTCGGTGCGTGAGACAACAACGCGGAGCCCGGGGTTGGATGAGGCGGTGCCGGGGCGTTGGTGGGCGTCGACGGTGACGCGGGTGGGGCCTGGGTCGGATTGGACGCGTACCACGGAGGGTCAGTTGCTCGGTCCGGCGGGTCGACCGACGGGCGGCTCGGTGACGCGGACCGAGGCGTACACGGCGGTGGAGCCGGGGCTGGCGGCGGCGGCGCTGGCGACGGCGGAGTCGTGGTGGGAAGTGCGGTCGGCGTTCTGGTCGGCGGTGCGTGGTTGGTGGGAGGCGCGGGGCGCGGTGGCGGTGCGTGAGCAGGTCGAGGGTCGGCCGATGTGGCGGGCGGTGCTGGACCTGGAGGCGGCGGTGCGTCGGGGTGAGGCGGTCGCGGATGCGGCGACGCTGGACGCGGTGTTGGGGGCGTATGTGGCGAGAGGGGATTGAGGGTCCGGCCCAC
Organism: uncultured Phycisphaera sp.; assembly: GCA_964543215.1. Classification (GTDB taxonomy): domain Bacteria; phylum Planctomycetota; class Phycisphaerae; order Phycisphaerales; family Phycisphaeraceae; genus CAZIXN01. The sequence continues at coordinate 13,585 of CAZIXN010000055.1, forward strand.
GGTCAGAGACCGTGGGCTTCGGTGCGGCGCGTGGGTGGGGAGGGTGCTGGTAGGTTGTGGCGATGCTGCGTCAGCGGGTGCCCTCGGCGATTGTGATGGTGTTGGGGCTTTTGGCGGTGATGTGGGCGGACGCGTGGGCGGCGGGCTACGGGTTGCCGGGGTTGGTGATGCTGTTGGGGCTGCTGGTGCCGATGGCGTGGTTGGCGTCACGGGAGATCGGGGTGCTGATGCACGCGGTGGGCATCGGCGTGGGGCCGCGGGGCCGAGTGATTTTTGTCGGCGCGGTCGCGGGGCTGGTGGTGGGTCTGTGGAAGCGGGTGGTGCAGTGGGTCGAGGTGATTCCCGGCGTTGGCGTCTGGGCGGGGAATGACCTGACCTTGCAGATGTTGCTGCCGGGGTTGGCGGCGGTGCTGCTGGGCTGGCTGGTGCTGCACCTGCTGCGACGGGAGCGATCGGCCAAGGGGGCGATCCACCTGCTTTGTGCGCTGTCGGCCGGGTTCGTATTCATGGGGCTGCTGGTCAGCTCGTGGGTGTGGGTGCGGGTGGTGCTGCAGCCTTGGGGGTTGGCGGCGGCGGTGCTGGTGATCAAGAGCTGCGATATCGGGGCGTACTTCACGGGCCGGTTTCTGGGTCGGCACAAGCTGATCGTGTGGCTGAGTCCGGGCAAGACGTGGGAAGGGCTGGCGGGGGGGATGGTGTTGTCGGCGGCGGTGGCGTGGGCGGCGGTTTGGTGGTCGCAACCCAGTGTCGTTGACGGTGGGCTTCACGCGGTGCCCTGGTGGTTTGTACTGCTGAGCGGGGCGCTGCTGGGGTACGTCGGGCAGCTGGGCGATCTGTTTGCGTCGGCGCTGAAGCGGGATGCGGGGGTGAAGGATTTTGCGCGGACGATCCCGGGGTTCGGCGGGGTGATGGACGTGATCGATTCGCTTCTGCTGGCCGGGCCGGTGGTGCTGGCGTTGGTGTGGCTGGGCCGGTTTTTCGGGTAGGCGGGGTTCAGGGCGGCGGCGGGTCGGCGTTGCCTTGGGTAAGCGCATTTCGCCGGCGTTGATCGGCGCGAACCCGCGGAGTCCCCCATGGAACGGTCGGCGATGGCGAGCAAGTTGGACCCGGCCGTGTCGGCGCTGCGGCGGTACGGCCGATCGCGGGACGCGGAAGCGTTCGCGTGGCTGGTGGAGCGTTACGGCGGGTTGGTGTTCGGGACGTGTCGGCGTCGGCTCGGTGGTGACGGCAGCGCGGCGGAGGATGCGTCGCAGGAGACGTTCGTGAAGCTCGCGCGGCACGCGGCGACGCTCGATGTGCCTGATGAAGCGGCGTTGGCCTCCTGGCTGCACCGCGCGGCGACGACCACCGCGGCGGACCACGCCCGCGCCGCCGGCCGACGGGCTCGGCACGAAGCCGGCGCGGCGCTCGCGCCGAGCGCCGCGTCGGACGACGATCCGGCGCTGGACCCGTCGTGGCGCGAGCTGCGGGCGGCGCTCGACGAAGCG
>CAZIXN010000056.1:0-14981 GCA_964543215.1 uncultured Phycisphaera sp.
GACGTCTGAATATCCGCGGCGGCTTGCGGGCAACAAGCCGACTCCCCCCGGAAGTAAAAAAAAGGGGGGAACGATCCGTCGCGCGAGCGGTGCGCGCGGAGCGCGAACGCCTGCCGAACTTCGGAAGTCAAGTGTTGCATCGTCCTTGCCTGGGTCCGAAAACCGCCGTACCTTATTCGGACGCAGGAACGCGGTTCGCAGGCAGTGGCGCGGACCCGGGTCCGGTCGGAAGCCCTTTCCGCTCGAACCCACGGAGCGTCCCGCGTCGTTCAAGGATGTCCGAGGCGTGCGGATGTGGCTGGTTGAAGGTCCGCTGGGCGTCGGTGTCCGGGCCTGTTTCTCGAAGGAGTTCCCCTTGCTGATCCTCATTATCGCCGGCGGCCCCGACAAAGGACGCATCTACGAACTGCAGGAAGGCAAGGACGTGGTCCTGGGCCGTGACGGCGACCCGGTCGGGCTCAACGATCGCAAATGCTCCCGCAAGCACGCCCGCCTTTGGGCCGACGGCGGCAAGTGGTACCTCGAAGACCTGGGCTCGACGCACGGCACGTTCCGCAACCACAAGAAGATCGACCACCGCGTCGAACTCAAGGACGGCGACTACCTGCAGGTCGGCTCGACGGTGATGGTGATGGCCCGGATGAACGCGCTGATGGCCGAGCGGGCGGCGTTGCTGGGCGACGCGCCCGGGCGCGAGGCGGTGCTGACGCCCAAGATGCAGAAGATGCTCATCGGCGGCGGGGCGATCGCGGCGGCGGTGCTGCTGGGCCTGAACACCGCGACGTATTTCAAAACGTCCGCCGGCACGCACAACCTGTCGCAGCAACTCGCCGCCGTGGCCGACGACCCGCAACGCGCGGCGTTCGAGGACGAAGTCCGCACGATGCTCGCCGACGGCCGCATCACCGCCGAGCAGATGAGCGAGACGCTCGCGTCGCTGGGGCCGGATCAGGAGCGCTTCAAGCGCGAGTTAGGCCGGCAACTCGACACGGTGCTCGCCGCCGTGGAAGACGACGCCCAGGCCGAGGTGCTGGTCGCGAAGCTCGACGGCGTGCTCAACGCGATGCGTCAGCAAGGCGGGCAGACCGCCTCGATGGCCGACCGCGTGCTCGCGGCGTTGGACGCCCAGCCCTCGGCCGAGCAACTCGCCGAAGCCACCGCCAGCCGCGTCGCCCGGGCCGTGCAGCCGCTGGACCCGCAGGTCGCCGCCGACCTGACCGCCGCCGCCGAACGCCTCGCGTCCGCCGAAACCGTCGGCTCGCAGGTCGCCGAGCTGCGCGACCTGGTCGAGAAGATGCCCGGCCAACTGGCCACGCCCATGGGTCAGGTGCTCGCCCGGCTCGAAACGCTCAGCGACACGGGCAACCGGTCCGCCGCGCAGCTCGCCAAGCACCGCGAGCAACTCGCCGCCGCGTTGGAAACCCTCCGAGGTCAGCTCCCGCCCGACCCCACCGGCAGGCTCGACGCCGCGCTGGCTCGCCTCGAAGACGCGCCGACCCGCGACCAGCTCGCAGCGCTCACGGACCGGCTCGCGGCGCTGCCGACGCTCGGGGATCTCGAAGCCCTCGAACGCCGCGACGCCGAACGCATGACCACGCTGAGCGCGATGCTCGGCTCGACCGACGACGACTTCGCCGCCTCGCTCACGCGGCTCCGCACGCAGCTCGCCGACGTCGCCACCAAGCTGGAACAGCGCCCCGACGCCGGCGACTCCTCGCAGATCGCCACGCAACTCGCCGCAATCTCCGAGAAGCTCGACACGCAAGCCGCCCCCGACGCCGATGCCCTGGGCTCGATCCAGTCGCAGCTCGCCGAGGTGCGCACCGAGCTCGCATCGCTGCCCCGCACCCGCAGCGCCGACGCCGAGTCGCTCCGCGCAGAACTCCAGAGCATCGGCGAATCCCTCGCCAGCCGCGTCGATACCCAGGCGATGCAGGGCCAACTCACCGCGATCCTCACCGAACTCAAGGACCGCGACGACGCCGGCCTGATCAAGGAGCAGCTCGAAGCCCTGGCCGCCAATCGTCCCGCCGCGTCCGACCCGGTGCTCGCGCAGATCCTCGCGTCGGTGCAGGAGCGGGCCGAGGCTCAGACCCAGACGCAGCGCCAGCTCGAAGCGCTCTCCACCCAGATCGCTCAGCTCGAAGGCGCGACCTACACGAACACCGCGATGGCCGACCTGGTCGATCAGATCGTCGCCCGCCTGCCGCAGTCCGCCGAGCCGGTGGATACGCAAGCCCTGCTCGCGAGCATCACGGGCAAGCTCACCGAGCAGCAGCTCGCCTCGGCCGATTCGCTTCGGGCGATGATCCGCAGCGAAGTGCTCGCGGCCGTCGATCCGCTCGCCGACCAGCTTCAAGGTCAACGCAACGACCGCGCGCTCGCCGACGCCGCCGCAGCCGTAAGCGAGGACGGCCTCAGCCGGACCGAGCAGGCCTACAAGCTCGCGTTCGAGACCGGGCAGACCATCACCGTCGGGGCCGGGCCGATCGACCCGCAGACCGGCTCGGCCACTTCCGCCCGCCGGCTCGACCCCGCCGCCGCCCGCGCGATGGGCGTCGAAAACTGGCGCGAGTGGTACATGCTCGACGACGCCGCCCACCGCATGCGGCTGGCCCGCGAAGCCTCCCGTGTCCGCGGCACGCTCGGCGACCCCTCGGTCGTCACGCTGCCCGACGCCGACATGATCTACTCCGCCGCGCCCCGCGACGGGCAGTGAATCACCTCACAACCCGAACCCCCTGCAAGCCCGCGTTCGGTGAACGCGGGCTTCTTTGTTCCAGACTCCCGTCACCGCGGCAGCCGGCGATTCAACGTCGGGCGGTGAGATACACGACCCAGGCCGGCGTGTCCGGCAAGGCGTCGACGACGGCGTAGCGTCCGGGACGCCGGCGATCTTCCGCCCAGACCTGCACGTCGGCGAAGCCCGCTTCACGCAGCGCGTCGATCAACTCCGCCGGGCTCCACAGCCGCCAGTCGTACACGAACGCGTCGCGCCATTCGCTGCCATCCGCCAAGCCGAAATGGATCCGGCAATCGATCCGCGCGCTCAGCGCGTCGCAGCGGCGCTGTTCCCAGCGATACACCATCGGCCGGCCGAGCTCGTCAGTCGCGGCTCGTTCCTGCGTCTGGACACGCATCGCGTCGGGCCCGCCGAAGAGGTCCATGATCAGTACGCCACGATCCGCGAGGCACCGCCGCGCGTGCTTCAAGTAGGTCGCCAGCGCCGCTCGCTCGTGCCAGATCAGCACGCTGAAATTCAGCGCGACCAGTACGTCGACGCGCGGCCCGCGGAACTTCATGACGTCGATGTGAACCAGATAGAGCGTGTCGAGGCTGGCGTGCGCTTCCTCCGCCCAGGCCACGGTGGGGCGGTGCGACTCCACGGCGATCGCTTCGCGGCTCGGGTCGCTCAGGCACCACGCCGCCGCGACCGACGACGTGCCGGCAAAGTCCTCGCGCAGCGTGCGCGGCCAGGCGTCCGGCCCGTTCGCGTGGGCGTAGGCCCGCTCCACGAACGACACTTCCGCCAGCGGCTGCTGGACCGCCGATTCGTACAGGCGCAGACGCCGATCCAACGACCGATCGAGCGAACCCGCCGACGTCTGCCGTCTTTTCTGTACGCCACGCGAACCGCCCATCGTGCGAAAGTACCATGGGGCGACCCCAGACATCCTCGTCGCTTCCTTTCTGAACTCCCGCAACGAATCCTCGTCATGGCCCACCTGCTTCTCTCCGTCCTCGGCCCCGACCGCCCCGGCCTGGTGGGCGCGCTGTCCGCCACCGTCCGCGATCACCACGGCAATTGGCTCGAATCCCGCATGGCCAAGCTCGCCGGCCAGTTCGCCGGCGTCGTGCGCGTCGCCGTGCCCGACGGCCAGCTCGGCTCGCTCGACGATGCGCTCAAGGCGCTGGCGACGCAGGGCCTGGTGGTGACGACGACGCCTGCGCCCGGAAGCGACGCGGCCGATCTTCCGGAGCTTCGCGTGGTTTCGGTGGGCATGCTCGGCCTGGACCGGCCGGGCATCGTGCGCGACCTCGCGCACGCGCTGGCCGTTCGCGGCTTGAACATCACGGAGCTGACGAGCCGGGTCCGCAGCGCGCCGATGTCGGCGGAGCTTCTGTTCGAGGCGCAGGTGTCGCTGACCGCGCCGCGCGACGCCGACGTCGACGGACTGCGGGAGCAACTCGAACAACTCGCCGACCATCTGGACATGGATTTGACCTTCGATGCTTCTGCCACGCCCGCCGCATGAGTGCCCTTGAGTTCAACTTCGATGGCCTCGTCGGGCCGACGCACAGCTACGCCGGCCTTGCGCCGGGCAACCTGGCGTCGGCGACGCACAAGGCGCAGCCTTCCAACCCGCGTGCGGCGGCGCTGCAGGGCCTGGACAAGATGGCCACGCTGCGTGACCTGGGCGTGCCGCAGGCGGTGTTTCCGCCGCCGCTGCGGCCGTGGGTGGACGTGCTGCGTCGGCTCGGCTTTTCGGGCGACGAGGCGCAGGTCCTTGCGGCGGCGCAACGCGAAGCGCCGCACCTGCTCGCGGCCGCCGGGTCCGCGTCGTCGATGTGGGCCGCCAACGCCGCGACCGTCGGGCCCTCGTGCGACTGCGCCGATGGCCGGCTGCACTTCACGCCCGCCAACCTCACGGCGGCGCTGCACCGATCGATCGAGCCGGCCACGACGGCGGCGATGCTCCGTGAGATTTTCCCTGATTCGGAACGCTTTTCGCATCATCCGCCGCTGCCCGGGGCGATCGGTTTCGGCGACGAGGGCGCGGCGAATCACACCCGGCTCACGCCGGGCTTCGGCTTGCCGGGCGTACAGCTTTTCGCCCACGGCCCGGCCGACGGCGCGAGCCAGCGCTTCACGCCGCGCCAAAGCCTCGCCGCCTCGCAGGCCGTCGCGCGGCTTCATGGCCTCGATCCGCGGCGCGTCGTCTTTGCCGCGCAGCATCCGCGAGCCGTTGACGCGGGCGTGTTCCACAACGACGTGATCGCGGTGGGGCATCGCCACGTTCTGCTGTATCACGAGTACGCCTTTGCGGATGAGGCGGCGACGCTCGAAGCTCTGCGGAACGCCTGGGCGATCGCGAGCGGCATGTCGGATTCAACGCGGCCGCTGGAACTGCTGCGCGTCACGGAGGATCGTCTGCCGTTGTCCGAGGCGGTGTCGTCGTATCTGTTCAACGGGCAACTGGTGACGGACCGCGCGGGAAGAATCGTGCTGGTTGCGCCGCAGGAGTGTTCGGAGCAGCCGCGCACGCGTGAGGCGATCGAGGGTCTGTTGGATCGCTCGGGGATTGATGCGGTGTGCTTTGTGGATGTTCGTCAGTCGATGCACAACGGCGGCGGGCCGGCGTGCCTTCGGCTGCGGGTGGAGATGACCGCGCCGGAGCAGGCGGCGGTGCATCCGGGCGTGCGGTTCACCGGGTCGCTGGAGCGCAAGTTGCGGGAGTGGGTGAACAAGCATTACCGGGATCGGCTGACGCCGGACGATCTGTCGGACCCGGCATTGCTGTGCGAAGCGCGTGATGCGCACGCGGCGCTGCGGGGGTTGCTGGGTCTTTCGGTGTGACGGCCGGGGTTGAACGGACTCGTGCCTAGCATCCCGAAGTGTTGCCACAACGTTTGCCTTCTCGCCACGTTCAAGATCAAGGAGAACACCATGAATCGCCGTCAACTATTGGGAACCGCGGGCCTGACGACGCTGGGTGCGGTGGGCGTTCGCGCCGCGAACCACGGCGATGAGGCGCACGCGCACGCGGCGCACCATCACGGCCCGGCCGGCTTCGAGACGGGGTACGACGCGGAGAAGGGTTTGTACGTTCTGCCCGACCTGCCGTATGCGTACCACGCGCTGGAGCCGGCGATCGATGCGCAGACGATGCAGATCCACCACGGCAAGCACCATCAGGGGTATGTCGACGGTTTGAACTCGGCGTTGGCGAAGTTGGCGAACGCGCGGGATGCGGGTGACTACGACTCGGTGCGCGCGTTGTCACGGTCGGTGGCGTTCAACGGCGGCGGTCACACGCTGCACACGCTGTTCTGGAACAACATGGCCGGGGAAGGCGACCGCGGGCAGCCGTCGGGCAGGTTTGCGGCGGCGGTCTTGCGGGAGTTCGGCTCGCTGGAGAAGATGAAGGCGCACTTCGTGGCGGCGGCGTCGGGCGTGGAAGGCTCGGGCTGGGGGATCGTGGGGGTGGATCTGCTTTCGAAGCAGATGCTGATTCTGCAGGGCGAAAACCAGCAGAAGCTCACGACCTGGGGCTTCGTGCCGATCCTGGTGTGCGACGTGTGGGAGCACGCGTACTACCTCAAGTACCAGAACAAGCGCAAGGACTACGTCGAGGCGTTCTGGGGCGTGATCCACTGGTTGGAAGTCGCGCGACGGTACGACGCGGCGACGGCGTGACGCTTCAGTCGATAACGGATCGAGCCTGGGTCAGGGTTTCGTCGGCCGGTGCGTCTGCGGTGCCGAGCAGCCACTGCAGCGCGGCGGCGGCGCGCTGTCCCCACGAGGCCTCGCGGTGTTCGGCCTGGTCGGGCTCGTAGGTCTCGGTGGTGAGATCGGGGTCGTGGGTGGCGAGCCAATCGGTGACGAGCGCGAGGTCGGCGGCGGGGGTTTTCGTGCCGTAGAACTCTGGCGAGTCGACGGTGTCGAGGAAGAAGCGGGTGCGTTTTGCCCAATCAATCGTGGCGGCTTCGGCGGATTGCCAGGCGTCGGTGATGCGGTTGCCGTCTTCGCCGACGACCCACGGCGAGAGGGCGATGACCTGGCCGAAGGCGTCGGGTTGCAGGCGGGCGACTTCGATCGCGGCGCGGCCGCCGAGCCCCGAGCCGGCGATGGTGCAGGCGTCGCGGTCGGTTTCGACGCGATAGGTTTCTTCGACGAAGGGCTTGACGGTTTCGACGAGGTGTTTGGCGTAGTCGGCGATTTGCGGGCCGTATTCGGCGTCGCGGTCTTCGGTGTTGTAGATGCCCACGAGGACGACGGGTTGGATGAGGCCGGCGGAGATCATGCGCTGCGCGGTTTCGTCGAGGGACCATTCGACGCCGGCGTAAGTGGTGGCTTCGTTGAAGAGGTTCTGTCCGTCGTTGAAGTAGATGACGGGGTAGGTCTGGTCGGCGTTGTCGGCGTCGCCGTAGCCGGGCGGGAGGTAGACGACCAGGCTGCGTGGTTTTTCGGGGTCGATGACGGAGTGGAAGCGGCGTTCGTGGAGTCGGATGTCGCCGGTGGTGGTGATGCGGTTGGGGATGGTTTGGCCGTGGTCGACCCAGGCGGCGACTTGGACGACGAGTTCTTTGCCGGGTTCGACGATGAAGGAGCGGTTGGTGACTTCCTCTTCGTCGGCGGTGGTTTCGACGGTGGACCAGGAGCCGCGGGTGACTTTGAACTGTTGCTCGATGCCGCTGAGCATGGTGGCGGCGCCGCGGAAGGCGCCATCCTGGGCGCGTTCGAGCGGGAGGCCGGCGGCTTCCCACGAGCCGAGGTTGGGGTGGCTGCCGGCGATGTAGAGGGTCTGGTCCCGGGGCGTGCCGGGCGGGGGCTTGACGACGAAGGTGACGGCGACCTGCTCGCGGGCCCCGATGTCGTCGGCGAAGGCCTGTGCTTCTGCGGCGGAGCCGGAGACCTGCGACTCCTGCCACAGGTACAGCCCGCCGAAACCCAGCAGCGCGATGACGATCAGAACGATGACGGCGATTTTCATGGGATCGTGCTCCGAGTGAGCGGGAGTTGAAGCGTGAGACGATGGCACCGACGCGGCCGACGATGGGATTGTACTTGCTGACGGGATCACGCAAAAGGCCCGCGTCGGTGGACGCGGGCCCTTGGGGGGGGACTGGTTGGGGGCAGCGCTACGAGCCGCTTTGCTATCCGGGGATCAGGCGTCCTTGTCGCGGGGATCGTTGGCCTGCTCGGCGGATTCTTCTTTCTGGTCGTCTTTTTCGATTTCGCGGTCGCTGACGACGTGGAGCTTGATTTCGGTTTTGAGGTCTTTATTGATGACGACCGGGACGTCGTAGGTATCGAGTCGCTTGATGGTTTCGCCGAGTCGGACGTAGCGGTCTTCGATGGCGAAGCCCTGCTCGCGGAGGAATTCGGCGATCTCGTGTTGCGAGACGCCGCCGAAGAGCACGCCGGTGTCGTTGGCGGAGCGTTCGAGGGTGATCGCGTGGCCGGCGAGCTTTTCGATCATGGCTTGCTGCTCGGCGGCGAGCTTCTTCATTTCGGCTTCGACGACGGCGCGCTGGGCGGAGAGTTCCTGGATTTTTTCGGGCGTGGGCTTCTCGGCCAGGCCGCGGGGCAGGAGGTAGTTGCGGGCGAAGCCGGCCTTGACTTTGACGACGTCGCCGATGATGCCGAGGTTGTCGACGGTGTTGAGCAGAAGCAGTTCGTGGTGTTTGGGCATGGGGGTTTCCTGTCCTCTGGGGGAGAGTTAGACGCCGGTTTCACGACGGTGTGAAGCGGTCGCCAAGGGGGGTGGGGGAATTTCAGATTTCAGATCGGTGATTCTGAAGCAACGCGGGCCGCCTGGCACGTCTGAAATTCGAAATCGAGAATCTGAAATTCTCAAAACGGGATGTCGTCTTCGTCGACGGGTTCGTGGACCGGGCCCGAGGAGGGGGCGGCGTAGTTGGGTTGGGAGCCGGCGTTGTCGCCGGAGGTGGCGCCGCGACTGTCATTGCTTCCGCCGCTGCCGCCGCCTTCGCCGCCGGGCGCGTCGCGTCCGCCCATGAACTGGAAGGTGTCGACGATGACCTTGAGTTTGCTGCGTTTCTGGCCGGTGGCTTTGTCGTCCCACTGGTCGAAGCGGAGCTTGCCTTCGATGAAGATGGGTCGTCCTTTGGAGACGTACTGCTGGATGAGTTCGGCGGATCGGCCGAAGGCTTCGCAGTCGATGAAGTTGGGCTTTTCGACCCACTCGTTGGTCTGCTTGTCTTTGTAGCGGTCGTTGACGGCCAGGCCGAAGCTGCACACGGCCAGGTTGCTGGGCAAGTGGCGCAGCTCGGGGTCGCGCGTGAGGTTGCCCATCAGGATGACGCGGTTGAAGTTGGCCATCGGGGAAGTCCAAAGTCCGAAGTTTGAAGTCCGAAGTCAGCGAGCCGCGGCGAAGCTCGACGATCTGACGCCCACATCACGCGTCGTCGTCGGTGTCGTCGCGATCCGAGGCGGCGTCGGCGGAGCCGGCGTGGACGAGCTGGGTGTCGTTGATGGCGTGTTCGATCTCGAGGTCGCCGAAGTGATCGCACTTGGTGAACATGACGCGGATGATGTCGTCTTCGAGGTTGCAGTCGCGTTCGAGCTTGATCAGCGAGGTGGGGACGCAGCGGAAGTAGGCGATGAGGAAGGTGCCGCGCTTCTGGCCGTCGATGGTGTAGCTGAGCTTTCGGTCGTCCCACTTGCGGAGGGCGAGGACCTCGGCGTCGATGCGGGCGAGCAGGCCCGAGAGGGTCTCGAGGCAGGCGTCGATGCCGTTGGTGATGGCGGCCTGGCTGACGAGGAACATGCCTTCGTAGAGGCGGGGCGTGGGGTCGGGCATGGGGGTTGGGTCCTGGGAGCGTCGTGGCCGACCGGTGTCCCACGGCGGACGAGGCCGAGGGCGTTGGATTCTCGCCGACTCAGGCGGGAACCGGTGGGCCGAAAAGTGCAGTGTGCAAGTGTATCAGGGGGCAGCCCACGGTCAAAGACCGTGGGCTGCGTGGTTGGGTTGGGAGGCGGTTAGTCCGGGGCGTTGTGTTTGGTCATGGCCAGGTCGATGCCTTCGGCGAGCCAGGTTTCGATGGCGTCGCAGGCGCGGACGAGGGCGGGGCCCAGGGCGTCGTGCTGCTCGTCGGTGAACCTGCCCAGGACGTAATCGACCTGGGCGATTCGGCCGGGCGGTCGGTCGATGCCGATGCGGAGCCGGGGGTAGTCGCGGGTGCCGAGGGCTTGTTCGAGGTCTTTGAGGCCGTTGTGTCCGCCGGGCGAGCCGGAGGCGCGGAGCCGGAGTTGTCCGGTGGGCAGGGCGATGTCGTCGACGAGGATGAGGATGTCTTTGGGTTCGATTTTGAAGAAGGCTCGGGCGTCGTTAACGGCGAGGCCCGAGCGGTTCATGAAGGTGATGGGCTTGAGCAGGGCGACGCGGTGGAGTTGTCCCTGAGCGGGGATGGCGCCTTCGAGGGTGAGGGCGTGGAACTTGGCGCGTTCGCCCGCGAGGCCGTGACGCCGGGCGAGGGCGTCGATGGCCATGAACCCGGCGTTGTGGCGGGTGCCCGCGTATTGCGGGCCGGGGTTGCCCAGGCCGACGATGAGCTTCATGGGGATGCTGTACTGCGTTTTGGAGTGAGGATGTCGGATTGGCGCGGCACCTTGCGGCCCGGACCCATCCAAAATCAAGAATGCTCCATCCAAAATCATCCTTTGGCTTCTTCCTTCTTGCCCTTTTCGACGACGGCGGGCTCAGCGGCGGCGTCTTCGTCGGCTTCGGATTCTTCCTGGACGCTCTGGACGATGATGTGGGCAACGAGCTTGTCGGCGTCGTCGACGGCGGTGACGCCGGCGGGCAGGGTGAGGTCGCTGACGTGGACGGGGGTTTCGGCGTCGAGGTCGGTGATGTCGTGGACGATGGCGTCGGGGATGTTGTTGGCCTTGCAGGAGATGGTCAGGGTGATCATCTGCTGGTCGAGCATCGCGCCGGCGAGCTTGAGGCCGACGGCTTCACCGACCAGTTCGATGCCGACTTCGATTTCGACTTCTTCGTCGAGGTTGACGATGGCCAGGTCGACGTGGACGGGGTCGCGGTCGAGGTAGCAGTACTGCACGTCCTTGATGAGGCAGGGCGTGGGCGTGCCGTCAACGTTGACTTCGACGAGGCGGGCGTGGTGGGCCAGAACGTCGTGGAACTCGCGGCCATCCACGGAGGCGTGGACGGGGTCGTGGCCGTGGCCGTAGATGACGACGGGCAGGCGGCCGGCGTCGCGGAGTCGCTTGGCGTAGCGGGAGCCGATTTTTTCGCGGGGCTGCGACTGGAGGGTGGGGGTGGTGGTGGCCATGGTGTTTTCCTTGTTGGGTTAGGGGGTTGAGGGTTGAGGCTTGAGGCTTGAGTCTTGAGCGTTGAGGGGTGGGACAGGAGCGTTCTGCGCACGGCTGATCCCTCGCGGCTCAAGTCGTGCTTCTCATCTTTTTGCGCCGGTGTCGCGTTTGAACAGGGACGAGACGGAGCGGTTGTGGTGGATGCGGTCGATGGCGTCGCCGAGGAGGCTGGCGACGGAGAGTTCTTCGAGCTTGTCGCCCAGGGCTTCGCAGCGGCCGGCACAGGAGATGGTGTCGGTGGCGTAGACCTTGCTGATGGGCGAGTCGCGGATGCGTTCGATGGCCAGGCCGACGAACACGCCGTGGGTGGCGGCGGCGATGACGTCCTTAGCGCCGTGCCGCATGACGAGCTTGGCGGCTTCGCAGACGGTGCCGGCGGTGGAGATCATGTCGTCGACCATGAGGACGGTTTTGTCCTTGACGTCGCCGATGATGTTGGCCATTTCGACGTGGTCGCCGGACTTGCGTCGCTTGTCGATGATGGCGAAGTCGGCGTTGAGCTGCTGGGCGTATTTGCTGGCGACCTTGACGTTGCCGACATCGGGGGAGACGACGCACAGGTCGCCGGCCTCGGTGAGGGGCTGGAGGGCTTCGAGCAGGACGGGCGAGGCGTTGAGGTGGTCGACCGGCAGGTCGAAGAAGCCCTGGATCTGGGCGGCGTGCAGGTCCATGGCCACGACGCGGTTGGCACCGGCGGCGGTGATGAGGTTGGCGACGAGCTTGGCGGTGATGGGGACACGGCCCTCGTCCTTGCGGTCCTGCCGGGCGTAGCCGAAGTAGGGGATGACGGCCGTGATGCGTGACGCGCTGGCGCGGCGGAGGCAGTCGATGTAGATCAACAGCTCCATGAGGTGGGCGTTGACCGGGTTGCTGGTGGACTGGACGACGTAGCAGTCCTTGCCACGGACGTCTTCTTCGATTTTGACGAAGACTTCGCCGTCGGGGAACAGATCGGTGTGGCCCTGGCCGAGCGGCAGGTCGAGGTGACGGCAGATGCGTCCGGTGAGTTCGCGCGACGCCCGCCCGGTGAAGATTTTGAGGTTGTCGGCGTCGGCGTGCATCGTGTTCGTTCCGTGGGTTGCGGATCGCTGGAGTTTGGGTTGCGTCGGCGGTCCGTTCACGCTTTGGCTGTATCAAGGCGTTCGCGCATGATCGCATCGACGTTGGCGAGGTCGTCGAGCGTGTTGATGCCCAGGACGTCGGACGCGGGTACGGCGTCGAGGAGGGCGACGGTTTTTCCTTCGGCCTTGAGCAGGCCGGGCACGTCGGTGAGGTAGTACTCACCCTGGGCGTTGTCGCTGCGGACGCGGTGGAGGGCGTCGAAGAGTTCGGTGGCGTTGAAGCAGTAGTACGACGGGTTGACTTCGCGGACGCGGAGTTGCTCGGCGGTGGCGTCTTTCTGTTCGACGATGCGGTCGAAGCCTTGGGCGTCGTCGCGCAGCACCCGGCCGTAGCCGGTGGGGTTTTCGAGGATGGCGGTGGCGAGGGTGGCGGCGGCGTGCCGGGTGCGATGCGTGTGGAGGAGTTCTTCGAGGATGTGGGCGCGGATGAGGGGCATGTCGCCGCAGAGCACAAGCGTGTCGCCGGCGAAGTCGGTGAGCGGGGTCTCGGCCATCCTCGCGGCGTGGCCGGTGCCGAGTTGCTGCTCCTGCGTGACAAAGGTGAGACGTGGTTCGCCGCGTAGGGCGTCGCGGACCAGGTCGCCGCGGTATCCGATCACGATGACGATGCGGTGGACGCCCACGGCACGGCAGGCGTCGATGACCCAACGGATCATGGGTCGGCCGGCGACCTCGTGGAGGACTTTGGGCAGATCGCTCTGCATCCGCGTGCCTTTGCCGGCGGCGAGCAGCACGGCGGCCACGGGTGGGTTGAAATCGGACATGGTCGTCAGGCCGGCAACGCAGGGGGTAAAGGAAACGGCAGTAGGCCCACAGGGATTCGAACCCCGACAGTCAGTACCAAAAACTGATGTGCTACCGTTACACCATGGGCCTGGATGGCCGGTTTTCACGGGGAAAACCAGCGGATGTTGCGTTGCCGGCCCGATCGAAACAGACGATCAGCCCCAAGCAACGGGTCTCTTCCGATACTCCGGTGGGGGAGTATCTCGGGCGACCCGCTTCTCGTGAATCTGCCGGGATGCGGCAAAAAGCGAGGGTGGGGCCCGGCGTGTTCAGGTCACTGGTGCTCGTTCGACGCCGGGGTCGATCGGGCCGCTGTCCGGGCCGCCTGCGAAGCGTTCGTCGGAGACGAGGCTGTCGTGGGGCGTCGCGGTCGGTTTCCTCAACGCCGGGAGTGTATCGCGATGGCGGTTGAGGGACAAGCGACCAGTGGGGGCAACCCGTGGACGGTGTCCGTGGGCCTCGGGTGGTTTGTCGGGGGTATTTACAGGCCGGTGAGCAGGAGTTGGTCGGGGCGTTCGGGTTGGCCGGTGCGGGCGGAGAGTTGGCTGGCCTGAACGCAGGCGAGGGCGTGGCGGTCGGCGACGGGGTTGCTGGGCAGGGGCGGGCGGTCGAGCAGGCGTCGGAAGTGGTGGGCGATGAGGTCGGCGAAGGGGGGGTGGTCGTGGGGGGGATGGGGTGGGTTGGTGGGATTGGACGGCGAAGCGGCCAGTCCGGGGGCGGGGGCGTTGGTTTCGACGTGGGGCGGGGCGTCGGGTTTTCTGGGGTCGGCGGTGTGGAGGGTGTAGCGGGCGTCGGTGGCTTCGAGGTCGGCGTGGTCGGCGGTGACGCGGAGTCGGCGTTGGGAGATCAGGGCCTGATCGGAGAGTTGGAGGGTGACGGCCGAGCCGTCGGCGCTGCGGGCGTGGGCGGAGAGTCGCCCGACGAGTTCGGCGGGGGCCTGGGCGAGCGGTTTCCCGGGTGGTCGTTGGAGGGAGGCGTCGATGGTTTCGGGCAGGGGGACGAAGCGCAGGGCGATGCGCCAGGCGTCGAAGGCCCGGGAGAACAGCGAGCCGTGATTCGGCGGGCCGTGCGAGGTGACGTGGACGCGGGCGGGTCGGTTGGCGAAGGCGTGTTCGGGCTCGGCGGCGGCGATGAGGCCGGGGCAGGCGTCCAGGCGTGGCGTGCGGACCAGGCGGGCGGCCAGGGCGGGGGCGGCGAGCTGGTCGAGGGTCTTGGCGTCGTCGGCGGGGGGCGTGAGCAGCAGGACGGTGGTGCCGTCTTTGGCGAGTTCGCGGAGGTCGGCGGGGGACGGCGGCAGGGCGGTGGTGCAGAGCAGGAAGGCGCACGGCCGGTCGATGCGGAGCTTGCGGAGGTCGCGGAAGGTCGGGGCGTCGAGCGTGCGGGCCCAGTCGGCGAGTTGGCCATCGGCCGAGCCGTCGGCGGCACCCACGGCGATGGGGCGGACCAGCCCGCCCATGAGTTCGAGCACCTGCGCCGCCAGCGCCGCGTGAGGCGCATCGGTCCAGACGGCGACCTCGGGGGTATGGGTGGAGACGGCGGGCATCGGCGCAATGGTACGGGGCGACCCACGAACGGTGTCCGTAGGCTTGGGGTTGGGTTTGGAGTAAAGTGTGGTCACGCGGTCGGCGGCGGCCGCGGCCCGGCTTCGCCTCGTGCGTGTGAGACCGGGTCGAGGAAAGTCCGAGCACGACAGGACACGGCGGTGGGTAACCCCCACCGGGCCGGCTGGGAACGGCCGGCTCAGGGACAGTGCCACAGAAAACAAACCGCCGGGGGAGTGGCCAGTGGATAGTGGCCGGTGGCCAGTGCAGAGATCGAAGCAGAAGTTTGTTTTCACTTCTTCACTGGCCACCGGACACTGGGTACTGGCCACTCCCCCGGTAAGGGTGAAAAGGTGCGGTAAGAGCGCACCGCGTGTCGGGTGACCGGCACGGCAAGGTAAACCCCGCCGCGTGCAAGCCCAAGCAGTCCTCCCCCCCCGGAAGTGGTCGTTT
>CAZIXN010000057.1:0-14935 GCA_964543215.1 uncultured Phycisphaera sp.
CGTGCGATGCGCAGCGCGGCGTTGCCGTCGGTCACGCCGGTGGTGCCGATGCTGTGGGTGTGGCCGGACTGGAAGCCTTCGGTCCAGCCTTCGAACTGCTCGTTGACGGCGGTGCCGCCGACGTCGGGTGTTTCCCAGGAAAAGAGCGTGGTGGTGGTGAACACCGGCGGCTGCGGGGCGGTTTCGAATTGAGCCTGCACCGCGAAGGCCGAGCCCCCCGCGGGGTTGAACAATTGCACGCCGAAACCACGGACGTCGTCCAGATTCGGCACACCCGCCAGGTCCAGAGTCAGACGCGTCTGGCCGCCGAACGCCGCGGTCTGCGTCACGGTCGGCTCAAAGAACCCGCTTTCGCCGGTTCGGAGGAAGGTCTTGGCGTTGAGATTCTGGTTGATGCTCAGCGGCTGGAGCAACAGATCAAACGCCGTGAAGCCCGTGAGGTCGCTGGTGAAGTTCGGGTTCTCCAGCACGACGCGCGAGACGCCGTCGCCGCCGGGCGTGAGGTCCACATCGACAAGGACGCCCGTGCCGTTCAGCGATCTGCTGAACAGGCTGCCCCCGCCGCCGAAGGATTCGGTGATATCCACGATGTCGAACAGGTCGGCCTGGTTCGGCGAAAAGATCAGTGCCTTGGCGGGCGAACTTGCCGCCAGGCCCAATGTTGAAGCAATCGTCAAACTCAGCAAGTGCATGTGTTTCATATCCAAACCTCCTAAAACAGTGTGAATCGATCAGGCGAAGTGAAGGGAACGCGGCGCAACGCCACGGCGACGACGACAGAGAAGTGAGAACGAAGCAAACGCGCCGGCCGCAAAGACCGGCTCGGGAACGGCGCTGCCGGTGAGGTTGGGCAACCCGCGGCCGCCCCAATGATTCAACACCCCGTCGAGTTCGTCCTGATCGACGACCCCGGTGGGCAGGTTGTTGATCCAGCCCTGTGGGGTGCCCGAGGTGGCGACCTGCGCTCCCCAGTTGTTGAGCACCAGATCCAAGTCGCCTTGCTCGACCGAGCCGCTGCCGTTGTAATCGCCGGCCAATGAGACGGCGGGGTTGCTCACAAAATCGGACAGCCATTGGGCCGCCAGCAGATTGTTGGGCTGATTGGCGGGCAGGGTCGGGTCCAGATTCCAAAGGCTGCCATTGGACCCGGGCATACTCCATTGCCAGAGATGAATCGCCAGCACGTCGCCGTCGGCCTGTCGACCGTCCAGCGCGCGGAGCAGCCCGTCGAAGCCCATGATCTGCTCGTCGGTATCCACCGTGCCCTGCTGCACCGCGCCGTGCTGCACCGTGGCGCGATTGAACGGGAGCAGGCCGTACTCCGTGAATACAACCGGTAATCCAGCTCCGTTCTGGCGTGCGTGAGCGTACGGAAGGATCTCCTGGTCCAGCAGCGCGTTCCAGTTGTTTTCCACCCCATCGATGAACGCCGGATTGGGGTTGCTCCCCGAGGCGTCGGCCTGGGCTTCGGTGACGATGGGGAAGTACGCGTCGATCCCCATGTAATCGATCGCGGGATGATCCCAGATGGCGTTGCCGATATTCGGGCTTCTGTACTCACTCCAGTTCGACGCGTAGCCGAGTTGGCCGGCGAACACGGCGTCGGCAGCGTTGATGACCGCGGTCCAACTGCCGTTGTGCCCCGGGTTGTTCGTCAGCGCCTGCATCTCGGTGCCGACATTGAAGGCATCGGCACCCGTGCTTTGGGCCATCGCCGCCGCGTCTGCGATGTATCGGCGGTAGTCGCTCCAGAACAGAGTGGCGGTATCCGATTGCGGCGCAGGGTTCCAGTTGCCCCGCCAGGTCGAGAAGTTCTCCGGCTCGACAAACGGATTGACCGTGACCTTCATGCCCAGCGATTTCGCCCGCACGACCCCCGCCGCCACGTGCGACAACTCCGCACCCTTGCTGGACGTCGTCGCGATCGCTCCGGTGCTCTGGCTGTAGAACCGAACCGGCGACAGCGACACCTCATCAAACCCCGCGTCGAAGACCTGCTGCACCGCCTGCTCCCAGACCGCGCTGCCGTTGACGCCGAAGTTGGCCCAGGACACCAGATTGAAGCCCATGCCCGGATCGGCACCGGGGTCGTAGAGCGTCGGTGTCGTCGCCGCCCATGCCGGCAAAGCGAGGCCACACACCACGCCCGCCCGTGCGGCGCGGCCAAGCGATGCTGAATGTCTTGATGAAGTGGAGGACATGGGGGACATCAAGCGGGTAGCGGTCGAAGAGTCACGGGTCGCAAAGGGTCGGCGATCAGCGATCGGCGTAGAGGAACGTGACGGGCGTGACGCCGTTGGATGCGGTTCGGAACGCCAGTGTCTCATCGAGGCCCGTGAATCCCGCCGAACCGTCTCGGAAGCTCATGGCCACGCCGTCGGGCCGAAAGTCCTTGGGCACCCGGCTCCACAACACGCCTTGGCCGTCGCGGGTGGGGATGGCCGCGCTCAGCTGGACCGCCTCGTTGGACCCGTCCACATGGGGCGACCACGCGTTGAATCCCGCCGAGCCGATGGGGAAGCCATGCGCACACGCGGCGATCATTTCGCTGTCCGCCTTGTCTTCGAGGGTGGCGGGGAAATGGAAATTTTCCTGCTTGTTCACGGAAAACTGGATGCCCGGGGGGACCGCGGCTCCCGTTTGCTTGACCGGAAGGCCGGCCACGTGAAGCCAGCGCACCCAGATCTGATTCTGCGGGCCGTTGACCAGCGAATCGCGGGTATAGCTGCTCGGGGTGCTGGTGCTGAAGTCCTCGTCGATCAGGCCATCCTCGTAGGAGTTGCAGGAAAACGAGGCGGGCGGCAGGCCGTACGCGTTGTTGAGCTCGCGGGCGTCGTCGTAGTTCACCCAGCCGGTGATGCCGTTGAAGCGTTGGATCTGGTCGTAGATCCCTTTATTGTCGATCGCGCGCGTGGTGTTGGCAATGACCCATTGACGGAGGTTGCTGACGTCCACCGTCCGTCGCGCCTGGGTGCGCGCCGCGCCCAGGGCCGGGAGCAGCAGGCCGATCAGCAACGCGATGATCGAGATGACCACGAGCAGTTCGATGAGGGTAAACGCGTTTCGATGGCGAGAGGTCATGGCTGACTCCAGAAGGCTCGGGGCCGATGGCAATAAGACGGAATGCGGTGAGTCACGGAACCCGCTTGGAGAGCGGAAAAGGTCCCGGCCGGTGTGGCCGGCCAGGACGGTTGGTCGCCCGCGAACACTCAGGCGACGCGTTTGCGGGACAGGAGCGCCACGCCACCCAGGCCCAGCAGCGCCAGCGACGCGGGCTCGGGGATCGGCGTGACGAGGGCCTGGTTGCCCGTGGTGTTACCCAGCGACGTGTCCCCGAAGAACTGGAACCCGAACTGCTGAATCTCATTGATGTCAGAAACCCCGCTGAGGTCCAGTGACACCAGCGTCTCTGTGTTCAGCGCCAGGGCGATAAAGGGCGTTTCGAAGAACGCGAAGCCCGGGCCGGTCTGAACGAACATCTTGACGCCCGTGACGCCGGCGACGTTGGTCACGTTGACATCGAAGCTGTCGAAGCCGGTCGCATTGATGTCGAAGTCTTCGCGTTGCGAAGTCGCACGACTGAAGCCCCCTTGCGGCGGGGTGAAGTCCATCGTGACCAGCGCCCCGCCGCTGTCCGCCGTGACGGCGACGACGTTTCCTCCCGGGCCGAAGTTGATGCTGACCATCGCAGCCAGATCGCTTGCCGATGGCGTGAAGACCGCGGCGTTGACGGCTGCCGTGCCCATCGTCGAGATGGACAAGGCGACGAGACAACATGGATTCGATAACACTTTCATATTGGCTTTCCTCCAAAACAGTGGGTGAAAAGAAACTTCCGAGAAATTCCAGACGACGCGTTGGTGATGATCCGTGAAGCGTTCGGCGAGGCTTTAAGTCCGGGTGCTCTTTGGCTTGGGCTTGACCCGTTTTTTGCGGCCCGGCCGATCGGTTTCGCCGGGGGGCGGCGCACAACTGCGGCTGTCATCCATCGAATACGGGATCGCACGCGCGGGCAGGTGCTGGGACTCCGACCGCACCGCACCGCGCACCATTTCGACGGCGACCTGGCCGATGGACGCGAAGGGGACGACCATGGTGCGAATCGGCAAGCCGGTCTGTTTTCGCAGCTTGTCGGGGTGAAACGCGATAATGGAAAGGTCTTCGGGGATACGCAGCCCCAGCGACGTCGCCGCGACCCACGCCAGCACCGCCTCGTGCTTTTCGTAGCACACCAGCGCGGTCGGCCGATCCTCGCCCTTGAGCAGCCGCAGCATCGTCTCGTCACCGTGTCCAAAGACGAACCCCCCGGTGACCTCCACCGCGACCGGCGCCAAGCCCTCCTCCTTCAAGGCTTCCACAAAACCGTCACGCCGGTCGTACACGCTGTAATGACGGAAACCGGTGAGTTCGTTCTCATGCTGCGAGACGAACGCCAGACGTTGATGTCCCAGCGAAACGAGGTACCGCGTCGCTTCCCGCGCGGCGTTGAAGTCGTCGGGATAGACGCAGTTGTTCGGGGCTTTGGTGTTCAGCCAGACGTGGGGGGCCGCGCCCTGGGCGATGATGTCCGACCAGGCTTCGGGTAGGTCGCCGACGTAGCTGATGATCAGGCCATCAACCGAATTCTCGGTCAGGACGCTGGGGATGGTATCGGCGTTCTGGAAGCCGGCCGGGGGCAACTCACACATGAGCAATCGCTCGCCGCCACGGCGGAGTCCGGACTGGATCCCGTGAATGAGTCCAACGTCCAGCGATTCGGACAGCGGGTCGCTGCACGCCAACAGGCCAAAGGCGCCAAACCGCCCGCTGCGCGCGGCCCGCGCGGCCGTGTTGGGCCGGTAGCCGATCTCGGCGGCGATGCGACGGATCTTCGCGGCCCGCTTCACGGCCGTGGGACGGTTCTCTTTGTTCTTCCCGTTGAGGATTCGGGAAACCGTCCCGACCGAAACGCCGGCCTGTTCAGCGACTTGATAGATGGTCGAAGCCAAGGCGACACCTCGAAACAGGAGCTGGGACACAAAGAATCCAGACCCGACACAACACCCAACACGACGCCAATCCGGCTTACGGGAGATTCAAGCCTTGTCAATATCGATTGCAAAAAGTTTTTAACAGGTCCCCTTTTTTTCCAAAAAACGCGCCGATTGATGCCGCAATCGATCGATTTTTAGGGATTTCATAAGCGATGTTGCGCAAACACGTCCGCGGACGCGTCGCCTGACCTATTCCAGCGAAGCCGCGTCCTGAGCGGCCCGCATCCGGTCGGTGATCTCCAGCAATGCCCGGCCGGTGTGATACGCGGCCTTCCACGCGTTGCCCTTGCCCGTGGGCCCGACACGCTGCCCGGCTTCGTCCACCGACCACCACCAGCCGCCGGCGTCCTGATCCACACTGAACTCCGCCACAAACTGCCAGAGACTCGCAAACGCGTCGGCGTACGGCTGATTCGCCGCCGCATCCTCATCGCGCCGGACACTCATGAGGTGAAACGCATTGAGCGCTTCGGCCTGCGCCCACCAAACCCTGGTCGTGTCGGTCGGCCCACCGAATGCCGACCCCGCGTCGTACAGCCCGCCGCGTTCATCGTCGTAGCCGTACTGAAGCGCGTGTGCCGTCAGCCGTTCGGCCGGCCCGCGCGCGAACGCTTCTGCTTCCGGCCCCAGCAATTCCGCCGCCTCAAGGAGCAGATACGTCGTCTCGACGTTATGGCCGAACGACACATGGTCGGGAACGGGCGTCCAATCCGGGGTAAAGAACAAGTGCAGGCAGCCCGGCTCCACGTAGATCCGACGCAGCACGATCTCGAACAGCTCGCGGAGGCGATCGCGCAGCAGCGGGTCCGGCCAGACGCGATACAGCGCGGTGTACGCCTCCAATAGATGAATGTGCGTATTCATCGATTTGTGGCCGTAGGCCGTGCCAATCACGTCCTTGGCCCACCGGCCCTCTTCGTCGCGGCGCGGCTGGATCGCAGCACCTTGCCGGTCCATCGCTTCGATGTATCCCCGATGGTCCGGATCGGCCGCGTGCCGCTCAAGCCAGCGAAACGCGCGCTGGGCCAACGCGAGCGCGGCCTCATCGCCGTTGAGGCGGTAGACGTTGGCGGTCGCATAAATCGCGAAGCCGATGCCGTAAGCGTGCTTGCCCGCACCCCGATCGCCGTCGGGTCGACCCTGGGCGTCAAGCTCCCAGAAAAATCCGCCGTGCTCGTCGTCCCACATCGACCCCTCAAGGAAACGCAGGCCGTGCTCGGCATAGGCGGCGAATCGCTCCCGATGCTCCGGGCGACGCCGAGCCACTTCCGCAGCGACCCAGGTCATCCGGGCCTGGAACACCAGCGAGTTGGACCGAACGCCCGTTGGGTTCCACCGGTCGTCAAACTCGGCCGTGAAACCCCCCTGCTCCTCATCGACGCACCGAGGAAACCAGCCGTCGAGTTCCGCCCACAACACCGCCTCCAACTCATCGCAGGAAGGTGCGGGCGGCGCGGCCGCGACCGCGACCGCGTTCGCCAAGATCAGACAGCACCCCAGGACGAGGTAGCGGAAACCCAGAGAAAGTCGATGCATGGTCCATCCACCTTTCAGCAATTAGTTTCGTAAATGGTAGGAAAACTCGATCCCGGAGAAGCGTTATCACGGAAAGATACCAAGAAATCTGCAAAATCACGCGATACTCGCGTAGAAATTAGTTTCTTGATTTTCGGAATCTGCGGCGATACCGTTGGAGCATGGCGCGCGGCACCTCTCCCTCGATTGCACAGGTTGCCGACCTTTCGGGCGTCGCCAAATCCACGGTGAGCCGAATCCTCAACAAGCATCAGGCGAACTTCTCGGTCAAGGACGAGACCCGCCAACGGGTGCTCGAGGTCGCCGAGCGGCTGAACTACCGCCCGAACCCGATCGTCCGGTCGCTGGCCGCCAAGCGCACCAACCTGATTGCCGTGGTGGGATTGAGCGACTTCGGCACCGCCATCCGGGGCGGGACCGAGGAGGCCGCCAACGCGCTGATGCATCGGTTGTATCGCGACGGCTACGAGCTGTGCGTCAACGTTCTGAGCCCGCGCGAGCCCGCCTTCGCGCCGCCGCGTTGGCGGGTCGATGGCGCCATCGTCGTCGACAGTTCGGATCCTCAGCAGCTTCAGGGCCTCGACGACAGCGGCCTCAAGTACGTCGCGCTCAACGGCCCGGCCGGGCCCCGCGGCTCGTCGGTCACGGTGGATGACGACGCCGGGACGCGCACCGCGATCCATCACCTCTGTGCGCTGGGGCATCGGCGGATCGCCTACGCCGCGCCCGACGAATTCAATTGGCACCAGAGCCTGGTCAGCCGACGCGACGCCTACGTCCGTGCCCTCGAAGAAGTGGGGCTTGCGCCGATCCCCGGCTTCGACGCGCTGGGCACGAGCCCCTTTGATGTGGTCAGGCGGGCCGTGGTCGAAGGCGGCGCTACCGCGATCCTCGCGTACCACCATCTCATGGCGGTCAAACTCCTCCGGGCCGCCGCCACGCTGAACCTGCAGGTGCCGCGTCACGTGAGCATCGTTTGTTTCAACGATCTTGCGCCGTGCGCGGATCTCGTCCCATCGTTGACCGCGATGTCCCTGCCCAGTCAAACCATGGGCACGCTCGCCGCCGAACTGTTGCTCGAACAGCTGCGGGCCGACGGCCCCGCGCTGCCGCGTCACGTCAAGCTTCCCCAGACGCTGGTGATCCGTGAATCCACGGCCCCGCCGCCCAGCCACCTCAACTGAAGGACATCGGTATGGGTCCAACCCGGATCGCTCTTGTCTTGCTGGTCTTCGGCATGTCGCATGCCTCTGGCCAGGATCCAATTTCCGCTGCGGTGAATCCCACCGGCACCTTGCCCACGACGCAGGCTGATCCCGGGCCCGACGTCCCGGCTGTCTTCGTTCCGGTTCCGCCGAAATACACCGACGACCGGCCGTTGCGACTGGAGGTCCTTGAAGCGCCCCCGTCGTCGTCACAGCACGGCGCGTTGATGGAGTGGCGGGTCCGCGTTGAGGCTCGTTACGACAACCCTTTCGATCCGCGGCAGGTCCGTCTGGAGGCGGAGTTGGAATTGCCTGACGGGTCACGGATCACCGTGCCGGGGTTCTTCGCGGTCGGTTTCGATCGAACACTCGCGGACGCGCAGGAGGTGCTCACCCCCGCGCCCGGCGGCGATTGGTTCGTGCGTTTCCGGCCGTGGCAGCCGGGCCCGCACGTCTTCCGCCTGCGGCTGGCCAACGGCGAAAGCGTGATCGAAAGCGAGCCGCAGACATGGTCGATCCGCGATGCCGAGACCTCGGGCATGATCCGGGTCAGCCCGCAAAACCCGCAGGCGTTCGCCTTCGTCAGCGGCGCGTCGTACGTGCCCATCGGCCTGAACCTCGCATGGCCCAACGAAGAAGGCACGTTCCACTACGACCGGTGGTTCGCGGCCCTTGCTGAAAACGGCGGCAACTTCGCACGGATCTGGCTTGCGCCCAACTTCAATCGGCTTGCGCTCGACCGCTTTCAATTGGGCGTCGGGCAACTCGACATGACCTCGGCCTGGAAAATCGACTACCTGCTCCGGCTGGCCGAGCGGCACGGCATCCATCTCATGCTCTGCATCGAGGCCCACGGCGGGATCGCCACCAAGGTGAACCCCGCCTGGCACGAGAACCCGTACAACGCCGCAAACGGCGGCCCCTGCGAAAAGCCGACCGATTTCTGGACCGACGCGGTCGCACAGGAACGCTTCCGGCACAAGCTTCGCTATCTCGTGGCTCGCTACGGTGACAGCCCGTCGGTGTTCGCGTGGGAATTCTTCAACGAGGTCTATCACACCGACGACGACGAGTTGTACATCGGGCCGGCCCGCGATTGGCACGAGCGCATGGCTCGGTACCTGCGATCCATCGATCCCTACGGCCACTTGATCACCACGAGCGGATCGGCGGGCGGGCGAGAAGACCTGATCGACGAAATCGTCGATCTGGATGTCGTCCAGACGCACGCTTACCGGATGAGTGACACCGCCGAAGCCGTGCGACGGATCGGCGCCGAGCGCGCCGCGTCGGTCGACAAGCCGCACGTCTTCGGGGAAATCGGCATCGCGCACGAGCCGGAGGCCGTCAACCTCGACACGCAGGGCATTCACTTCCACAACCAACTCTGGGCCGGGGTGATGACGCCGTCGCCCGGGACCACCATGGCCTGGTGGTGGGACCATTACATCGAGCCGCGCAACCTCTGGTGGCACTTCAAGCCCGTGTCGCAGTTCCTGGAGGGTGTGCCGGTGGCGGCCGGCCGGTTGCGTGAGCTTGAAATTGAGAATCTGCGCCGACGCGAATCGCTCGATTCGCCTTCGCCGGTGCCGCTTCGGCTCGCAGGCTCGCATTCGACCTGGCAGCCGCATGGTTCCAATCGTCCCCAATCGGTGACCGTCGATGACCAAGGCCGCGTCGCCGGAGCGGAGATGCTCTCGACCGTTCTGCACGGCACGGGCGAACACATCGCGCTGCAGAATCCGGTGACCTTCAACCTCGATTTTCCGACGCCCGGCACGTTCACCGTCGTGGTCGAAGAGGTTTCGGGCTGGGACGGCGCTGGCTTGACGGTCCTGCTCGACGATCAGGTCGTGCTCGATCAGGCGTTCGTCGATGCCGATGGGCTGGAAGGCAAGGAGCCGATCCAGACCTACAACGGCCGGTACACCGTGGCGATTCCGGCCGGCTCGCACCGAATCCTCGTCCGCAACCCCGGCAACGACTGGGTGCAGGTCCGTTACGAGATTTTTGGCCCGTTGACCGACGCGACCCCTGCGCTGGCGGTTCACGCCTTGGCGCTGGACGCGGCCAAGGTCGGCGAGCCCGCTGTGATCGCCTGGCTCCGAAACCGTGAGTCGATCTGGAGCCGAGCGGTGACCGGCGAGCCCTTGTCGCCGGTGCCCGCGAGCGAGTTTGACCTGACGGGCATCCCCGATGGCGACTACCAGGTTCAATGGTGGGACTCCTACACCGGCACGTCCAACGCCGGCGGCACGATCTCGGTCGTCCAAGGCCGGGCGTCGTTGTCCGCGCCCGAATTCGAGCGCGACATCGCGCTTCGGCTCATCCGCCTCACACCGTTGGTCGCGCCTTCGCCCGCACCGCTCGCCGAAGACCCGCAACCCCAAACCAGCGTCGAACCCGCCGCGCCCCCCGTCCCCTGAATGCCGAACATGACCCCACGTCTGACCCCATCCACCGCCGGCGCAATCGCCCTCACCGCGAGCACGGCCGGGCTCCAGCGCACCCCCCTCGTCCACGGCTGGACCGTCACCGCCCTCGAACCCTCGGCAACCGCGGTTCCACCGACCATCGCCCAGCAGACGTACCCGGCCCGCATCCCCGGCTGCGTGCACACCGACCTGCTCGCCGCGCGAGCAATCCCCGACCCGTATCTGGACCACAACGACCTGCAAGTCGCCTGGATCGGAAACACCGCCTGGCGCTACGCGTGCACCTTCGACCTCACCGACGAACAACTCGGGCAGCCACGCACCGACCTGGTCTGCGATGGCCTCGACACCGTGTCAACCATTCGTGTCAACGGCCAAACGGTCGGCCGCAGCGAGAACATGCACGTCGGCTACCGGTTCGATGTGACCGAAGCCCTCCGCCGGGGCACCAACCAGATCGCCATCGACTTCGAAGCCCCGCTTCCCTTCGCACGGGCGATGGAAGCGACGCACGGCACCATGCCGTACGTCGGCAACGGATCCAACCCGCCCCTGCCGCACAACATGATGCGGAAAATGGCCTGCAATTTCGGCTGGGACTGGGGCCCGGCCCTGGTCACCGCGGGTATCTGGCGGCCGATCCACCTCGAATCGTGGCGTGGCGCACGCCTCAAGCCGGTCCGTCCCTGGATCACGCGTGCCGACGCCGAGCTTGCGACGGTGGAGGTCCAGATCGACCTGGAGACCCAGGGACCCGCGGCGCCGCGGAAGGCGATCGTGACCCTCCACGACCCCGCCGGCCGAAACGTCGCCCGGGCCGAGGTCACGCTCCCGGCGTCCGAACATCATCGGGCGGTGCCGCTGCACATCGATCGGCCGCAGCGCTGGTGGCCGATCGGCTACGGCGAGCAACCGCGCTACACCTTGAACGTGGAACTCCTCGACGCCCAGACCGGCGAGACTCTCGACCACGCATCCCGACGCATCGGTCTGCGTACCTCCAGGCTGGTCACCACCCCCGACACGCACGCCCATCCGTTGGGGCAGGGTTCAACGTTCCACCTGGAAGTCAACGGCCGGCGGGTGTATTGCAAAGGGGCCAACTGGATCCCCGACGACTGCTTCCCGTCGCGCATCACCCCGCAGCGGTACCGCGCTCAGGTGCAAACGGCACGCGACGCGAACATGAACATGCTCCGCGTGTGGGGCGGCGGCATCTACGAAGACCACGCCTTCTACGACGCCTGCGACGAGCTGGGCATCATGGTGTGGCAGGACTTCGCGATGGCCTGTGCCTGCTATCACGAACACGAACCCTACGCCTCGTGGATCCGCGACGAAGCACGCTACAACGTCGCGCGACTCTCCGCGCATCCCTCCCTCGTGCTGTGGAACGGCTGCAACGAAAACGTCCTGGGCGTCCACGCCTGGGGAGCCGACTGGCGCGCGCTGCGAGCACAAGGCCTGCCCTGGGGCTTGAAGTACTACCTCAGCACCTTCCCCGAAGCCCTCGCCGAACTCGATCCCACCAAGCCCTACTGGCCCGCCAGCCCGTACTCCGGTACGCCCGACCTCAACCCCAACGCCAACGAGCACGGCAACTGCCATATCTGGGACGTCTGGAACGGCGCGGGCGACGCACGCAACTACCTGTCGCACTACCCGCGCTTCGCGTCGGAGTTCGGCTTCCACGGCCCCCCGACCTACGCCACCCTCGACCGCGCCATCCCCGCCGACCAAAGGCAGCACGATTCCCCCGCCATGGTCCATCACAACCGCCACGCCGGCGGACAACCCCTCGCCCACGAGCGCATGGCCGACTACTTCATCCCCCCCGACAACTTCGACGATTGGCTCTACCTCGCGCAAGTGGTTCAGGCCCGTTCGCTGGCGCTGGGCGTTGAATGGTTCCGCGCGCTCTCTCCCTGGAACAGCGGCGCGTTGTACTGGCAGTTCAACGACTGTTGGCCCGTCGCGAGTTGGTCCGCCGTCGATGGCGATCAGCGGCGCAAACCGCTGTGGTTCGCCACCCGACGATTCCTCGCCGACCGTCTCGTCACGATCCGACCCACCGCACCCATCCCGCCCGGCCAGCCGTTCGGCCCGCTGTCGGTCTATCTCCACAACGACACCGACGTCCCCTGGTCCGGCGAGCTGCACGCCGCAAGCCATCGCTTCCAAGGCGACAACGGACGCAGCCTCCTCACCCGTCCCATCGATGTCCCCGCGCGCGGCCTCCTGAAAATCGACCTCACCCCCGACCTCAAGCTGCCCCCCGACACCTTCCTCACCGCCTCCGTCGGCACCGAACGCGCGTTCTGGTGGCCACACCCCGACCGCAACATCCCTTACCCCCAGGCCGAGCTCGACGTCGATGTCCACCGCGTCACCGGCGGCTACCGACTCGTCCTCATCGCGCGCACCCTGGTCCGCGACCTCTGCATCTTCGCCGATCGACTCGACCCGCAATCACGCGTCAGCGATCAACTCATCACCCTGCTCCCCGGCGAGCGGGCCACCCTCACGGTCGAAAGCGATAAGCCGCTTTCCCCCCGCGCCCTGACGACCCGCCCCGTGCTTCAATGCGTCAACGCCTTCGGCCTGTAGTTCATCCGCCTGAGCCAATGCCTTCACTTCGAGCCGCGAAAAGACCTCCATGGCCGTCACCACGACGCGAAATGTCCTGTCAAGGCCTGCTTGTTTGATGCGACGGTTGCCATGCTCCATCCCGCACGCGGCCGCCTTGCGCTGCCTGACGCTACCGGCGTGGTCTCTGCCGAGCGATCTCCGTGGGATCAAGGACCGTATCGCGATCCGCCTCGACGTCCGCGACCGCCCCGCACGCTCCACCCATCCCGGCAACGACGCGGGATCCAACAAGGACTTTGTTTTTCTGGCCTTCAGCGTGGGGCTCGACGGCCAAGCCAGCGCGGAGTTCAAGCCCGAATCGTGGCCGAAGGGGGTCGGTCTGGCCACCCGACGCAGCACCGGCGGATACACCGTCGAAGTACGAACTCCCCTGCTACGCTCGACAAGGATCGCGGCGACGGGCTTGTCTGGTCGGCGTCACGTGTCAACATCGCCGTGAACCACGTCGACGTTGCTCACCGCGAGCGGTCCCAGTTCTGATAGCGGCCGGACTGCCGCGGGACGCTCCACATCCCCGGATCCCGAACTTGCGACCGGCCAGGATGACGGCCCGGCTTCGTGTTGGAAGCGAACCAAGAATCGAACATGCTGCAGGGCCTTAACGATGACCGGCACAGACCACCGTTCTAAGACAACCCCAGCCCAACGTCCCAACGTGCTGCTGATCTATACCGACCAATGGCGTTTCGATGCCTTGGGCTGTGCCGGCCACCCCGACGTGAAGACCCCGCATCTGGACGCGCTCGCGCACCGCGGCGTGCGTTTCGATCGGCATTTCGTGCAGAGTCCGGTGTGCATGCCCTCGCGCGTTTCGATGCTCTCCGGGCAGTATCCCTCGAACCTGGGCATCCTGCGGATGGGCGTGCCCGTGCCCGAAAACCTGATCTGTGTACAGCACCTGATGCAGCGCGCGGGCTACCAGACCGCCAACCTCGGGAAGCTCCACTTTCTGCCGCACGCCAATCGGGACCACCGCGAGCCGCATCCGCCCTACGGCTTCGATCATCTCGAAGTCGCCGATGAGCCCGGCCCGTACGACGACGCCTACCGCGCGTTCCTTCGACGCACCTGTCCCGAGCAGCTCGACGCCAGCTCTTCGCACGTCTTCCCACCCGCCGCCAAACAGTTCCGCGACATCACCGGCTTCGACGATGGGGTGCCGCACCCCCAGCAGTGGGAGCCGTGGACCACCGCCGCGTTTGCCGGCTCAGACGAAGCCACACACTCCGCGTTCGTCGGGCAACGCACCCTCGATTATCTGGAACGAGCTGCGACCTCGTCCAAAAACTTCTTCTGCATCTCCAGTTTCTACAGCCCGCACTCGCCGCTGGTCGCGCCGCAGAAGTATCTGGATCTCTACGACCCGCGGTCGTTCACGCTGCCCCGGTTTCCCCCCGAGGTGGAAGCACAACGCCACGCCCAAGGCTTCGACGACGCCACGCTGCGGCAAGCAATGTGGGGCTACTTCGCCATGATCTCCGAGGTCGATCATTGGATCGGCCGTATAATTGAAACGCTCCACACGACCGGCCTCGCCGACCAAACACTCATCGCGTTCACCTCCGATCACGGTGAATTCCTCGGCGAGCACGCACAATGGGGTAAGTGGTACCCGGCACCCGATTGCGTGTCCCGAGTACCCCTGCTCATCGCTGGACCCGGCGTCCAACCCGGTACCTGTCCCGCAATCACCCAGGCCGTGGACCTGGTGCCAACACTCTTGGAATACGCCGGCATTCCCCAGCCCGCTTATATGGATGGGGTTTCGCTGGCACCCGCTCTACGCGGCACGCCGTTGCCGAATCGACCCGGCGCTCTGATCGAAGACGCGATGCCCGGCTTTGACTGGCGTGGCTGGCGCACCGACACGCACCGCTATCTCCTGCACGACGACGGCCGGGAGAAGCTGTTCGATCTGCAGGCTTCGTTCGGCGAATACCGGGACGTGGCCCAGGCCGCGGCACACCGCCGTGCGCTTCACGAGCACCGCCTCGGGTTGGCGACACGCATGATCCAGATCCGCCGCTGCCATCCGCCTCTCTGGCCGTACTGATCACGCGATGCGTCCCTTGCAGAC
>CAZIXN010000058.1:0-2502 GCA_964543215.1 uncultured Phycisphaera sp.
CCGCCATCGGCCGAAAGGCCGACCACCCGCCCAGACTTTCCATTTCGCCCTACGGCGGGCGAGACGCCCGCCCCACTAAACAACCCACGCCCACACCCAGCAAGCCGACCCCATCCGTGATACACCATCGCCATGGAAAATCAGGATCCCAAACGTGCTCTCATCGTCTTCGGCGGATGGGACGGCCACACCCCCAAGCAGTCCGCCGAACTCTTCGGCCAGGCCCTCGGCGACGCCGGCTACGCCGTCACCCTCCGCGACTCCCTGGACGCCTATCTCGACGCCGACGCCCTCCAGGCCACCGATCTGATCGTGCCCATCTTCACGATGAGCACCATCACCGACGAACAATGGCAAGGCCTCGACGCCGCCGTCCAATCCGGCACCGGCCTGGCCGGCTTCCACGGCGGCATGCTCGACAGCTTCCGCAACAACACGCAATACCAATGGATGACCGGCGCCCAGTGGGTCGCACACCCCGGCAACTGCATCGAGCGACACACCGTCCACGTCACCGACTCGGGACTCGGCCACCCCATCACCGCCGGCCTGGACGACTTCGAGCTCTACGACACCGAGCAGTACTACTGCCACGTCGACCCCGGCAACCACGTCCTCTGCGACACCGTCTTCGACCAGGCCCACGGCGACCCCACCCTCTACACCCCCCACACCGTCATGCCCTACGCCTACTGCAAAACCTGGGGCAAAGCCCGCGTCTTCGCCGCCATGTGGGGACATACCTACAAAGACTTCGACGTCGCCGAAGCCAAAGAAATCGTCCTCCGCGGCATGCTCTGGGCCACGCGGTGACGGGGAATTTTGGATTGGGGATTTCGGATTTCGGATTGACCGAGCAAGCTATGCCTTGCCATTGGTTTTGAGCGTCCGGAGAGAAGCGGAGACAATGGCCAGTATCTCATTGAATTCTTGCAACAGCGGCTCAACTTTGCCCGGAGGCATGCATTGTCTTCAATGACCAACTCCAACCAGAAGCAGGTTTCGTCAGCTTCTTCGTCGACGATGCCCAGTTTGGCTTTGAATTCTGCCTTTGAACGCGAGCGCTGTGCAGCCCGGTAGTTCGCGCCAACCGAACTCGCCGAACGCACTACTTGTCTCCGCATCGTCTGGGCCTCGACAGTTTAAGGAAGAGCTCGCGTCAAACGAAACAGTCGCAGAACCGCATGCTTTGTCCGAACTTCCATCTCCTTCGAATCCATCGCAATGGCCTCTCTTCCAATCCCAAATCCGAAATCCTCAATCCCAAATTCGCATTCAAGCGTCATCCCGCTCCACCACGCGGTAATCCTCGCGCTCGCCGCGGCCCTTCACGGGGTAGTCCTTCCGCTGCGGGTGCGCTGGATAACTTTCCCAGGTAAGGATGCGGCGCAAATCCGGGTGGCCGTCGAAGCGGATGCCGAACATGTCGAACACCTCGCGCTCCAGCCACTCGGCCCCGGGCCAGAGATCCGTCGCGGTGGGCAGGTGCAGCGCGGGGTCATCCTCGATGCCGTACGTGTCGAGCGTCGCATCCAGGAACACTTTGACGAACAGGCGGTGATGCTTCGTCGTGCTTTCGAGGTTGTAGACCACGGCAAATCGTCCGCTGGGGCCGGCCTTGGGCCGGGGGTAGTTCAGGTAATCCACGCCGACCACATCCGAGAGGAAGTCGAATCGGGCGTCCGGTGCGTCGTGCAGAAACTTCAAGATGTCGTGCAGAACTTCCGGGGTCACCACCAGCGTCGTCTCGCCGCGAAACTCGGTGGCGAACAGCGAAGCATCGGGAAACGCGGCCTTGACCGCGGGCAGCACGGGATGGTCGAGCGTGGGCATGACGCAAGGATATGCAAATGAAGAAAATCCAGAAAACTGAGAAAATGATGAAAATACGGACATTGCATCACGGATGCGTTTCAACGCATGGGATCGGTTTCGCTTGATTTTCGTGATTTTCTTGATTTTCCGATTTTCGGCATTTTCCGAATTTCAAGCCGAAAGGCACAAGCTCATCCCCGCCAGCAGCGCATCCCACCGATCGATCAGCGCCGGCCACTCGTAGCCCAGCGCGTCGGCCAGCGCCGTCGTGTCACCGCTGCCGATCAGGTCACGCAGTTCCGTGAGCGACCCGCCCAACCCCGTGATGACCGCCGACGCCGGCTCGTGGCCCGCTGGGCCGTCGATGTGCAATCCGTCGAGGTCCATCGACGTCAGCTGGGCGACCTGCGTCACCGCGCTGGCGATCTGAATCCAGTGCTGCACCGCCTCGCCCACGAGCTTGAGCGCTTCGCCGGCGTGGTCCGCCTGCAGCTTCTCCGACGCCTGCTGCTGCAACTCGCCGAGCTGCGCGAGCTGCACCCGCGCCTGCCCCAGCGCATCGACGCCCAGCTCAGCGGGATCGGCACTGGCGAGCTGCAGCTCATCATCCGACGCCAGCGTCGCCTCAAGCTGCTCGTCCAGCTGCGCGTGGCCGATCACCGCGTCGTTGAGCCGGACCTCCACCAC
>CAZIXN010000058.1:2602-14904 GCA_964543215.1 uncultured Phycisphaera sp.
GGCGGGACGTTCGATCCGCCCCACGCCGCGCACGCGACCCTGCCTCTCCTGGTCGCCGAAGCCCTCAACGCCGCCGCCCTCATCTACGTCCCCGCCGGCCGGTCGCCCTTCAAGCTCGACCACGAACAATCGCCCCCGCACCACCGACGGGCCATGCTCGAACGCATGCTCGCCGAACTCCGGCCGCGCACCTCCTTCGACCTCCGCCTCGACGACGGCGAACTCGAGCGCGGCGACGACCAGCCCAGCTACACCATCGACACCGTCCGCCGTCTCCAACAAACCCTCGGCACGGACACGCCGCTGCGCCTCCTGCTCGGCACCGACCAGTTCTTCGCCTTCGAACAGTGGCGGCAAGCCGAAACCCTGGCCGACCTCGCCCCGCCGGTGGTCATGGTCCGCCCGCCGCACGGCCGTGAGCAGGTCCGCGCTTTCCTCCGCGACGACGCACCCCCGTACCTCCGCGACACACCGTGCATCGACATCCCCGAAATCGATATCTCCTCAACCGCCCTCCGCGACGCGATCCGAAGTGGCCGCGACGTCACCGGCTGGGTATCGCCCGCCGTGCTCGCCTACGCGAAGCAGCACGCGCTCTACGACTGACGACCACGCCGACGCAACGTCAACCCACCGACCATCGCCAGCGCCACGCCCCCCGCCGCCGGCTCGGGCACGACCGCCGTACTCAGCGCCCGCGCGTTGAACAGCGGCGTGGCGATCGACTGCCCCGAACGCAGCGCCACGCCACCCGAGCCTGCGATCACGCGGTCGATCCAGCGGTTGTAGAACCGCAGCCGCGTATGCCCGGACACGTCGCCGTACGACGCGTTGGGGTTCCCGTCGAGCACG
Source organism: uncultured Phycisphaera sp. (assembly GCA_964543215.1). GTDB lineage: Bacteria > Planctomycetota > Phycisphaerae > Phycisphaerales > Phycisphaeraceae > CAZIXN01. Next base: position 3,455 of record CAZIXN010000058.1, read on the forward strand.
CCCCAGCCGAAGGAGTGAATGCCCGCCAGCTTCCACACCTGCTGGTGAAACACGAAGAGCCCCCCACCCGAATCGCCCGGCGCGATGAGGTATTCGAGCTGCTGAGGCCGCGCCGTGCCCAACGCATTGTCGGTGTCGTCGCCGGAATCAAAATCCATCACGAGCACGCGGTTGTTCAGCACGCCGTCCACCACGTTCTGCCCGCCCCGCTTGGCCAGCGATGTCAACGCGCTGTAGCCCGTGGCCGCTTCGCCGGTCCGACCGTAGCCCACCGCAGCAGCACGCCGCCCCAGGTCGCGACCTCGAACCAGCCGCGTCGCCGGCGTCACCGTGGTCAATTCTTCATTGAGCTCAACCAGCGCCAGATCATTGCCCCGCAGCAGCGAACCCTTGCCCCACTCCGGGTGCAGGTACGTCGCCGCGGCGCGGCGCTGCTGGCCGGCGATCGTAAAGCTCATCGACTCGGCATTTTCCGCAACGTGTCCCGCGGTCAGCACCCAGCCGTCGCCCAGGTACACGCCCGAACCCGCCCAGGCCTTGCCATCGCCGCGCACGATGAACTGTCCGACGCTGTCGAACGCCGCCGCGTGGCCGAACGCCTCCGCCTGCGCCTGCGTGAACGCCTCGTGGATCACGCCCGACCGCGCGGAAAGCCCCGCCATCAGGACCAACATCCCCGCCACGCCACCACGCCACTTGGCCAATCGTCGCATCGCCTTGCCTCACGTTGCCGCCAGCCGCAGACAAACGCTGCGCCTCGCGCGGGATTCCCGTCGGCTCGGCGGCGCCACCAAAGCGCCGCTCCACCTAAGCAACGTCGGATGTTCAAAAGGCCGACTTGGGCAACCCGCTCAACCCGCCGCGCGTTCCCGGACCTTCCGCCGCAGCAGGCCGCCACCCAGCAGCATCAGCCCCGCCGCCAGGGCCGTCGGCGTGGGCACGAACGTGTCCACAATCGCCCCGTCGCTGAGCACGATCAACTCGTAGCTCACGCCCGCCTCGGAAATCCCCACCCACGCGTTGGGCGCCGAAAACGAAATCGTCGAACCCTCCAGCGTGTAGTCCGCGATGCCCAGCACCGGGCCCCAACCCCCCGCCACCGGGTCGGTGTCCACCGGCGGAATCTCCGCATCACGCAGCGGAATCCCGCTGCCTTCGGTCGCCTCACCGCCACGCACCACCACCTCCCAAGGGAACGCATCCGCCGGCTCATCCTCGGGCGCAACATCCAAGAAAATCTGGAACGACTCCACCGGCAACGCTCCCGCCACGCCCTCCGTCGGCACCACCGCCCCGTCCGAGAGCGTCGCCAAACCGTCCGGCGAGGGAAGCACATCCACCAGCGGCGTCGGCCAGTACGGCACCCGATTCAGCTCCACCGAGAAATACACCCGGCCGTCCGCTTCCTTGAAAAGCACCGACGCGTCCACCACCCGCAGCGACTCCGCCGAAGCCGACGCACACGCCGCACCCCACACCACGCCGGCGAACGCACCTCGAGCCATCGTTCCGACAAACATCGCAGACCTCGCTGAAAGGATGGAGAACATTCCAACCTTCAGAGATCGGCCAACCGCCGCACCCGACACGAAAATCACCCACGCCCCCGCACCTTCGCCCCCGCACCTTCGCCCCAACGCCCCGCAAAGCCTTGGCCGCCGCGTCAGCCCCCGCCACGCCCCGCGTCCTCGGCCGCATCCTCTTCACCCTCGCGCACGATCGTCTCCGCCTCCTCTTCGCCGAAACGGCTCTCGGGCTCGGCCCGCTCGTGAGGATCGGAAAGCCGCAGCTCCACCAGCACCCCGAGGTGATCCGACCCCGGCACCACCACCCGCTCCAACCGCCCCACCTCGAACCCCGGCGTGACATCCATGTCATCCAGCGGGTACCGCAGCAACGGCCACCGCGCGTGATACGTGTTGAGCAGAACCCGACCCACCCGCGGATCCAGCAGCCCGCTGACCCGCTCGAACCGACGCGTCGACTGCGACCACGCCACGTCGTTGAAATCCCCCGCAATCAGCCGCGGACACGCCGGATCCTCCACCACCGTCTCGGCGAGCTTGAGCAATTCCGCATCACGGATCCGGCTGTCGTATCGCTCGTACCACCGCCCGCTGCGCAGACCAGGCGGCACGGGATGCACGCCCACGAAACGCGCCCACCCCCGGTCGCCGACCCGCAACTCACCGTGGATCGAAGCTCGCTCCTCCGACACCAGATAACGCACCTCCATCTCCCGCACCGCAAGCCGGGACCACAACGCCATGCCCAGCCCCCGGTCCGCGATCGCCTCGACCCGATGCGGGTACGTCGCACGCAACGCCGCCAACGCCTCCGCCCATCGGTCGTGGATCTCGATCAACAGCAGCACGTCCGCGTCCACCGCCGACAACGCCTCGGCCACCTCCCGGCAGCACGTGTTGCGCATGTCCAGATTCGCCGTCACCAGCCGGAACACGCCCGCAGCGTCCCCCGATGCCGCAGCGTCCGCAGGACACGAAAGCGAACGCACCTGCTTCCGCCACAGTCGCGTGTAGCGCATCACGCTCGAGCATTGCCACACCAACGCCAGCACCAGCATCACCGCGAGCACCGTCACGTCCGTCGGCCAATCCGTCGCCTGTGCCTGAGCCCGCCACGCCGCCACGCCGAGCAGGCCCACCAGAATCATCGCCCCCATCGACGCAAGCTGCAGGCGCGGAAACTCCCAACCGCGCACCGCCCAGGCCCCCGTGCGCAGCAACGGCAACAGCGTCACGACCACGAACAACACCGCCAACCCCCGCAAACCCCAGAAAACCACGGCAATCCACCCGCTGACCTCGGTCACCGGCAACCCGCCCGCGTCGCCTCGCGCCAGCGAAGAACGCTCGCGCCGAGGGCTTGATTCGCTGCGGCCCACCTCACCACCGGACTGCTTGGCATGGGATCGTTCCTGACGCTTCGCTCAACACCCCCGCCCAGTCCCCCGCCACAACCCGCCATCACGCGACGGGCAGGCATCTGCCCAAACCACCAATGTGCCGCCGGCGGTTCGGCCGCAGATGGAACGGGCATGAACAAGATTTCACCGCGCCGCACGCATCGAACGTGATGTGCGAAACAAGGCCTCGCAGCCGCAACCCGACGAGTTGCGCACGCTGAGGCGCGGCGGAGTAACGCTCAAACCCGGCGTCTCGGTGTGCCATGAAAGACGCACCTACGCTCCAAAAAGAAGCACGGAACTTTTGGATCACGCTTCATCGATGCGGCGTCCCGGAAGTTGGCCGATGGAGCGGTGCGGTGCTCTTTGACGTGCGAAGCTCCGTGGCGCGAGCGGTGCACGCAACGATGCCTAACCCGCACGACCCGAACCCCCACCAACGCGCGGCGAAAAACTTTCCGAGTCGTGTTTGCCTCGGCGGCGGCTGAATCGTCGGTTATTTGAGTCCGTGATTCAAAGCGTGATCCTGACCTTGATCCCAAGCGTTTTCGCTGGATCGTTCGCGGACGCTGGTTCTGTGTTTTTGTCCTTGCTGCCGGAGGCTTTCATGCATCGCGCCGATACCCGTCTGGCCGTCAAGACTGCGTCTGTTCCCGCCGTCCACATCGTCCAGGGCGTGTGCTGGACGGCGGCCACCGTGGCGGCCGTGTTTCTGATGATCCGCGTGGGCACGACGGAGTTGGCGGGTTCGCCGCTGGCGCTGGCGGGGATGCTGCTGCTGGGCGCGGGGCTGGTGAAGCACGTCAAGTCGCAGGGTCGCTGAGCGACTCGGGTTTCGCCTTGGGTCATCCGCCACGGCGTCGTATGATTTCGGGATGGCCGACCCCTACGACCGCAAGCCCGAACCGCTCGACGACGATGACGACGGTTTGTACGAACTGGCGGAGGACCCCGACACGGTGCGCACGCCCAACGTGCCGCCCCCGCCGGGGATCCTGCCCGGCAACGTGGACGTCGGCCCGGGGACGCCGCCGGCCCGCGGTCAGGCGGCGGGCAACGACCGCCTGGACCCAATGCTCAACGAGGCCGAACCCAAGCCCAGCCGGGAAATGAAGACCGGCAGCGGCGGCAAGGGCGCGGCGTCGCACTTCTCCGGCGAGGACCCCGAGTACGTCAACCCCGAGATCGCCCGGATGCGCCGCGAGGAAGCCCGCATCGCCCGCGCCGCCGAGGAAGCCCAGGAAGCGGCGCGTAAGCAGAAGCTGATGTTCGTCGTGATCGGCGGGCTGGTCGTGCTGGCGATCGTGGCGTACTTCCTGCTGCTTTGAAGGAAGCCTGCACCGCCGGCGTCGCCACTTGCGGGGGCGGGCGAAAGGCCTTGATTTCCGCTAGAATCCGGGATTCCCCCGGCGTGGTCCTCACGCCCCGAATCCCCCTGCGGAAACGCTTCTGAACATGGCCGAAGACACCCCCCCGACGCCCCCGGAGTCCGGACCCAACGACGCCGGCGAGCCCGTGATGCCCCACTTCGAAGGCCGCATCACCGACCTGGCGATCGAGCGCGAGCTCGCCGAGTCCTACCTCACCTACGCGATGTCCACCATCGTGGACCGGGCCCTGCCGGACGTGCGCGACGGCCTCAAGCCCTCGCAGCGCCGCATCCTCGTGGCGATGAACGACCTGAACCTCCGCCCCGGAGCCAAGCACCGCAAGTGCGCCAAAATCTCCGGCGACACCTCGGGCAACTACCACCCCCACGGCGACGCGGTCATCTACCCCACGCTCGTGAACATGGCCCAGTCCTGGAAGATGCGCTACCCGCTCATCGACCCCCAGGGCAACTTCGGCAGCATCGACCCCGACCCCCCCGCCGCCATGCGGTACACCGAAGCACGCATGGCCCCGCCTGCCGCCGAGATGCTCGACGACCTCAAAATGGACACCGTCGAGTGGAAGGAAAACTTCGACGCCACCACCCAGGAACCGTGCTACCTGCCGGGTCGCTTCCCCAACCTCCTGGTCAACGGCGGACAGGGCATCGCCGTGGGCATGGCCACGTCGCTCGCCCCCCACAACCTCGGCGAAATCTGCGACGCCCTCCACGCCACCCTCGCCAACCCCGACATCGAATTGCCCGAGCTCATTCAGCACGTGCCCGGCCCGGACTTCCCCACCGGAGGCATCGTCATGGGACGCGGCGGCGTGCTCTCGGCCTACAAGACCGGTCGCGGCCGGGTCTACGTCCGCGCCAAAATCCACCACGAAAAACGCGGCAAACGCGACCTCCTCGTCGTCACCGAACTGCCCTATCAGGTCGCCAAGAACGATGGCGTCATCGAGAAGATCAAGCAGCAGCGCGCCAACGACAAGCTCACCGAAATCTCCGCCGTCACCGACGAGTCGTCCAACCGAGCCGGCATGCGACTGGTCATCGAACTGAAAATCGGGGCCGACCCCAACACCGTCGAAAACCAGCTCTACGCCCTCACGCCGCTGCAGGCAACGTTCAGCATCATCAACATCGCGCTCGTCAACGGCCAGCCGCGCACGCTGGGTCTCAAAGAGATGCTGCAGTGCTACCTCGACCACCGCGTCGACGTCACCCGCCGCCGCACCGCCTTCAAGCTGCAGCAGGCCCAGATGGAGGCCCACCGCATCGAAGGCCTGATCTTCGCCGTCTGCGACCTCGACGAAGTGATCCGCCTGATCCGCGCCTCGCGCACCCGCGACGAAGCCATCGAAAAGCTGATGCAGCGCGGCTTCCGCATCCCCGCCGACCACGAGTACGCTCCGCAGATCCCCGAGCGTCTTCTCAACGCCGCGTCCGGCGACGTCGCGCTCACCCGCGTGCAGGCCGAGGCGATCGGCCGGCTGCAACTCATCCAACTCGTCGGCCTGGAGATCGAAAAGCTTGTCAGCGATTACGCCAAGCTCGTCGAAGCCATCGAGGAGTACGAAGCCATCCTCGCCAGCCGGGACCGCGTCCACCAGATCATCCACGACGAAGTCGCCACGCTCAAAAGCAAATACGGCGACGCCCGCCGCACCGAGCTCCGCGACGCCGAGGTCGCCGGCTTCGACATGGGCGACATGATCGCCGAACACACCGTCGCCGTCACCATCACCCACGCCGGCTACGTCAAACGCCTGCCGGTCGACGAATACAAGACGCAAGGCCGAGGCGGCAAGGGCGTCATCGGTGCGAAATCCAAGGAGGAAGACTTCACCACCGAGGTGTTCGTCGCCTCGTCGCACGACGACCTGCTCTGCTTCACCGACACCGGCCGGGTCTTCAAGAAAAAGGTCTACGAGATCCCCGAAGGCACGCGCACCTCGCGCGGCCGCGCCATCGTCAACCTCATCAACCTCGCGCCCGGCGAGCGTGTCGTCGAGTTCATGCCCATCGCCGACTTTGAAAAAGGCGAAGACTTCCTGCTGTTCGCCAGCGCCAACGGCCTGGTGAAACGCACCGCCCTGGCCGATTATCGCAACGTGCACAGCGGCGGCCTGATCGCGGTGGGCCTCAAGGACGGCGACTCGCTCGTGGGCGTCAAGCACGTCGGCGATGACGACCACGTCATCCTCGGCACGTCCACCGGTATGGCGATCCGTTTCCGCGCCGACGACGCCCGCGCCATGGGCCGAAACGCCGCCGGCGTCAAGGGCATCACGCTGGGAACAACCGGCGGTAGCAAGGACCGCGTCGTCGGAGTCGTCAACTGCGAAGCCGACGCCGAGGATGACCTGCTCACGCTCACCGCCAACGGCTTCGGCAAGCGCACCCCGCTGCACGAATACCTCGTCAAGCTCGAAGACGGCACCACCCGCTGCCAGTCACGCGGCGGCAAGGGGAGGCGCGACATCAAGACCACCGATCGCAACGGTCAGGCCGTGTCCATCCGCCGCGTCAGCGCCACCGACGACGTCATGCTCATCACCCAGAGCGGCATGATCGTCCGCACCCGCTGCGCCGACATCCGCCAGACCCACCGCGACTCGGCCGGCGTCCGCGTCATCGGCGTCAAGGAGGGCGACGCCCTCGCCTCGGTCGCCCCGGTCCGCGACGACGCTTCTGAAGAACCGGGTTGAACCACAAAGACACGAAGACCGAAAACGAATCCACCGAAGAATAAGCCGCAGATTTCGCAGATGACGCAGATGACGCAGATTTGAGCAAAACCAATCTGGGCAATCCGCAGAATCTGCGGTTGTTTTTCCAGCCTTGCCAGTTATCCAACCTTCGTGACCTTTGTGTCTTCGTGGTGCATTATGCTGTCCCGATGCCCGTGCAACGCTGGTCGGAACAAACCTGGGTGCTCGCCCTGTTGCCCGAGCCCGAGCTGACCGAAGACCTCGACAACCTCGACGCCGCGCTGCGGAAGCAGCCGCGCACTCCCGATGTGGTCGTTGATCTCGCCGACGTGCCCTCCATCACCTCCTCGACGATTTCCAAACTCCTGCGCCTCCGCGAGCTGCTCGCCAGCGAGTCGGCCCGGCTGCGCCTGACGCAACCCAACGACCGCGTCTGGCAAGTCTTCGTCACCGCCGGCCTGGACACCGTCTTCCGCTTCAGCGAAGACCACACCACCGCCCTCGCCGAGTTGCAGATGCCCCGCTGATCGGGCCGACGCAACGCCCCAAACCGCACAGACCGACCGCTTCGCCTTGCCTTGGGCGCAACGTCCGTTTTTGCATTACAGCCTCGGCCGAATCTCACCGAAACCCTCTTCGACCGCGTGTCCCGTTCGGATGCGCCGCCTCGAACGCAAGGGATCGGCATGCTGCACCTCACCAACTCCGAAGAGCGCGATTTCGATTTCGGCGAAGGCTTCGGCCAACCCGACACGCTCCGCCTCTGGGTTTCCGACCGGCAGTGGCTGTCGATGCTCAAGCGCATCGAGCAGGGCGATGATGACAACTTCGCCGGCGGCGGCTCGCCGGCCACCGGGGAGCGCGAACACGAGCGCATCCCCGGCGACTTCCGCTGCATGATCCGTCTGGGCAACCCCGAAAATGCTGCCGACGACCACGGCACCTATGTCGTCCGCACCCGCAACGTCGGCGGCGGCGGCATCGGCTTCATCCACTCGCGTCAACTCAGTCAGGGCGTGCGCTGCACCGTCGCGCTGCAGCCCGCTTCGGGGCCGGGGCTGGTCCTGGCCGGCCGAGTGGCGTGGTGTCGGCCGGTCGAGCGGCAGGGCGAAGACCCCGTGGACTTCGAGGTCGGCGTGCAGTTCGATCAGCCGGTCGACCTGTCCGCCTTCGTCCACGCGGCGTAACCACGACCACACCGCCGCATTCGTAAAGCCCGGCCACGGCGTGGGCTTGTCCCCAGGAAATGGTTTGCTCATGACCCCCCCACCCATCGGCCTGCTCACCGACGACGACTGGCACGCGGCCATCCAGCGCATCGACCACGAGTCCGCGCTGATCCCCAACCGCCTGCCCCGACAAGCCCCGGCCCCGACGCGCGCCGAAGCACGCGTGTCGCGCCGCGTGAAGTGCCTGATGCGGACCCAGCCCGCCAGCGAGGCGGACACGCCGCACACCTTCCAGGTCGGCACGCGCAACCTCTCGAGCATGGGCGTGTCGCTGCTGCACGGCGTGCCGCTGGACGAAGGCGATGGGCTGATCCTCGCGCTCGAGGCGGATGAAGGCTTCGGCGCGATCGTGCCCGCCAGGGTGAAGTGGTGCCGACGCATCGGGATGGTCGGCTACGACGGCGCGGTGGTGTACGAGCTGGGCGTGAAGTTCGACCGTGCGCTCGATCTGGAGCGCCACCTGGCGGCGGCGTGAGCGCTTGAAAAAAGCCCACGAACGGAGTCCGTGGACTTTGGGAGGAGGTCGGCGATTTTGTTCAGCGGAGCAGGTCGACTTCGATCTGCTGCCGGATTTTTTCCAGGGCTTTGTTCTGGATCTGGCGGACGCGTTCCTTCGTGACACCGATGGACCGGCCGACCTGCTCGAGTGTGAGGGGTTTGGGTTGGCCCTTGCTGTCGCGTTTGGGGTCGTCGCCGACGGCGAAGCGTTTTTCGATGACGCCGCGTTCGATGGGCGAGAGGTCGGCCTTGTTGCTCACGAGGATCCGGCGGAGCTCTTCGACCAGGTCGTTTTCGTGCTCGGCGTTTTTCTCTTCCTGCCAGTTGGACTTTTCGAACTTGGGGTCGAAGTCCGTGGGGAACATCGTCTTGTATTTGGTGTGCTTGATGCCCTGGCGGGAGAAGGCCTTGAGGATCGCGCGGCAGGCGTAGGTCGAGAACTTGAAGCCGCGGGTGATGTCGAATTTGTCGACCGAGCGGAGCAGGGCCATGTTCCCTTCGGAGATCATCTCGGTGAAGTCGTTGTCGAACCCGCGGACGCGTTTGGCCATGGCCAGGACGAGCGCCAGGTTGAGGCCGGCGATCTGCTCGCGATAGGCACGGGCCTTGGTGTGCCAATCGAGCATCGCGCGAACCAGGTTGGCCTCGGGCCTGGGATCGTGGACGAGCGTTTCGCGGATGCTGGCGACGCGGAAGCGGCAGTAGTTGTACTGGGCGAAGATCACGCGCTCTTCGGCGGCGGTCATGGTCTTGCTGGCGGTCTTGCCCAGGCGCGGCTCGTCGAGCCAGGTCATCGCGGGGTGGTACCAGGACGTGTCCGGCTGGTGGATCGGGGCGGGCTCGTCGAAGATTTTGGCCTGGGCCTCATCTGCGGGCAGCACGAACAGGGGGTGGTCCATGTAGTCGTACTTGTCGGCGACGATGGCGTCGAAGAGCTTGCGGTCGCCGGGCGACAACGACAGCGTCGCAGAGGCGGCGGCATGCTCCCCGCGGAGGCGGGCGGCCTGGGCGAGCGGCGAGTGATCGGCGTAAGTGGAAGTCATGGGCATCGTGCCTTTACGTGGGCTGCGGGTTCCGCCGCAGCAGGAGGGTGCCGGTGATCGATCCGGCTGGGTATTACGCCCGAAAGGTCGGGAATGTTCCGAAGAAACGCATTCTGGCATACCGAAGGGTGAACGGTCAAGACGTTTTGGACGTTTTTTGGAATTTTGAACGTTTTTCCGCGGGCGCTCGCTCGAATCCCGCTTCCGAAGTCTGTTTAAACGTCAAAAGGCTGTTGCGGCCTTGAAATTCCGATGAATTTCGCTTTCATCTCGTGAAAAAAAGAATTTCCTGGTTCGGGTTGATCCCGGCGAACCGTCGTTGCTAGGCTGGCACTGAGGGAAATTTTCTCGGCCGGCATGAACGTTTTCCGCCGGATTGATCTACTGCGACGAGTTTCTAACATCCACCGATCAAGTTTTTCGGAATTGACCGGTGCCCCTGCCCTTCAGCCTAAAGGAACCCCATGGCTTTCACCCTTCCCGACCTGCCCTACGCCTACGACGCCCTCGAGCCGGCGATCGACGCCAAGACGATGGAGATCCACTACACCAAGCACCACGGCGCGTACGCCTCGAAGCTCACCGCCGCGGTGGAGGGCACCCCCTTCGCCGACCAGGACATCAAGGACATCCTCCTGAACCTCGAGCAGGTGCCCAAGGACAAGCAGGGCGCGGTCCGCAACAACGGCGGCGGCTACTTCAACCACAACCTTTTCTGGTCGATCCTCAAGCCCGGCGGGTCCAAGCCCTCGGGCGACCTGGCCGAGGCGATCGAGGCCGACCTGGGCGGGTTCGACAAGTTCAAGTCGGCGTTCAGCGATGCGGCGGCGACGCGCTTCGGCTCGGGGTGGGCGTGGCTGTGCGTCAACCCCAGTGGCAAGCTGCACGTCACCTCCACGGCCAATCAGGACACGACATTCATGCCCGCAGCCTTCGGCGGACACGGGAAGGGCCACACGCCGATCCTGGGCCTGGACGTCTGGGAACACGCGTACTACCTCAACTACCAGAACCGCCGGCCGGACTATATCGAGGCGTTCTTCTCGGTGATCGATTGGGACGCGGTGGGCGAGCGGTACGCGAAGGCTAAAGGCTGAGGCGCGGCTGAACAGCTGATACAAAACCAGAAGCCCGCGTTCAATGAACGCGGGCTTCTTTGGTGTGGTTGGGCTGTCGGGACGTGACTCAGTTCTTCACTTCGTACTCGGCATCGATCACATCGTCGTCCGTGCCCGGGGCGGCCTGGTCGGACGCTGCGCCGGAGGCGCCGTCAGCCTTGCCTTGCTTGGCGGCGTTTTCGTAGACCGCCTTGCCGAGTTCCTGGGTGTCGGCTTGGAGCGTGGTGAGCGCGGCCTTGATCGCGTCGGCGTCGCTGCCCTTGACCTTGTCCTCCACGCTGCTCAGCGAGGATTCGATCTTGCCGCGGATGTCCGAGCCAACCTTTTCGCCGTGCTCTTCGAGCTGCTTGCGCGTCTCGTGCACCACTTGCTCGGCCTGGTTCTTCAGGTCGATCAGCTCGCGCTTCTTCTTGTCCTGGGCGGCGTGGGCCTCGGCGTCCTTTTTCATCTGCTCGATCTCGGATTCGCTCAGGCCCGAGCTGCCTTCGATGGTGATGTCCTGCGTCTTACCGGTGGCTTTGTCGGTTGCCTTGACGTTGAGGAT
>CAZIXN010000059.1:0-14838 GCA_964543215.1 uncultured Phycisphaera sp.
TATCAGTACACCTCGGCCGGCGGCAACAGCTGGAAGAACGGACAGCTCATCGCGTCTTCGGAAATCGATGATTCGTTCATCCTCGACATGGGCTTTGAAACGCAGGGCAACAAGCGCACCGGTTCCTTCACGCTCGACGTGTCCGGGATCAACACCGCGATGGGCGGCGGCTGGCAGGGCCTCATGTTCGACGACACCGTTGGCCTGTGGATGCACCTCTTCGACGTCCGCAAGCCCGGCGCGAAGTACGGTCACGACGGCGAACTGATGACCTGGAACTTCAAGAAGCACGGCTGGGTCGATACCGATGGCTTCAGCACCGAGCACACCAACGCCGTCCCCACGCCCACCGCCGCCCTCGCCGGCCTGGCCGGCCTGGGGCTGCTGGCCAACCGTCGCAAGCAGCGCGTCGCCTGATCCTTCACGATCCCCAACGATCTCGCCGCCGGGCTCTCCCCCCCGAGCCCGTCCCACGGAAGCGGCACCGCACGGCAGCAACCCGACAGCCCCGGCTCATCGCGAGCCGGGGTTGTTGATTGGGGTACGATGAACCGATGGACAGCGACGACCAACCCACTCCGCCGGCGGGCGACCCGCCCCCGCGCCGCGACAATACGAACCCCCCGGGCGATGCCGACCAGCCCGCCGGCGACGGCAAGCGACGCAAACGACGCCGCCGCGGCGGCAAGCGCAACCGCGGGGGCAACGCCGCCCAGCAGAACCCCACGAAAAACCAGCCCGATACGCCGCGCGACGCGGCCGTGCCTGCGGAAGACGGTCCGCCCCTCGAGAAGCGCGAAGCACGCGCACCCCGAACATCCAGAGAGCCCCGAAGCGATGCACACCCGCCGCGCAGCGATTCGCCGCGATCCGGCAAGCCGCCCCGCGGCGACCGCGACGCCCCGCCGCCGCAGGACGCCGCCAAGGCCCGCAAGAAACGCAAGCCGCGCACCAAGCAGTGCGTCAACTGCTTCACGCCCTGTACGACGATCCACAAGGTCCGCCTGGACCACCGCAAGCAGTGGGTGTTCATCTGCGACATCTGCTGGCCGACGCGCTGCATCGACAACCCGCACTACGAGTACGACGCGCTGTGGGTCAGCGGGCGACTCATGCGGCCCGGCCACGAAGGCCACCCCGACGGGCAACACGCCTCCGAACACGACTGAGCGAACGGTTCATCCGCCGTCCCCGGCGTCGCCGTGCAGCGCCGCCCAGTTCGCGTTCAGCCGGTCGGCCACCGCGTCTTCGGACATCGCCCACAACCCCGCCAGCGCCCCGACCACCACGGCGGAATCCCACGGCGTCGCGGGGCGGTTGTCGTGCTTTGCGTACGGCCCGTCGCTCTCGTACACCACCCGGTCCCTCGGCAGTTCACGCAGAATCAACCGCCCGGTGCGCGAACCGGCCATCGCGGGATTCACCGAAAACCACCGGCGTTCCGCCAACGCCCGCTCGAGCGCCGCGGCGTCGCCGCTGAACCAGTGAAGCACCGCCCGCGGAAAGCCGCCGTCAAGTTCGTCCAGCAACCGCCCCGCCGTGCGCCGGGAATGCAGCGCCATCCGCTGATGGGGTCGGCCGACCGCCACGCAACGATCCAGCACCGCCCGCAGCACGCGACGCTGCGCCTCGGCGGTCTCGCGTGAAGCATCGACGCCGTCCAACCCGATCTCGCCCACCCACGACGCCTGGTCCATCAACGCCAGCAGACGCGGCAACTGATCCAGCGCTGCCGGAAGCTCCTGCGGGTGAAGCCCCGGGGCAAGCACCATCGAAGCGGGGCGATCCACCGCCGCGAGCGCATCGAACTGCGCCGGCGAGACGGTCACGCACACCGTGGCGATCCCCAGTTGCTCGCAGTTCTGCCGGACGCTCGCCGGGTCATCGAAGTCCGCGACATGGCAGTGGGCGTCGTGGTTCAACCTCGGCGTGTCGGTGGACCCGGTCACGTCGGCGGCTCCGCGTCCTGCAGCAGGGCCAGCACCAACGCGCTGGCATGAAACGCGAACGTGCCCGTCACGACCACCGACGAGCCGTAGCCCGTGGCGCAGTCCAGGCGTTTGGGGCTCGCACCCGCGTCGCAAAAAGTCGGCGGCGCCTGCACCGGCTCGGGTGAGAACACGCACGGCACGCCGAACTTCATTCTGGGATTCCTCGAGAAACCGTGCTGTTGACGCAGCCGCTTCCGCGTCGCGGCCAGCAGCGAATCGTCGTAGGCCTTGGCGATGTCCGCCGTTTGTACCCGGCCGGGATCGCGCCGCCCGCCCGCGCCGCCGATCGTCACCACCGGCACGCCGCGCTCCAACGCCTGCGCGATCAGCAGCGACTTCGTGCCCGCGCGGTCCACCGCATCGACGACCACGCCCGGCCGGGCATCCCAGAGCATGTCCACCGTGCGCGGCCCGAAGAACGCGGGCAGCGCCTCGACGCGGGACGCCGGGCTGATCGCGTGCAGCCGGTCGCGCAGCGCATCGACCTTCGGCCGTCCGACGTTGCCGGCCGTGGCCTGCACCTGCCGGTTGGTGTTCGTGACGCACACATCATCCAGGTCCATCAGCACGACGGCCCCCCCGCCGCTTCCGACCCCGCTGCGGACCAGCGCCTCGGCGATCCACGAGCCCACCCCGCCGACGCCGACCACCGCGACCGTCGCGGCGGCGAAGCGCTGCAACGCCGCCTCGCCGTAGAGCCGGGCCGTGCCGGTGAAACGCATCGAAGCCGGGTCCACGTCCACGGTCATCGTCACACCCGCGAACCGAACAGCGCGAGCGGGGACGACGAATCGATCCGGACGTGCGCGATGTCGCCGATCATCGCCGGGTCGCCTTCGAACATGACGATCAGATCTCCGCCGGTGCGTCCCGTGAGCTGCGTGGTGGTCGTGGGTCGTTGCCAACCCAGCGACACTTCCGGGCTGCCGGGCGCGGCGCCGTTGGCGGCCTTGGTCGCTTTGGCCGAGACGCCCTCGACGAAGACTTCGACGGTCCTGCCGACGTAGGCCGCGTGGACCTCGGCAGAAATTTCGCTCTGGATCGCGAGCAGTTCGTTGTTGCGGCGACGCTTGACCTCGCCCGGGATGTCGTCGTCGAGCCGGTCGTACGCGGTGGTGCCCGGCCGCGGCGAATACTTGAAAATGAAGGCGTTCTTGAACCGGCAGCGACGCAGGAGCGCCTTGGTCGCTTCGTGGTCTTCTTCGGTTTCGCCGGGGAAGCCGCAGATCAGGTCGGTGGCGAGTTCCGCATCGGGCAGGATGCGCCGGGCGCGATCGACCAGATCGAAATAGTCCGCAGCCTTGTAGCCGCGGTTCATGCGGCGCAGCACGCGGTCGCTGCCGGACTGCACGGGCAGATGCAGGTATCGGCAGATGCGCGGGCAGTCGCGGATGGTTTCGAGGATGTCGTCGCCGAAGTCGCGCGGCAGCGAGGTCACGAAACGCAGCCGAACAATCTCCGGGATTTCATCGTGGATCTGCCGCAGCAGCTTGGCGAAGCTCACGGTGGTCGGGCCGAAGGTCGGCGAAGGTCCGCCGTTGCCCGCGTTGGGCGAGATGGTTGCACCGACCTGGGGCTGCATCACGCCGTCGATCGTGACGGCGGCGGCGGTGTCGTAGTGGTAGTGGTTGACGGTCTGGCCGAGCAGGGTGATCTCGCGGACGCCGGCCGCGGCGAGCTTCCGGCACTCCTCGACGATGTGGCGCGGCGGGCGGTGGACTTCCGCGCCGCGGGTCTGGGGCACGACGCAGTAGGTACAGAGCTTGTTGCAGCCGCGCGTGATGCGGACATAGGCCGACCGGCCGTTGGCGCTGGTGTCCTCGGCATCGAAGGCGCGCGAGAGATCGACGAGTTCGAGTTGGTCCGAGGCGGCGGCGAGCGTGGCGCTGCGGCGGTGCGTGTTGCCCTGCAGCGCGACCTGCGCATCGCAGGCGTCGCGCGTCGGGGACGGATCACGCAGCCGCGTTTTGAGCGCGTTGTCCACGAGCATGGGTACGCGGTCGAGTTCGCCGGGACCGCAGAGCAGATCGACCTGCGGATGTTTCCTGAGCATGGCCGTGCCGTCGCGTTCGGCCATGCACCCGATCACGCCGAGCACGCCCGGCAATTTGCCTTGCGCCGCCTGCTCGGCTTTGTGGCGTCCGACGATGCCGACGCGGGACCACACCTTGTTCTCCGCCACTTCGCGGACGCTGCAGGTGTTGTAGAGCACGACGTCCGCGGCCTTCCAGTCGTCGATGAAGCGGTAGCCCAGCGCCTTGAGCTGTCCGGTCACCAGCTGACTGTCCAGCACGTTCATCTGGCAGCCGAAGGTTTCGAGGTAGACCGTCGGGCCGGCCGTCGAGGAACGCGGTTCGGCGGATTGGGGGGCGGATTGCGGAGAGAGCGTGTCGGGCATCGGACCGGGAAGTGTACCGGGCTTCGCGGGGCGGCCCACGTTCTTTGATCGCGGGTTTCGGGGGGTTTCTCGGGAGGGGTTGGGGGTTTGGCCGATGAACGGGTATGGATTGGGAGCGACGTTATCCCGCGCTGCAGGTGGACCCGGACGGGCCGCTGTCCGGCACGCCGTTGGGGCGGGCGATCGATGCGCTGCCGGGCACGGTGATGGTGCTGGCCGGCGTGGTGCTGATCGGGATGGCGACGCTGGTGCCGGCGTGGCGGGAGTTGGATCGGCTGGACGCGCAGCGGACCTTCATCGCCGAGCAGGCCGAGGCGCTCAGCACGCAGCAGCAGCGTTACGAGGATTTCCACGCGGCGCTGGTCGCGGAGGACCCGGTGTTGCTGGAGCGGCTGGCGTACACGCAGTTGCGCCGCGAGCCGGTGGATCGCGAAACGGTGAGTCGGCGGGGCGTCAGCGAGGCGGGAGCGTCGGCATCGGCGGAGGGTTTGTCGGCGTTGGACCGGTTGCCGCCGGGCGACATCGACCGCTGGTTGCGGGTGGAGCCGCCCTCGCCGGGTGAGTCGCTGTCGGCCTCGCCCGAAGCGTTGGCGGGGCAGTCCAGCAGCCGGATGGTGCGTCTGGCGGGCGGGACGATGCGTTTCGCGTTGCTGGGCGCGGGCGCGTTGTGCGTGGTCGCGGGCCTGTGGTGGGGGCCGAGCCGGTCGGATTCCCTGGAAGAACCGGCATAGATTTCCCAGGTTTCTCCTGCGTCGGCGTCGTTGACTCAGCATCTCGTTGCGGCGCGACGATGACTTGAACATGACGACCTCTTCTTCCGGACGGGGCAGGCAGGGCGAGGGCGAACGCGAGCCAGCCCAAAGCCAGTCACCGGATCCGACGATCGCTTCGTTGGGTTGGTTCGACGCTGAAAGCGATGCGGCGGGCCGCGGTTTCCAGCGCGACGGCCGCGGCGCGTCGAACGACCTGCGTACGGCGTTGCAACTGGTCGGCTTGCTGGGCTTCGAGGCGTGGTCGGATCCGGCGTTGCCCGCAGCGCTGCGGAATCGGTTGAAGCGGGCGTCGACGCAGGAACAACGCAGTGCGGTGGCGTGGCTGCTGCAGGCATTATCGGAAGAAGCGATGCACGCCGACGGTCAGGCCAGGCCGAGGTCTTCGTAAAGCGCCCCGAGGGCGTCGTGGAGTCGGCGTTGGTGCGCCGCTTCGCCGGGTTGCCCGTTCCAGAGGATGGCGCCGGCGAGTTGATGCGTCGGATCCGCAAAGCCGACGGCGCACTGGCTGCCGCCGTGGCCGAACGCGTCGCGGGACGCACGCGGGCCATAGCCGTAGGGCGCGATCACGCCGCCGGTCTGGTGCTGCTTCGAGTCGAGCATGAAGCCCAGTCCCCAGTCCATGACATGGCGGAAGGTGCGGTCGGTCATGCCGTCGCGGTGGCGGTGGACGAGGTTGCGGGCGATGGCTTGGTCGAGGAGGCCGACACCGTCGAGCGTGCCGGGCAGGTCGCCGCCGCAGGGCGTTTCGTCGAGCATCATGCGGTAGAAGCGCAGGAGGTCGGACGCGGGGCCGTAGGCGTTGCCGCCGGGTCGGACGTTCGTACACCACGCGCGGGTTTCGGTGCCGGTGAATTGCCAGCCTGGGGTCGGTTGGTCCGCAGGGTCGGACGTGTCGGGCGTGGCGGCGAGCGATTTCTGTTTCAACAAGGAGTCGTGGACTTCCGGCGGCATCGTGATCCAGGAGTGGGACATGCCCAGCGGTTCGAGGACGTGGCGGCGCACGTAGGAGGCGAAGGCTTCGCCGCCGGCCGCTTCGATCACCGCGCCCAGCGCCCACCAGCCGGTGTGGACGTGATAGCCGCCGCGCTCACCGGGCACCCAACCGGGTTCGAGCCGGGCCGCCGCGACCTTGCGCCGGATTGTCGGCCAGTCGTCCTGCGGATAATCGACGGGCGCGGCGCGGAAGCCGCCGGTGTGCATCAGCACTTGACGCACGGTGATCGCTTCCTTGCCGTTCGCCTCGAAACCGGCGTACCACTCGGCCACCGGATCGTCCCAATCGATCCGGCCGGCCTGCACCAGCGTCGCGATCGCCACGGCCGTCACCGGCTTGCCCGCAGACATCCACAGCACCGACGTGTCGCCACGCATCGGCACGCCCGGCAACGCTTCGCCCAGCGCTGCGTCAAACACGGTGTCGCCTCGTAGCGACACGCGGGCCTGAACGCCCTTGCTGTCGCCGCGGCCGATCGAGCTTTCGAGTTGTCGTTGCAGCCGCCCGCCCGTCATCAGTTCAGACTCGCATCCGGCGGGACGATGTTGGGGTTCATCGATCGACGCAGCGTGTCCTTGGAGACTTCGCGCACGAGCCGAGTCCACGTCGTCACATCGACGCCGAACACCGCCTCCACGTCGCCGGGCAGCACGGCCCACGCGTCGTCGGCAATCTCGCCTTCGAGTTGACCCGGGCCCCAACCGGCGTAGCCCGCGAAGAACAGCACCCGTTGGCCCTTGTCGACCGCGTCGTCCGTTTCCGCCGCCTCGCCGAGCACCGCGGCGACCAGCGCCTCTTCGGTGGCGAAGTGCATGCCGGGCAGGACCTCGATCTGCGACGCGGCGCCGCAGCGATGCAGCACCATCAGTGGCCCGCGGCATGGCCCGCCGTGCCGCAGCGCGATCGGCTGGTTGTCCGATTCGTCGAGCAGCTCGCGCAGGGCGTCGGGCAAGACGTCACGCACCGGCACGGCCGTGGGCTTGTTGAGCACGAGCCCCAACGCCCCCTGCTCGCCGTGCTCGACCAGCAGAATCACCGCCCGGCCGAAGTTCGGATCGTCCATCACCGGCGACGCCAGCAGCAGCTTGCCTTGCAGATTCGACACCGTGGCAGTTTACGCCGATGGAGCTTCACGACGCTCCCGGATCAACCGCCTCCGCGTCGGCAAGGTCCTGCGGCCGACCCGTGGCCCGTTTGTTCCGCACAAAATCCGCCTTCCCGATCACCCACACCGCGACACCGGACAGGTCCACCCGAACACGATTGGAGCGCAACTGGTCCCAAGTCAACGCGGGGATCTCGGTCAACAAATCGACCCGGTTGGGCTCGCGTCCGAGCACAAAAAACGGCCCGGGCTCACTGAAATCCGCCGAGCTCAAGCCCAGCCCGCCAAATCCGAACGCCTCCAGCGCGGCCATCACGCGCTCGCCGTTGTCCGGATTTGCCGCAATCAGGATGTCGAGGTCCTTGGTGTACCGCGCCCGACCATGAAGCGCAAGCGCAATCCCACCGACGATCGCATACTCAACACCATGGCGGTTGAATACGTCGCACAGTTCTTTCCAATCCGGGGAGAACTCCACCGTGATGCTCCATGCGGATTCGGTCGGCTTCAATCAAACGCTGGGCGGGCGGCAACCGCAGCCACTCCTCGGACAACTCGAACACAGCCTTTCTCCATTGGTCCGCCTCGAAGCGACGGACCAACGACTTGTCCAGACGTCCGTCGGTCATGCTCCCGCCCCCAACGCCCCCGCGAGCACGGCCAGCGACACGCCGGTGGGCTTACGCACCGAGGCCTCGAACTCGCCCCAGAATTTGTTGACGATCGTGCGGATCGCCCAGTTCGCGCCGTCGCTGAGGCCGCAGATGTTGTTGCCGGGCATCGAGCCCATCGAGGCGGCGAGTTCGAGCAGCAGGTCGAGGTCCTTGGTCGTGCCGTCGCCGCGTTCCATCCGGCTCAGCAATTTGTACAACCACTTGGTGCCCTCGCGGCACTGCGTGCATTGGCCGCAGCTTTCGTGGCTGTAGAAACGGGCGCAGTTGCGGGCCATGCTGACCATCGACACATGTTCAGGTATGACCGTGACGCACGCGGTGCCCAGACCTAAATTATTCCACTTCTTGCCGATGTCGAAGTCCATCTCGACGCCGGCGACCGCTTCCTCCTGCGAGATGACACCCATGGAGATACCGCCGTGGAAGTAGGCCTTGATCTCCGTGCCTTCGAGCGGGCCGAGCGCGGACTGGGCGATGAGGTCGGTCAGCTTGATGCCCAGTTCGTGCTCGTAGACGCCGGGGCGCTTCACCGCGCCGCTGACGCCCATGAGTTTGGTGCCGAAGCTGGCGGGCACGGTGGGCGGCGCGCCTTCCGGGCGGCCCTTGCCGCGGGAACGCCAGGCCTCGGGGCCTTCGAGCAGGATGTAGGGCACGTTGGCGAGGGTTTCGACGTTGTTGATGATGGTCGGCCGGGCGAACGCCCCCTGCACCGCGGGGAACGGCGGCTTGATGCGGGGCCAGCCGCGCTTGCCTTCGAGCGATTCGATCAGGCCGGTCTCTTCGCCGCAGATGTACGCGCCCGCGCCGCGATGCAGGTAGAGGTTCGGCCAGCGGTTGTTGACCTTGCCCATGCGCGAGCCGTCGCCGAAGACTTTCTTGTCGTACGCCTCGGCGATGGCTTTTTCGAACGCGTCGCGGTGGTGGTGGTATTCGCCGCGGATGTAGAAGTAGGCCGTGTCCAGTTGGCAGGCCTTCATGCAGATCGCGATGCCTTCGATGACGCTGTGCGGGTCGAACTGGATCAGGATCTGGTCCTTGAACGTCGCGGGTTCGGACTCGTCGGCGTTGATGCACAGGAAGCGCTGGCCTTCGTCCAGCGGCGGCAGGAAGCTCCACTTCATCCCCGCCGGGAAACCGGCCCCGCCGCGCCCGCGCAGCTCGGCGGCTTTGACTTCCTCGATGATGTCTTTGGGCTCCATCGACGCGCACTTGTCGAGCGCGGCGTAGCCATCGGCGTTCACGTAGTCGTCGTAGCCGACGTACTGGCGATCGTGGAAGTCGCCCCAGGGCGGGGTCGGGATGCGCTTGAACAGGAGTGGTTTATCGAGCGGCATGGTCGTCCTGCTTGCTGGGCTTACTTCCGGGGGTGAGTTCGATTTCTTCGATCGTGGTGCGGCGGAGGGTGATGTGTTCGTCCACCTGTTTCTCTTCGACCGTGCGGCGGACTTCGGCCTTGTTCGCCGGGCGCATCACGCCGTGAAGTGCGAGTCCGGTTTGTCGGCAGAGTTTCTGGAACCAGGGCATGGGGGTGTTCCCAAAGCCCGGAGATGGCCATCTCCGGGCATTACGTCAGTCCCTCACTTTGTCGAGGATCGTGCCGACGCTCTGGGGCGACAGGTTCTCGTGCAGCTCTTCGTCCACCAGCATGCACGGCGCCCCGCCGCACGCGCCGATGCATTCGACCTTCATGAAGGTGAACCGGTCGTCGTCGGTGGTTTCCCCCGGGAGCACGCCGAGCTTGTCGGCGATCGCCTGGGTGATCGCCGCTTCGTTCATCACCTCGCAGCTCACGGAATGGCAGACCCAGATCGTGTGGTTGCCGCGCGGCTGGGTGAAGTATTCCTCGTAGAACGTCGCGGTGTCGAGCAGCTCGCTGGGCTTGATCCCGAGAAATGCGGCCCCCTCTTCAAGCGCCTGGTAAGGCAGCCATCCATACGACTCCTGGATTTCGTGCAGCAGAGGCATCGCCATCGCCCGCCGCGTCGGATAGCGGTGCGCGTACTTGTCGTCGAGATGTTTTTTCATCTCGTCGGTGAGGTACGGCTCGTCGCGCCGTTCGATGTCCTTCGTGCCGGAGGGTTTGGTTAGCCAGGCCATGGGTCGCTTCGCTCCATTTCAGATTTCAGACTGATCATTTCGATGTCCGCACAACATCTGAAATCTGAAATCGCAAATCAAAAATTGTCACCGGTCCAACTCCGCCGCGATGATGTTCAGGCTGCCCAGGATCGCCACCGCGTCGGCGAGCAGGTGGCCCTCCAACATCTTGCTGTAAGCGCCGAAGTGCAGGAAGGAGCACGCCCGGTGCTTCGCCCGCCAGGGCGTCGGCCCGCCGTCGGCGACGATGTAGAAGCCGTGCTTGCCGTTGGGGCTCTCGGTCTCGGCGTAGGTCTCGTTGATCGGAGCCTTCCACTTGCGGTTGGTCATGACCAGCTCGAAATGTTCGATCAGGCCCTCGATGCTGCCGTACACCTCGGCCTTGCTGGGCTTGGCGATCTTGCCGTCCGCCCAGGTGTTCATCGGCCCGCCGGGGATATCGTCGATGAGCTGCTCGATGATCTTGATGGACTGGTTGATTTCTTCGACGCGGACGAGGTATCGGCCGAGCACATCGCCGGTGGTGGCGACGGGCACGCTGAACTTCACCGCACTGGAACCTTCGCCGTCCCAGTTGTCGGCGAAGCAGAGGTACGGGTTGTCCTTGCGGACGTCGCGCTTGACCCCGGAAGCACGCGCGACCGGGCCGGAGAGCGACCACGCGATCGCTTCCTCGGCCGTCACCGCGCCGATGCCCTCGGTGCGGTCGCGGAAGATCTTGTTCTTGTTGAGCATCCCCGTCAGGTCGTCCATCGCCTTGGGCAGCGCGTCGCCGATAAACTTTTTGACCATGCGAACGAACACCGCTTCGTCCGGCAGGTCCATCATCGTCCCGCCCATCCGCGTGTAATCGGGGTGGAAGCGTTGGCCACTGATAAAATCCATGATGTCCATGATGGGTTCGCGTTCGTTGAACCCGTAGAGGAAGCCGGTGAAGGCCCCGAGGTCCAGCGCCGCGGCCCCGACGCACAACAAATGATCCTGGATTCGGCCGAGCTCGCCCAGGATCGTGCGGACGGCCTTGCAGCGGGGCGTGATCTGGATGTCGAAAAGCTTCTCGGCGGCGTGGTGCCACGAGATGTCGTTGCAGATCGGGCTCACATAGTTCATGCGTGAGACGATCGTGACGTACTGGTTGTAGTCGAGGACTTCGGCCAGCTTTTCGAAGCCCGAGTGCAGGTAGCCGATGTGCGGGACGGCGCGGACGACGCGTTCGCCGTCGAGCTCCATGACGATGCGGAGGGTGGTGTGGGTCGCGGGGTGTTGCGGGCCGAAGTTGAGCGCCCAGCGGTCGCCGGACTTGGCCCAGCCTTCCTGCTCGACGTAGGGCGTGGTTTCGACGTCGATGTCGATCGGCTTGAGATCGTAGGGCATGTCGGCGTGGGTGGGATCGGGGTTCGGGGATCGGGGTTCGGACAACCCGCGGTGTGCGGGCAGTGTAGGAGAGGTGTCGCCGCGACGCTACGCCTCGCGGGTCGGGCGGCGCCGCGGTTTGGGCTTAGGATCGAGCGATGGCCGTCGCGGCGGACAACTCGAAACCCAGCGTTGCGCTGGCGGCGGTTCGGGCGTTGGCGGAGCCGTTGGATTTCGGGATGCTCGGGGTGGCCGACGCCCGACCCAGCGACGCCGACCGCGCGGCTTTCTTCCGGGGGTGGATCGCGGACGGCAAGCACGGCGAGATGGCGTACCTCGCCGAACACCTGGAGATGCGGCTGGATGTCGAGAAGCTGCTTCCGGCGGCACGCAGCGTGATCGTGGTGGCGGAGGCGTACGGGAACACGGCGGCGCGGATGCCCGCAGAACCATCTGCAGGCTTGAAGGGGAAAGTCGCCCGGTACGCCTGGGGGCGGGACTATCACAAGGTGATGAAGCGGAAGCTGCATCGGTTGTGCGATGCGTTGCGCGAGGCGTACCCGGACGAAACGTTTCTGGCGACGGTGGACACCGCGCCGATCCACGAGCGGGAACACGCAGCGCGGGCGGGGCTGGGTTGGATCGGGAAGAACACGCTCCTGATCCACCCGCGACACGGGTCGTTCGTGCTGCTGGGATGCGTGGTGACGACCCTGGCGATCGAGAGTTCCGCGGCGGCGGGCTTTCCGGGGCCCAACGTGGAGCCGACGGATCGTTGCGCGAACTGCACGCGCTGCATCGACGCTTGTCCGACGCAGGCAATTGCCGCCGATGGCTATTCGGTGGACGCGACGCGGTGCGTTTCGTACCTGACGATCGAGCACCGGTCGCCGATCAAGCCGGAGTTTGCGGCGAAGCTGGACGGCTGGCTGGCGGGATGTGACGTGTGCCAGGACGTGTGCCCGTACAACCAGATCGGCGCGCGGAACCCGTTGCCGGTGCCGCTGGATTTTCGGCCACGGAATCACGCAGCGGGGCTCAACCCGGCCGAGGTTGCGGCGTGGGACGAAACGGATCGTCTGCGTCACACGGCGGGTACGGCACTGACACGCATCAAGCTACCGATGTGGAAGCGGAACGCGAGCAGTATTCAACCACGGATGGACACGGATCGGGCAGGATGAAGATAGAGGCAAGCGCTTTCTGACTTGCCTGTTCTGATCCTGCTTGATCTGTGTCCATCCGTGGTTTCAATCTTTCCGTGGTTTCATTCTCGATGCGGCGGGACGCCGACGATGCTGAAGCCGGCATCGACGTGGATGGTTTCGCCGGTGACGCCGGAGGACAGGTCGCTGAGCAGGTAGACGGCGGTGTTGCCGACTTCGTCGCCGGTGTTGCAGCGTTTCATGGACGCGGCGTATTCCTGGTACTCGATCATCTTGTCCATGCCGCCCACGCCCGCGCCGGCGAGGGTTTTGAACGGCCCGGCGGAGATGCAATTCACACGGACATTTCTTCCGGGGGCACCGAGTTCGTAGGCGAGGTAGCGGGTGGTATGTTCGAGGGCGGCCTTGGCGACGCCCATGACGTTGTAGCCGGGCGTGACTTTTTCGCCGCCGTAGTAGGACATGTTGATGATCGCGCCCCCCGGAAGTTGTTTGACGTCGTTTGTCCGCTGCATGAGGGGCAGCGCGCGATTCGCCATGGCGAGCAGGGTGTAGGCGGAGGTGTCGATCGCGCCGGTGTACACCTGGCGTGGCGTCTTGTGGAACATGTCGGGACGCAGATAATCCTTGTCGGCAAAGGCGATGGAGTGCACGACGAAGTCCAGCGTGTCGTGGTCCTTGGCGTAGGCGGCGAAGGTGGCGTCGAGGGATTCATCGGAGTTGGCGTCGCACTCGACGAGCCAGGGGTCGGCGATGCCCATGGCTTCGCAGGCCTTGCGGACGCGGTGTTCCATCTTGCCCATGGGCAGGTAGGTGAAGGCGAGTTTGGCGCCGTATTCGTGGAGCTGCTTGGCGATGAACCATGCGTAGCTGCGTTCGTTGGCGATGCCGAAGACGAGGCCGGTCTTTCCGTCCATGAGGGCCATGGGTTGCTCCTTGGGGGTTGCGTTCTTGGAGGGGCAATGTAACGCCAAGACGCCAAGGCGCAGAGACGCCAAGAAGACGAACAGCTACGGCGGCCGGTTCTGCTGCCTTGGCGTCTTGGCCCCTTCGCGTCTTGACGCTATTGCTCGGCCAGTCCCACGAGCACGTCCAGCCCGCGGTCGAGGGTGGCGTCGTCGCAGGCGTAGCTGAGTCGGAAGTGGGTGTCGCGGCCGCTGAATACGTTGCCGGGGATGATGAGCACGTTCTGGGCGACGGCACGTTCGACGAACTGGGTGGCGGTCAGGCCGAGGCGCTGCGGGACCTGGGGGAAGGCGTAGAACGCGCCGCCGGGGACGGTGAGTTCGTAATGCGGGGAGAGGCGCTCGACGACGCGATCGCGTTTGCGGGCGTAGTCGGCGACGTGCCGGGACATGTCCACATCCAGCGCGAGAGCGCCGGCGACCTGCACCATGCTCGGGGCGCAGACGAAGGTGTACTGCTGGAGCTTGGTCATCTGCTCAATGACGATGCGCGGGCCGACGGCGTAGCCGAGTCGCCATCCGGTCATGGCGTAGGTCTTGGAGAAGCCGCGCAGGAGCAGGACATCGGGGCAGGCGCGGAGGGGCGACGGAAACTGCGGGTCGCTCGAATACTGGAAGACGTCGTAGATTTCGTCGCTCAGCATCAGGATGCCGCGCTGCGCACAGTACGCCGCGAGTTCGGCAGCGACTTCTTTCGGTGGAATCACGCCCGTGGGGTTGCTCGGGCTGTTGAACAGGAGCAGCTTGGTGCGGTCGGTGACATGGGGCGCGACGCGTTGGGCGGTGATCTGAAAGTCGGGGTACGTGTCGATGTACTTCGCGGTGCCGCCGACGAGCGTGACCAGGTGGCGGTACATGACGAAGTACGGGTCGGGGATAAGGACTTCGTCGCCGGGCTGGATGAGGGCGAGCATGGCGAGCATGAGCCCGCCCGAGACGCCCGAGGTGATGAGCAGCGAGCTGTCACCGCAGGCCAGCGACGGGCCGAGCGTGTCGGGGAACTCGGCGGTGAGCTGGGCGGTGATTTTGTCGCGGAGCGTGGCGAGGCCCTGGGTCTGGGTGTAACGGTTGACGCCCTGGGCGATGGCGTCGGCGGCGGCGGCTTTCACTTCGGCGGGCACGTCGAAGTCGGGCTGGCCGATGGACAGATTGATGGGGTCCGTAAGCGTCGCGGCGAGGTCGAAGACGCGGCGGATGCCCGAGGCGTCGATGGCCTTGGCGCGGTCGGTGATGAGGGCGGGGAAGTCGTGCATGGGTTGGTCAGTGGCTCGTGACTCGTGACTCGTGACTCGTGACTCGTGACTCGTGACTCGTGACTCGTG
>CAZIXN010000060.1:0-14756 GCA_964543215.1 uncultured Phycisphaera sp.
ACCCCCTCGAACCCGAAAGCGAAACTCAATCCACCCCGCCACCCCGCCACCCCGCCACCCCGCGGATCGGCCAACTGCGTCTGCACCCCAAGCTACACAGCGGTCAAGCCCCGCACCCCAAAGTTGCGCACGAAACGCAAGACAGCCATATCTGCACCCGCACCCGCACCCGCAGGCCGACGGCCTGCGCGGAGCACGCGCAAGCCGTCGGCCTGCGGCTTGCGGTTGATCCGCGGCATCCCTCGCGGCGTGCGCGACCGCCGCATCCATCCTTTAGACTCACGAAGCCTGCACGTCTGCTTCGATCCGCCGTATCCCCGAGAGAGCCCGTCCGATGAACAGCCGCCGACCGGTGTTGTCCTCCCGTTGTGACGCGTTGCGTTGCCTGCTCGTCGGCTGCTTTGCGTTGTCGCTGCTGATTCTGCCCGTCGTAGGTGCGTTCGGCCAGGACCAAGCCCCGCAAAGTGCCCCGGACGTCGCCACCGAGATGGCCGATACCGCGGTGGTTGTGGCCGAGCCGACCGTTTCGCTGGGCGATCGCATCGACGCGGTGATCAACCCGATCAACAAGCTCATCTTCGACACGCTGTTTTTTGACGTGAGCTTCGGGGCGTTCGGCGGGGACGTGAAGCTGCCGTTTTTGGTGGTCTGGCTGGCGCTGGGGGCGGTGTTCTTCACGGTGTACCACGGGTTCATCAACCTGCGTGGCTTCAAGCACGCCATCGACATCGTGCGGGGCAAGTGGGCGGCCAGCGACGACACGGGCGACATCACGCCGTTCCGTGCGCTGACGTCGGCGTTGTCGGCGACGGTGGGGCTGGGGAACATTGCCGGCGTGGCGATCGCGATGGTCACCGGCGGGCCGGGCGCGCTGTTCTGGATGATGGTGCTGGGTTTCTTCGGCATGGCCAGCAAGTTCCACGAGACGACGCTGAGCCAGATGTTCCGCGTCCAGAACAAGGACGGCACGATGTCGGGCGGGCCGATGTTTTTTCTGTCGGCGGGGCTGAAGCAGACGTATCCGAACATGCCGGGTATCGCGACGATCGGGAAGGTGTTGGCGGTGGTGTTCGCGGTGTTCCTGATGGCGGCGTCGCTGGGCGGCGGGAATATGTTCCAGGCGAACCAGAGTTTCGAAGCGTTTTTCAATCAGTTTGTGCAGCCGTTCATTGCGGCCGAGAACGTCGAGGCCGCCAAGGGCGGGGTGAGCGTGGGCTTCGGGTTGCTGATGGCAGCGATGGTGGCGGTGGTGGTGATCGGCGGGATCGGGCGGATCGGCGCGGCGACGTCGATCATCGTGCCGGTGATGGCGGCGATCTACGTCGCGGCCTGTCTGTTCATTATTCTCAACAACTTCGACCGGATTCCCGGCCTGGTGTCGCTGGTGATCCGCGAGGCGTGGAGCCCCGAGGCGGGCCTGGGTGGTGTGCTGGGGGCGATGATGGTGGGCTTCCAACGGGCGGCGTTTTCGAGTGAAGCGGGTATCGGCAGCTCGGCGGTGGCGCACTCGGCGGCGCGGACGGACGAGCCGGTGCGGGAGGGTCTGGTCGCGTCGCTCGAGCCGTTCGTGGACACGATCGTCATCTGCTTCATGACCGGCATGGTGGTGCTGATCACCGGGGCGTACACGCAGGGCATCGAGGGCGGCGCGGCGGTGACGCTGTGGGCGTTCGAGTCGCGGCCGGTGATGCAGGCGCTGCACTTCCCGAAGATCCTGACCATCAGCATCATGCTGTTCGCGTTTTCGACGATGATTTCGTGGTGCTACTACGGCGAGCGGGCGTGGGGCTATCTGTTCGGGATCGACAGCGTGATTGTGTTCCGGCTGGTGTTCGTGCTTTGCGTGTTCCTGGGGTCGGTGGCGTCGCTGGGCGCGGTGATCGACTCGGCGGACGCGATGCTGCTGAGTTGTGCGCTGCCGAACATCCTGGGCGGCATCCTGCTGGCGCCGCTGGTGAAGAAGCGTTTGAAGAATTACTGGGGCAAGTACCGCAAGGGCGAGCTGGTGCCCGGCGAGCCGGTCGCGCCGATCCCCGGCGTGGCGGGCGACCGTGGGGCGGAGATTTGAGGGGCGCAAAAAGAAGCCCCGCATTGACATGCGGGGCTGAGAGTGCGTGACATTTGGGGTTGCGGTTCAGCCTTCGCTGATGGTGACTTTTTCCATCGGGTCGCCCTGCTTGATGCTGTCGACGATGTCCTGGCCTTTGGTGACTTTGCCGAAGACGCCGTGTTTGCCGTTGAGCCAGTCGGTGGCGACGTGGGTGATGAAGAATTGCGAGCCGTTGGTGTTGGGGCCGGCGTTGGCCATGGACAGGACGCCCGGGCCGTCGTGCTTTTTCTTGAGAGCGGATTTTTCGTCGTTGAATTTGTAGCCCGCGTCGCCGGTGCCGGTGCCTTTGGGGCATCCGCCCTGGATCATGAAATCGGGGATGACGCGGTGGAAGGTCAGGCCGTCGTAGAAGCCTTTTTTGGCGAGCTTGATGAAGTTGCCGGTGGTTTCGGGGCAATCGTCGGTGTAGAGCTCGAGCTCGATGTCGCCGCGGGGGGTGGTGATGGTGGCGGTGGCGTTGGGCATGGTGGGTCTCCGGTGAAAGGAATGGGGCGGAGAGTGTAGCCCACAGGGATGGCGCGTGGTCGGCGATGCGGACAAGCTGCGACCGTGAGAGAGCGGGAGGGCGATGGTTGCGGCGTTGCCCGCTACCTGACGGTCGCGGCTCGTTGAGATGTGTTAGCGGTTGCGGTACCAATCCCAGAGCTTCGCCAGGCCTTCTTCGACGGGGGTCTGCGGGTGGTAACCCAGGAGGGTGCGGGCTTTGGTGATGTCGGCGTGGGTGCGTTTGGGTTCGCTGGGCGGGGCGGGGGGGCAGTCGAGGAGGGCTTGTTTGCCGACGAGCTTTTCGACTTGGCGTACGAAGTCGGCCATCTTCACGGGTTCGCCCCGGCCGAGGTTGATGATTTCGTAGCCGAGTGGTTTTTCCATGGCGAGCACGACGCCGGCGACGATGTCGTCGACGAAGGTCCAGTCGCGCCAGAGTTCACCGCGGTCGAAGAGGGTGATTTTCTCACCGCGTGCGATGCTGTCGGTGACCATGAAGGGCATCATGTCGGGTCGGGCGCGGGGTCCGTAGACCGAGAAGAATCGGACGGCGGTGAAGTTCAAACCATGAAGATTGTGATAGGTGTAGCCGAGGAGTTCGACGGCTTTTTTGGAGGCGGGGTAGGCGGAGAGGGGGGCGTTGGCGGGGTCGTCTTCCTGGAAGGGCAGTCGGGTGGTGTGGCCGTAGGCGGAAGAGGTGGAGGCGAAGACGAACGTCGGCAGCGCCGACGAGGGTTCGGGGATCGGGGATCGGGGATCGGGTTGAGCGTTGGAACCCGATCCCCGATCCCTGTTCCCCGAACCCTGCTTCACGGCGGCTTCGAGGAGGTTGACCGAGCCGGTGATGTTGACGTCGTTGTAGAGGGGGGTCCGTCCGATGGAGTATCGGACGTTGGCCATGGCGGCCATGTGTCCGACCATGGTGGGTTGGTGCTCGGCGAACAGGGCGTGCATCCGCTCGGCGTCGCGGATGTCGGCTTCGATGAGCGTGACGTGTTCGAGGTCCGAGAACCCTGCGACGTTGGCGCGTTTCTGGTTGACGTCGTAGTAGTCGTTGAAGTTGTCGACGGCGACGACGCGGTGGCCCCGTGCGACGAGGGCTTCGACCAGGTGCGAGCCGATGAGGCCGGCGGCGCCGGTGACCAAAGCCGTGTGGGGCGATTGAAGAAATTCAGATTTCAGATGTTTGATTTCAGATGTCGGCATGGTTTCACGTCCGGTACTTTGCATATCGGCGTAACTCACATCTGAAATCTGCAATCGCAAATCTGAAATTACTTCGACGGGTTGTTCCAGCGGTTGTCTTTTCGGGCGACTTCGCGGTATCGGCCGTGGAGGCCCGAGGCGGTGTCGCGGAGGGACTGGACGAGGCTGTGGATGTGGGGGTCGTGGGGGTAGGCGTCGAGGAGGTCGGTGCAGACGGTCGCGGTGTCGACGACTTTGCTGCGGAGGCCCGGGCCGTAGAGCCGGCGGAAGGCGTCCTTGAGGTTGGCGATGGAGTCGGCGGAGAAGCCGCGTCGTTTGAGGCCGATGGCGTTGATGTTTCGGATTCGGCCGGGGTTGCCTTCGACGACCATGAAGGGCGGGACGTCTTTGGAGACGCGGGTCATGCCGCCGACGAAGGCGTGGGCGCCGATGGTGACCATGTGGTGGATGGCGGTGACGCCGCCGATGACGGCGTGGTCTTTGAGGCAGACGTGGCCGGCGAGTTGGACGCCGTTGGCGATGACGAGTCGGTCGCCCAGGATGCAGTCGTGGGCGACGTGGGCGTAGGCCATGATCAGGTTGTACGAGCCGACGCGGGTGAGCCCCAGGTCGTTGGCGGTGCCTTTGTGGAGGGTGACGCACTCGCGGAGTTCGTTGTGGTCGCCGACGACCAGCTCGGTGTCCTCGCCCTGAAACTTGAGGTCCTGGGGGTCGCCGCCCAGGACGCACTGCGGCCAGAGCGTGTTGTGCTCGCCCAGGGTGGTGCGTCCCATGACGTGGACGTGGGACATGAGTTTGGTGCCGGTACCGATGCGCACCTTGGGCCCGACGATGCAGAACGGCCCGACGTAGACGTCGTCGGCGAGCGACGCGGCGGGGTCGACGAGGGCGGTGGGGTGGACGGTGGGCATGGAAGTGTCCAGTGGCTAGTGGCCAGTGGCCAGTGGCCAGTTCAGCAACGAATAACGAACACACTGGCCACTGGTCACTCGCCACTGGCCACTCGCTTAGCTCTGGTCGTCGTCGACCATCATGAATTTCACCTCGGCCTCGGCGGCGATGTCCTCGGCCACGTACGCCCGGCACCGCATGTGCGCGATGCGACTGCGGATCCGCACGGACTCCGCTTCGAGAAGCAGTTGGTCGCCCGGCGTGACGGGGCGGCGGAGCTTCACCTTGTCCAGGCTCAACAACACCGGCAGCTTGCCCACCTGTTGCAACGACTGCCCGATCAGCACGCCCGAGAGCTGGGCCATCGCTTCGACGACCAGCACGCCGGGCATGATCGGGGTGCTGGGGTAATGGCCCTGGAAGAAGGGCTCGTTGATGGTGACGTTTTTGACGCCCACCGCGCGTCGGTCGCCGTCGATCTCGATGACGCGGTCCACGAGCAGCATCGGGTAGCGGTGGGGCATCATGCGGAACAGCTTGCGGACGTCGGCCACGACGTGGTTGCGCGCGAGGTGGCCGAGGCGTTGCTGGCGGAGTTGTTTGACCAGCGCGCGGGCGAGTTCGTGGTTGAGCGGGTGGCCGGATTTGTGGGCGATGATCCGGCCCTGGATCGGTGCGCCCACGAGCGCGAGGTCGCCGATGAGGTCCAGGACTTTGTGTCGGACGGGCTCGTCGTCGAAGCGGAAAGCGTTGGTGCCCAGCGGGCCGTGCTCGCCGATGACCAGGGCTTCGTTTTCGGTGAGGTGGGCGAAGAGGCCTTGTTCGCGGGCGGCGCGGGCTTCGAGTTCGGTGGAGAAGGTTCGGGAGGGGGCGATCTGTCGGGCGTAGTCGGCGTCGGGGTCGTCGGGGTCGAAGGTGTGGAGTTGCCGGCCGATGTAGGGCGCGATTTTGGCGTAGTCGAGTTCGTAGGTGACGCACATGCCGGGCCGATCGGCGGGCAGGGCGGCGATGGTGGCGTCGTCCTGTCGGATGGCCACGGGTTCTTTGATGATCAGGACCCGTCGGGTGGCGTTCTGTTGGACGATGCCGGCGTCGCCCAGGGCGTCGTAGAACGGCGAGGCCGAGCCGTCCATGATGGGGGTTTCGTCGGCGTTGAGCTCGATGATGAGGTTGTCGATGCCGCGGCCGGCGACGGCGGAGAGGACGTGCTCGCAGGTTTCGACGATGGCGTTTCCGTGGCGCAGGGCGGTGCGCCGCGAGCGGGAGACGACGTGGTCGATGAGGGCGGGGACCTGGGCGTTGTGCAGATCGGTGCGGACGAAGACGATGCCGTGGTTGGCGGGCGCGGGCTTGAAGGTGAGGGTGGCGGGCTTGCCCGAGAAGAGCGCCAGGCCGCGGAGGCTGACGGGCTGGCCGACGGTGCGCTGCGCGGCGGGGTTGCCGGCGGCGACGGGGGACGCGTTGTAGGTCGTTGGGGTGGTCACAATCGGGGCAGCGGCGACGGGTGGCGTGATCGTCCGTGGTCACGCGTGTTCTGCAGTGTAATGGGGGGTGGGCACCGCATTGAGATGCGGTGCTTTGTTTATCCCTTCATGAATTTCTTGAGTTGCTTCATCGCGTCGGGGAGACGGGCGAGGGCGGCGATTTCGCGGGCGACGCTGGTCATGGGTCGGCCGGGCGCGCCGGCGTATTTCGCGCCCGGCGGTACGTCGCGCATGAGTTGGATGCCGCCGGCGAGCATCGCGCCATCGCCGACGGTGAGGTGGTCGGCGATGGCGGCCATGCCGCCGATGAGCACGCCGTGACCGATGCGGGTGGAGCCGGCGACGGCGGAGCAACCGGAGATGACGACGCAGTCGCCGAGGGTGGCGTTGTGCCCGATCTGGACGTGGTTGTCGAGTTTGCAGGCCCGGCCGAGCGTGGTGGCTCCGAACTTGCCCTTATCGACGGTGGTGCAGGCCCCCAGCTCGCATTCGTCGCCCAGGACGACATGGCCGAGGTGGGGGACTTTTCGGATGGTGGGTCGTTGGGTGCCGTCGGGGAGGGTTTCGGTGTCGGGCCGGTAGCCGAAGCCGTCGGTGCCGATGACGACGTTGGCGTGGAGGATGCATCGTGCGCCGAGGATGCACCGTTCGCGGACGACGGTTCCGGGCCACAGGACGCATCCCGGGCCGAGTTGTGCGTGGTCGAAGACGTGCGTGCCGGCGTGGAGGATGCAGTGGTCGCCGATGCTGGCGTGGGGGCCGACGGTGGCAAACGCGCCGATGGTCACGTGGTCGCCGAGCCTTGCGGTGGGGTGGATGAGGGCGGCGGGGTGGATGTTGAATTTCGGATTTGCGTTTTCAGACTTTGGAGGTTGAGGCAGAGCGTCACGGTCGGTGTGCGTGGCACCGTGCTTCACATCCGAAATCTGAAATCCGACATCGGACATCGGCAAGGGGTCGGCGGAGCCGAAGGCTTCGAGGGCCTTGGCCATGGCGAGGTCGGCGTTTTCGACGACGATGAGGGCGCGTCGGCTTCCGGGGGGGCCGGGCTGGAGCTGGGTTTCGTCGGCGAGGGCTTGACCGACGATGGCGGCGGCGGCACGGGATTTGGGCCAGTGCGCGGCGAACCGTGGGCTGCCGATCAAGGTGAGGGTGTGTTCGTCGGCGTTGGCGAGGGTGTCGAGGCGGACGATCGTCAGGCCGGCGTCGCCGCGGACGGAGCCGCCGACGAGTTCGGCGATTTGCTGGACGGTGCGCGAGGGCATCGCAGGATGTTTTACCGCAAAGAAGAAGCCCGCGTTCAATGAACGCGGGCTTCGCGGGTGATCGGAAAGGTGGGGGTGAGGCTTCAGTTGCCGGCGTCGAAGTCGGCGTTCATGCGGGCGAGCACGGACTGGGTGATGTCGGCGGACTGGGCGTTGTAGAGGACCTTGCGGTTCTGCAGGATGGCGGCGATCTGCTGGGCGTCGGCGCGGGCGAGTTGGGCCAGGTCGGGCAACTGGCCGGCGGTGAGGACGATGTCCACGCCGCGGTCCTTGGCGACGGCGGCGACGGCCTGGTTGGCGGCTTCGTAGAGCTCGAGGAATTCACGGCTGCGCGTCGCCTGCTCCTCGGCCTGGCTGACCTGCTGCCAGACCTGGGCCTCGACCAGCGCCGCCCGCAGTTCCTTTTCCTTGGCCTGACGGGCCGACGAACCGGGGGCCAGCAGGTCCATGTCCGCCCGCAGCTTCTGGAGTTGGTCGTTCTTGGACTGGCCTTCGGTCTGAATCTGGGCCTCCCGGCCGGCGCGGGACTGTTCCTGCGCGGTCGAGGCTTTGCTCTGGGTGATGACCGCGTTGAGGTCCACGGTGGCCACGGCGGTGGGGGAGCTGGAATCCTGGGCGATCAGGGTGGATCCGCCCTTGAGCGTCGGGATGCCCACGATCAGCACGGCGGCGACGAGCGTGGCTTGAGCGAAACGGTTCTTCAGCAGGGTCGAGAAGGCTTGCACGGGGTGCTCCTAGAAGGTTCGGGGAGAAAACGGGTCTGAAAGAATACGGCAACGCGGCGTTTGGAGTTCATCAAAGCCCGGGAGGTCAATCCGGGGCCGGCACCGCATTGACATGCGGCGCGACGGGAAGAATCAGCGGAACGGGATATCCAGGGTGAAGCTGACCAGTTCGTCCTGGTCGCCTTCTTCTTCGACCACGGGGATGGCGAAGTCCACGGCGAAGGGAGCCTGCGAGAGGAACGGGATTTTCATGCGCAGGCCGGCCCCGACGGTGACGCGCCACTCGCCCAGGTCGATGTCGTTGGCGATGGTGCCCTGGTCGGTGAACACGACGCCGCGGAGGTACTGATCGACCAGCGGGAACTCGTATTGCAGGGTGCTCAGCAGGGAGAAGCGTCCGCCGGCGGCGTCGTCGCTGACGCCGCCGGTGGAGGCGACGATGCCGCGGGGCCCGACGCCGCGGAACTGGAAGCCGCGGAAGCTTCGGCCGCCGGCGAAGAATCGCTCGAAGATCGGGGCTTCGTTGTCCTGGAGGATGTAGCCGGCCTGCGCGGAGGCCATCACGACGGTCTTGCGGTCGAGGAAGTCCTGGTCGACGGTCCAGAATTTGGTGTACCCGGTGGTGACGCGGGTGAAGTCGTAGTCGCCCCCCAGCAGGCCGACCTGTTCGAAGCCCAGGTCCAGCCGGCTGCCGCGGGAGGGCTCGAAGTTGGAGTCGGTGGTGCTGCGGCGGAGGTTGAACTCCAGGCTGGTGAGGTCGGATTCGCCCTCGACATCGACGACATCCTGGATGACTTCCTCGTCCAGATCATCGATGTCCACGAGCGTGTACCGCCCGCCGACGCTGCCGGACCACACGTCGCCGAACCGCTTGCCCAGCCGCACGGTCCCGCCCT
Organism: uncultured Phycisphaera sp.; assembly: GCA_964543215.1. Classification (GTDB taxonomy): domain Bacteria; phylum Planctomycetota; class Phycisphaerae; order Phycisphaerales; family Phycisphaeraceae; genus CAZIXN01. Next base: position 9,064 of record CAZIXN010000060.1, read on the forward strand.
TGCGGCCTTCGTTGAAGTCGGCCCGCTCGCGGGCGGTGATGAAGCCGCTGACGCCCAGCGAGTAGTCCGAATCCAGGAACGCCGGGTCCCGCCAGCTCACCGAATACGTCGAGTTCTCCGCGCCCGGCGAGAGCGTCAAATCGAACACCTGGCCGCCGCCGCGGAAGGCCTTGCCCGACGTGAAGTCGCCCCAGCTGTCGGGGAAGTCCATGATGTCGAAGTTGCGCTGGTTGATGTCCACCGCCGCGCCCACGCCCAGGTCCGACGAGAGGTTGGCCCCGAAGGCGATCGAGCCGGTGTTGCGCTCGGAGACTTCGATGAGCACATCGCGGACTTCGTCCTCGGGGTTGCCCAGCACGGTGACCGACGTATCGCGGAACAGCGGCGACTCGTCGAGCCGCCGGCGGGTCCGGTCTTCACCGGTCTTGTCGAAGCGCCGGCCGGGCGTCATGCCCCGCAGCTCGCGCAGCACCACGCGGGTCTGCGTCAGGTCGTTGCCCGAGACGATCACCTTGCCCACCGTGGTCGGCCGGCCGGGCGTGACCGACACATCCAGCCGAACCTCCGGCCTGTCGGGCGCGAACCGGCGATCGATCGTCACCGCCACGTCGCGGTACCCCAGCTTGCCGTACAGATCGGCGACGGCCTCGGCGGACGCCTGCACCGCGCCGGCGCTGAACACCGCGCCGGGCTTGAGCGACATCGCCGAAAGCATCTGCGGGTCCGGCAGCAGCAGCGGCGTCCCGTCGCCCGAACTGAACCGCACGTCCGACACGGTGTACCGAGCGCCCTCGCTCACGACGAACGTGACGACGGCCTCCTTCTGATCCGGGCTGATGTCGATCCGTCGATCCACCTGCGCATCGAGGTGGCCGCGGGCCTGCAGATAGGTCCGCACCCGCGCCGCGTCCAGCGTCAGCAGGCCCTGATCCAGATGCCCCTTGCGGAACACCGGGAAGTACTCCTGCTGCTTGACTTCCTTGTCCAGTTCTTCACCGGTGAAGGAGGCCAGGCCTTCGAAGCGGATGTCCCGCACCCGGACGCGCGGCCCTTCGACGATGTTGAACACCAGCTCGCGTTGGTCGTCGAGCCTGGCCTGATCGAGTTGGACCTGCACGCGGAAGAAGCCTTCGGCCTGGTAGCTGTCCACCAGCTGACGCCGGGCACGCTCGATCAGGAACACGTCCGCCGGGTCGCCCGCCCGCAGCACCATCGCCACTTCCAGATCATCGACTTCAAGTGACTTGACGCCCTGCAGCTCGACCGAACGCAGCAGCGGCTGTTCCTGCAACGCGTAGGTAACGATCACGCCGCCGCCCTGCGGATCGTCGGCGACGGTGGCGGTGACTTTGGAGAACCGGCCCAGCCGGGTGATGCGCTGCACGTCCGCCTCGACCCGTGCGGCGTCGTACGCCGCGCCGGGCTCCAAACGGATGGCGTTGCGGACCAGCGGTTCGGGGACCTCCTCCAGCCCGGCGATACGCACCGCGGCGACGGGCCGGTTCGACGGGTCCACGCCTTGCCCCAGCACCGGCAGCGTCGGCAGCAGCACCGCCATCAACACCACCATCCCCACCCCTAGCCGGGCTGCGACGCAGCCCGTGCCCGGACCCAGGCGGTGCGGCCGCTCGGCGGAAGACATGATGTGGTTGTGCTTGCGTTGCGGCGGCATCCCTGCGCAGCTCCCTGATGTCGGTTCGTTCGGCGACTCCATGGCCGGCCCCAAAACTCAATCCGGGAGTCTAATGATGTTCTCAGGCCTGCGTTGAACGCCGGCCGAACCGACGCTCAATCCTTGCGACAGTACGGGACCACCCCTACACTCCGAGGTGTCGAGGGGATGTGGGGCTGAGGGGCTGAGGGTGACCGAAGCCATCAGTCCAAAACCGTCCCTGAATCCTCCCGCGAGCGCGAACCGCACGCCGCTCCTGCGCCGCGGCGTTTTCCACGCCCACCTGCACTCAGCCCCTGAGCCCCACCGCCCCTCAGCCCCTCATTGCCCATGGCCACCGCGACCAAAGACGCTCCCAAGAACAAGTCCGCCAAGTCCGACGCTCCTTCCGGGGCCGACCACGGCCTCTCCGCCGAGCAACTGCTCCACCTCCTGGATCAGATGATGCTCATCCGGCGTTTTGAAGAGCGCTGCATGCAGTCGTATCAACAAGCGAAAATCGGCGGGTTCTGCCACATCTACATCGGCCAGGAAGCCACCGCCGTCGGCTCCATCGGCGCGCTCAAGCCCGATGACCCCATCGTCACGGCCTACCGCGACCACGGCCACGCGCTGGCCCGCGGCATGAGCCCCAACGCCTGCATGGCCGAGATGTACGGCAAGATCACCGGCTGCGCCAAAGGCAAGGGCGGCAGCATGCACATGTTCGACAAGCCGCACCATATGTACGGCGGCCACGCCATCGTCGGCGGGCAGAACCCCCTGGGCTGCGGCCTGGGCTGGGGCATCCAGTACACCGGCAAGGACAACGTCGCGCTGTGCTACATGGGCGACGGCGCGCTGAATCAGGGCGCCACCCACGAGGCCATGAACCTCGCGGCGGTCTACAACCTGCCCCTGATCTTCGTGCTGGAAAACAACGGGTATTCCATGGGCACCGACATCGCCCGCGGTACGGCCATGGCCCACGACCAGAAACAGCGCGCCGAGCTCTACGGCATGCGCTACTACGAATGCGACGGCCAGGATGTGCTGGACACCTACACCACCTTCCGCGACGCCGTCGCCGCCACCCGCGACGCCCGGCCGATCAATTACAACGATAAAACCGGCAAACGCGAAGGCCTGCCCGAATACTTCAAGGACGGCCGAACGCCCGGCCCGGCGTACGTCAACGTCAAGACGTACCGCTACCAGGGGCACTCCATGTCCGACCCGCAGAAGTACCGCACCAAGGACGAGGTCGGCGAAAAGCAGGAAGTCGACTGCATCAACCGCCTGGTCAACTACCTCATCGAGCACCAACTCGCGACGCAGGAGCAGATCGACGAGCTGGACAACAAGGCCAAGCAGGTCGCCAAGGACGCCGTGCATTTCGCCGAGGAAAGCCCCGAGCTGGGCATGGACGAGCTGTACACCGATGTGTACGTCAACGTGTTCGGGCCGTACAAAAAAGGTGCGCCCAACCCCGAGTTCGCGTGAACCTTCACCAGCATGCCCAAAGATCGTTCCGTCAAAATCCAGCTACTGCGGGGCACACTGTTTGGCTTGGGTTTGATTATCTTTGTTGGCGGGTGTGGCCTTGCATTGCTGGTGTGGCTGATTCTTGACGGATGGAAGCATCTATGAAGGAAGATCGGCAATTCGCAAATTTTTATTGACCATTCTTGACTGAGTGAAATCTCTGATGACTGCCACCACCGATCGAAAAATCCAGTACCGCGAAGCCCTCCGCGAGGCCATGCAGGAGGAAATGCGCCAGGACGACCGCATCTTTCTCATGGGCGAGGAAGTCGCCGAATACAACGGGGCCTACAAGGTCTCCGAAGGCATGCTCGAGGAGTTCGGCCCGCGGCGCATCGTCGATGCGCCCATCTCCGAGACCGGGTTCGCCGGCCTGGGCGTCGGCGCGGCGATGTACGGCCTGCGCCCCATCATCGAGTTCATGTCCTGGTCGTTCTGCCTGGTCTCGGCCGACCAGATCATCAACAACGCCCCGAAAATGCTCTACATGTCCGGCGGACAGTTCGGCTGCCCGATCGTCTTCCGCGGCAACAACGGCGCCGGCGGTCAGCTCGGCTCGACGCACTCGTGGAGCGTGGAATCCATGTTCTCCAGCGTCCCGGGCCTCAAGCTCGCCGTGCCCGCGACGCCCCGCGACGCCAAAGGCCTGCTCAAATCCGGCATCCGCGACGAAGACCCGTTCTTCAACCTCGAATCCGAACGCATGCTCGGCATGGGCGCCCGCGGCGACAAGGATTTTTCGAGGTATCTCCACGGCGGCAAGTGGGCCCCGCCCGAAGGCGACGACGACTTTGTGATCCCGCTGGGGCAGTGCGAAGTGATCAAGGAGGGCAAGGACTGCACGGTCGTCTCCGCCGGCCGGCCGGTCCACTTCGCGCTCGAAGCGGCCGAGGCTTTGGAAAAGGAAGGCCTGGACCTCGAAGTCATCAACATCCGCACGTATCGCCCGCTGGACATCGAAACCATCGCCCGCAGCGTCCGCAAGACCAACTACTGCGTCGTCGCCGACCAGAGCTGGCCGTTCGCCTCGGTGGGCTCGGAAGTCGCCGCCCAGATCTACGAGCACTGCTTCGACGACCTGGATAACACCGTCAAGCGGGTGTTCAACGACGACGTGCCCGCCCCGTACAACCGGACGCTCGAGCAGGAGATGCTCCCCAACGCCCGCAAGATCGTCGAGGCGGTACGAGCGGCGACGTACACGGCCTGATCGAGGCTGCGGGATATCCCGCAGCGTCGTCGGGGAAAGTCCGGGATTGTCAGATGAAGGCCAGTTAATCCCAGATCTGCCAAAGGCTCACCGGCAAGGTCTACTGTGGCGTGCATCCCACACCCCGCAAGACCGGCACCCGGCGGGCCGAATCCCGTCCGGACAAGCCCGGTTTTCGGGGGCGGGCAAAGGAACGCATGGCGTCGCGTAAGCGCCTGTGAATGATTTATTTATGGTTCATCGACCGACCGCCGCCGACTCGCAGTTTCGCGGATAACAAAATTGCTCGCCTCTTGCGTTGGCAATGTCCGAAATCGGTGCTTTGATCGTGCAACCCCCGCGAAACAAATCGCTTGCTTTCGGGAAACGGTGGGGTAAAGTAAGGGCGTCAGGACGGCGTCCGGCACGATTGAACCAATTTGGTAGGTGGGCACGACGGAACGCCGATAACCTGTCAAGAAAACCACGAAAGGGTTGCATCATGTTTTTGGGAGAATCGCAAATGTTCAAGGGTCTGACCATCGCCGCCGCCGTCGCCACGACCGCCGGCCTCTCGATGACCGCCGACGCCGCCCGCGTCGTCGGAACGCAGCAGGTCTATTACAACTCCGCCGGCCAACGCGTCGCCAACGACACGACCAACTACACCGCCCGTGACAACGGCGACGGCACGTTCCTGGTCAACGTCGCCAACATCCTCAAGTCCAACCGTACCGAGCTCACCGGCGTGTACTTCGAGTCCGGCTTCGCCGACCTCGTCTCCGGCGGCCCGGCCGTCGCCTTCATGGAAAAGACCCCGGCCCCGGCCACCGTCTTCGCCACCCCCGCCTCGGCCAGCTTCGCCCTCGGTAGCGACTCTGCCATCCAGCCCCAGCTCATCGACTGGACCGGCTCGGCCCTGTCCGTCACCTCCGCCGGCCTGGGCTCTGGCCTCAACAACGACTACCGCGTGGTCATGACCTTCAGCTACGCCCAAGGCGTTGACTTCAGCGACGTCGAAGCCCTCCTCGGCGGATACGGCTACCGCATCGCCTCCCTGATCGAAGACCGCGGCGGCGTCAGCTTCGCCTCGACCTCCGGCCCGACGTCCAACCCCGACGCCCTGTCCGGCGACGGCAACGTCACCGCCGTCCCCACCCCCTCGGCCTTCGCCGCAGGCCTGGGCCTCCTGGGCCTCGCCGGCCTCAAGCGTCGCCGCGAAGAAGCCTGATCTCACCCCGCTGAGCTTCACGCCAAAACCAAACCCATGCAAAGCCCTCGGCATCCGCCGGGGGCTTTTGCGTTGGG
>CAZIXN010000061.1:0-14620 GCA_964543215.1 uncultured Phycisphaera sp.
TCGAGCTCCGGCGCGTCGGGCACCCGGTCGCGCACGTGCTCGGGGAGGTTGGGACTCGGCTCATCGGCGGGGATACCGGGGGCGTGGGGCGCGAGGTAGCAGCGTTTGGCGGAGAGTTCGGAGGCGTCCCAGCGTTCGTCGACGAGGGGGCCTTGGGTGAGCAGGGCGGTGGGGCCGGTGACGCGGAGCTGGATGCGTCGGGGGTGGTCGTAGAAGAGCCAGGTGGCGGCGCGGTGGTGCTGGATCTGGGCGGCTTTGGGGGAGCGGGTGTCGGTGTGGGCCAGGAGGGTGCGGGAGGCGGGGTCGGCGTGTCGGAGGACGACGATGCGGGCGTGGGGGGGCTGGCCGGGGGAGAGGTCGGCGGTGCAGAAGGTGGGCAGGTGGAAGCCGTGCTTGGCGGAGGCGGCGGCGTGGATGAGTTCGTCCCAGGCTTGGGCAAGGACGGCGGGGAGGGAGTCGGGGGCGGGGTTGTCTTTGGTTTTGGGGCCGGGCATGGGGGAGGGTCAGGCGGAGGGTTGGGTGAGGCCGGCGGCTTTGAGTTGCTTGCGGGCTTTGCGGGCTTTGCGGGCTTGGGTGAAGGATTTGATGCCGACGGCGAGGTAGGCGGCGGAGATGAGCAGGAGGGCGAGTTGGGAGGTCAGGGCGAGTGCCGAGCCGTCGGCGGCGAGGGTTTTGGGGATGCGTGCTCCGCCGCCGACGACGCCCAGGACGGCGAAGAGGAGGGCGATGTGGATGGCGTGTTTGCGGGCGGCGGGGCTGAAGGCGACGGCCCCGCAGAGGGCGAGCGCCACGCCGAAGGCGGCGGGGATGTATTTGGAGTAGGTGGCCATGAAGGAGGCGTCGGGGGGCGCGGGCTCGCTGAGCGAGCCGAGCCCCACGCCGATGGCGATGAGGGCGGCGCCGGCCGCGAGGGTGACGGTGGGCATGTGCATGGCGAAGGCTCCGGAGAGGGGAAGGAAGGGGGCGGAATCGTAGGCGAAAGGGGGGCGGGGCTGCGGTCAGTCGATCGTCGGCAGGGCACGGAGCAGGGCGAGGTAGTCGGGGGGCAGGCGGTGGTGTTCGGCCCCGCCGACGATGGCGTCGCGGTATTTTTTGGAGGGGCGTTTGGGGGCGTTGTAGCCGCGGACGGCGAAGTAGGTGAGGGCGGTTTGCGGGGGGGCGGAAAGGTCGTGGGGGGCGGGGAGAACGTGGATGTCGCGGCGGGTGTACATGCCTTCGTCGACGGCTTCGTAGAGGTCCAGGGCGCGGAGGTCGTCGTCGGTGATGCGGTAGAGGACGCCCCAGACCCCGGAAGCCCCGGAAGCCCCGGAAGCCCCGGAAGCCCCGGAAGCCCCGGAAGCCCCGGAGACCTCGGAAGCCCCGGAAGTTTGGGCGTGGTGGGTGGCGTGGGGTTCGTCGTTGCGTTGTTGAGCTTCGTGGAGGGGTTCGATGGAGGCGACGCCGCCTTTCCAGTCGCCGGTGGAGTGTGCGGGGAAGGTGAGTGCGTAGCCCGGTGCGAAGGCCGGGCCGACGGCGTCGGAGCCGGGGCATCGGCGTTTCATCTGGACGGGGTCGAGGTTCGAGCCGTAGGCGAAGTAGAGCCGGCGTGGGGGCATGAAGTGATCGTAATGCCCAGGGTGGTCGCCGCCCACGGTTGTGCCACTATGATCCCGCAGCGTGACGCTTGACCGTTGACCCGTTTACTCTGCGGCCCGGCCGGTTGAATGCGGCCGCCGCTCGAATCAGGAAGGAACCCCGCCGTGATCCGCATGCTCTCCTCGAACGAATCGCCCGCCCGTTTCCGCACCGCGCAACTGCTGCGGTGGGCTGTCCCCGCGCTGGCCGCGGCGGCGTGGTGCTTGCCGGCGGCTGCACAGAGCGACACGGCGGAAGATGCGGCGGCCAACGCCGTGGCGGATGTGCAGGCCAACGTGCTCGATACGGCGTCGGTGGAGGCCAGCCCCGCCGAGTCGGCGATCGACGACACGCCGCAGGTCCAGGGGCAGGCGGAAGCCGGCGAGGAGTTGGGCCTGACGCCCGAGCAGATGGCCACGCTGTTCGGCGCGCCGCCGACGCCGCCCACGGCGGACTATTCGCAAGGCCCCGACGCGGAAGGGTTCACCAGCTTCGAGCAGCGCGTCAGCTACGCGATTGGCGCGAGCATGGGCGGTCAGATGATCCCCGAGTTTGCCGCGATGGATTTCAACGTCGATGCCGGCGCGTTCGGGCAGGGCTTCGGCGACGCGGCGGACGAAGCGGCTCAGTCCAGCCTCACCGAGGCGCAGATGCAGGAGACGCTCACGCAGTTTCAAATGGAGATGCAGCAGCGACAGATGGCCAAGATGCAGGCATCGATGAACGCCGATGCGGCGTTTCTGGAGATGAACGCCCAGACCGAAGGCGTGGTCACCACCGAGTCGGGCGTGCAGTACACCCTCACCGAAAAGGGCGACGGCCCGATGCCGCAGCCCACCGACACGGTGCTCGTGCACTACGAAGGCAAGCTGCTGGACGGGACGGTGTTCGACTCGTCGCTGCGGCGTGGACAGCCCGTGCCGTTCCCGCTGGACGGTGTGATCCCCGGCTTCCAGGCCGGTTTGACGCAGATGCCCGTTGGCTCCAAGGGCACGCTGTTCATCCCCGGCGAGCAGGCGTACGGCATGCAGCCCCCGCCGCAGTCGGGCATCGGCCCGAACCAGTTGCTGATCTTCGACGTCGAGCTGATCGAGATCGTCGAAGACGGCTTGGGCTCGCTGCAGATGGTGCCCGAAGCCATCGAAGGCGCGGAGTAAGCCGCGTCGATCACCCGAACCACGAAGGCCACAACCATCCGTACAGCGACGCGGGTCGGTGAATCCGACGCTGATCCCACCGACGATGCGTGAACTGACGCTGCCCATCCCGCTGATCATGCTGCCCGGCCTGGGGGCCGACGGCTCGCTGTTCGTCCATCAACGCAAGGCGTTCGGCGACGCGGCGGTCATCGTGCCCGACTGGCTGGAGCCGGGCGAGGATGAGCCGCTGCACCTGTTCACCAAGCGTTTCGCCAAAGCGCTTGGCCCGAAGCTGCCGGCGAAGTATGCGCTCGTGGGTGTGTCGTTCGGCGGCATGGTGGCGCAGGAACTGCTGCGTCATCTGGATCGGCCTCCGGCGGTGACGCTGCTGATCAGCTCGGCCCAGACGGCCGATGCCGTGCCGACCTGGGCCACGGCGTTGGGCAAATTGGCGGCGCTGCCGCCGCTGCCGATCATGTCGGCGTTCCACCGACTCGCCGCGATCCCGTTTGCCAAGCTCAACGGCGGCGACGACGAGGCCGTAGCGCTGTTCGTCGGCATGGCCAAACGGTCGGACCCGAAGTTCTTTCAGTGGGCAATCCGCCGCATCGCCCAGTGGGACGGCCCGCCTGACTTCGGCCAAAGCCCCCCGCCGATCTACGAGATCCACGGCACGAGCGACCCGGTGCTCAAGGCGATGCCCTCACTGGCGGACTGCCTGATCCCCAACGGTAAACACCTGATCTTCATGAACCATGCCAAGACGGTGAACCGTTGGCTGTTCGATCACGTCATGGCCGTCTGCCCCGAAGCTCAGGCGGACTATCCCGCCATCGAAGACCCCGACACGACCGTCGCACGGCGCGATGCGCTGCGCTGAAGCGAGCCGACATCGGCGGCCACCGGCCGCCGTTTTACGCGGTGGCGGCCCGCCACCACGGACGCGTGCGCAAACACGCTGCAACCTTCATGTAACGGTCACGGCGTGGTTTCGGGAATGACGCCTTTTAACTCGGGATCGATGGTGATCGTGCCGGGGTCGTCGGTGTCGTTCTCACCGTCTTTCACGGGTTCGTCGGAGATCAGCAGCCCACCGGGCGTATCGCGGGGGAGTCGTTCTTCGTAGCGGTACTCGGGTTCGTAGGGCACGGGGAACTCGGCGGCGGGCTGCTCGAAGTGGAGCAGGCGATAGGGCACGGGGGAGAGGCGGGGGTAGCGCATCAGGCGAGCCTGGGTGCCGGAGGTGCGGTCGAGGATGGGCTGGCCGAGCAGGCTCGGGCCTTTGCGACCCAGGACGCCGCCCTGGTTGCGTTCCTGGGCGTCGGTGATATCAGCGGGGTCGAAGAGCACGCCGGCGTTGGTGGTGACCAAGGCCATGTTCGTGCCGTCGGAGACTACGGCGTATCCATCTTCGAAGGGTTCGGCCTCGGCGAACTGCGGGTACAGGCCCGTGCGGCCCGTGCGGTCGATGAAGCCGAACTTGCCCTGGTATCGGATCATCGCGAGTCGGTCGTCGAAGTCGTCGGCCCAGTCGAACTGCGGCGCGAGTTCCCAGTCGCCGGCGCGATTGATGAAGCCCCAGCCGCCGGCGGTGATGTCGGCGACGGAAGCGAGGTGGTCGGTGAAGTCGCCGGCCTCGTCGAACCTGGGCGGGATAGCGATCGCGAAGCGCTGATCGAGGTAGCCCCACTTGGCCGTCCCGTCGGGCGTGGTCGTGCGAAACGCGGCGAGGTTGTCGTTGAAGTCGCGCAGTTCGGTGATGGTGCCCGAGCGGTCCTGCCACTTGATGTCGCCGCGCACGTTGACGTAGCCCCAGTGGGCGGGGTTGCCCCGCTCGTCGAGGAAGCGAACGGCGGCGAGTCCCTGGTGGAAGGAACGGGCCACGGCGAACTGGGGTGTGATGGTTTCACGGTACCGGCGGTTGATGAAGCCGATGCGGCCGTTGATCTGGACGGCGGCGTAGTTTTCGCGGAAGCGGAGCATGTCGTCGTAGCGGGGTTCGAGGACGACCCGGCCGCGTTGGTCGATGAGGCCGTAGCGCCCGCCGCGTTTGAAGATGGCCACGCCGTCGGCGAAGCGGTCGAGCCAGTCGTAGATGGGCTCGATGCGGACGTTGCCGATGCCGTCGATGTAGCCGGTCTTGCCGTTGCGGATGAAGCGGGCGACGCCGTCGATGCCGTCGTCGGTCCACTGGTGGATGGGCGGGACGGTCAGGACGCCGCGCTGGTCGAGGAGGCCCCAGCGGTTGCCGACCTTGGCGGCGAAGAGCCGCGAGTCCGATCGGGCGTTGTCGAGCGTGGTGTAGTTGCGGCTGAACAGGCGGTAGTACCCGTACCACGTGGTTTCGTTAGCGGCGGCCGGGACGGGTAGGGCACAAAGGGCGGGGAGCGCGAGCAACAGCGGCAGCGTCCAGAGCTTGCGTGAAGGGCGGGGGCGGCGGGTCATGTCGGGTCTCCCTGGGAATTCGGACCTTTGCATCGTACGCGGCGGCGGTTCTGGCATGATGCGGGGATGTCGGATCTTCCCGAGCATCAGAACCAGGACACGTCGCCGGCGGCGAGTCACCCCGAAGATGTCGCGCTGCCGGGCGGGCGGGTGGTCCCGCGCAGTGTGCTTCGGTTCACGGCGTCGCGCAGCGGCGGGCCCGGCGGGCAGAACGTCAACAAGGTCAACACCAAGGCGACGCTGACGGTCACGGCCGACGACCTGGCGGCGGTGCTTCCGGGCGACGCGATGCGGCGGCTGCCGGGGTTGGCGGGGCAGCGCTGGGCGGGCGACCGGCTGGTGATCGCGGCGTCGGACAGCCGCAGCCTGGTGAGCAATCGCCGGGCGTGCGTGGCGCGGCTTCGGGAGTTGCTGGTCGCGGCGCTGCATCGGCCGAGGGTCCGCCGCGCCACCAAGCCCAGCCGCGGCGCCATCGAACGACGCATCGAAGAAAAGAAGCGTCGCGGCGCGATCAAGCGGCAGCGCGGCGGCGACGCCCCGGATTGAGCCGGCAAGGCCATGCGATACGCTTGGCCGCGATGTCCAAGCCGTACACGATCGCGACGCTTGCGTACCTGTTCGACGAGCAAGGCCGGGTGCTGCTGCTGCATCGCCGCAAGCCGCCGAACCACGACCTTTATTCGCCGATCGGGGGCAAGCTGGAGATGAGCCTGGGCGAGAGTCCGCACGCGTCGTGTGCCCGGGAGATCGCCGAGGAAGCCGGCCTGATCGTCGACCCCGACGAGCTGCATCTCACGGGCGTCGTATCCGAGTCGGATTACCTGGGGCTCGGGCACTGGCTGATGTTCTTGTACGAGTTGCCGCGACCGGTGGCGGTGGCGGTTCGGGAGTTCGACGAGGGCCGGCTGGAGTGGCACGCCCCGGAAGCGCTGTCCGCGTTGCCCCTGCCGGCGACCGACCGGGAGCACCTCTGGCCGCTGTTCTGGCAACACCGGGGCGGTTTCTTTGCGGCCCATCTGGCGTGCGCGGGCGAGGCGATCGTTCGCCACCTGCACCAGTCCATGCCGGCCGGGGCGGCGGAGATTCGGCCGTAGCGGCGGGTTCCGGAGAATTTCGTCAACCGCCGGGCAAGGTCGAACCGATGCAAAGGCAGAAGTCGGCTGGCTTCGGGGCGTTGTGGGCCGTATCTTGCAACTCCCGGCAGACGCCGGGCCGACCGACTGCTCCGGCTTGAGAACCAACAGACCGAAACGAGACCGAAAGGACCGCCGACCATGTTCACCCGTTGTTTCCGCGTTTTCACCCCCGCCGCCGCCCTCGCGCTGGGCGCCGCCTCGCTGATCGGCTGCACCGCCGACCGCCACACGTTCTCCTCCACGCCGATGGCGCCCAAGAGCGTGGACATCACCTACATCCAGAGCGGCGAAACCGCCTGGTCCTACGACATCCCCCCCGGCCAGAAGCTCACCATCGAGTTCAGCCGCGAAGGCCAGTTCAACGGCTTCAAGGTGCCCAACACCCCCGCCGAAGAAATGAAGTGGTACATCTCCTCGCTGAAGGCCGGCAACGACCTCTCGGGCCACCCCGGCAAGTTCGGTGCCGAATCCTCCGGCCAGGTCGAGTTCACCGGCGCCCCGATCCAGATCAACCTGCGGCTGCGCGACCCCAAGGTCGACGACAACACGCCGGCCCCGATCGAAGTCGTGCCCGCGCCGCCGGCCTTCGAAGAAGCCGACGAAACCCCCGCGCCGCCCGCCGACAACTCCGAGCCCGCCATGGACGACCTGCAGGATGCCGAACCGCAGACCGACATGCTCGACACGCTCGAAGAATCCGCCGACGACGCCGGCGATGCAATGGACAACCTCGAGTTGGACCCGGTGGTCCCGGTCGCTGATGAAGCCGAACCCGCGCTGACCAAGTAAGCCACACGCCCCGCCGGGCGGATGCATGACACTCCGCAAGCCCGGCGTCGCCCCGACGCCGGGCTTTTTTCGAGCTTTCCGATGTTCCAGCCCCAACCTCCGACCACGCGATGTCTCGTTGCCACGCTGCTTGCGGCGATGGCCACGCCGCTGGTGTCGTCGCAGGGGCTTGAACCGCCGCCGCTGATCGACCGGGCCGTCGGCGACCTCGACCCGCTGGCCACCTCGATGCGACGCATCGACCCCGCTTACGGCGGCGCGCCAAACCGCGACCAACTCTTTCGGCTCGAGTCGGCCGACGCGCAGACCGGCGTGCCCGGGACGTTCCTGCTTCAGGCCCCCGAGTTCCGCGCCACCTTCAGCCAACCCGACTACCTCACGCTCAGCCCCGAGGGCGTCGATCTCAACACGGCCCAGGTGCAGGACGGCGCCTACATCGAACTGATCCCGCCCGGCACGGTCTTTCACCTGGGCGAAGTGCCCCCGACCACGCCGTCATTCGCGCCCGCCGGCCCCGACCGTCGCCTGTTTCAGGGCGGGCCCATCGAAGGACGGCGGGTCCTGGTGTTCGATGCCCAACCCCTTGACCCGCGGCACGGCCTGAGTCCGGACCCGCGATGGGTTCCCCCTACGCTCACGGCCGACCTCTCCCGAGCCGACCCACGCAACCCCGCCCCGCCGCCGATGCTCCAACCCTGGGTCACCGCCGAGGACCTGCGCGAAGCCCGCCGCGTCGGAGACAACCTCCACGACCTGCCCATTCCCGATCGGGTGATCCTGCCCGTCGACGCGCAAGCCTGGCCGACCGAAAACCACCGCGCGCTCGACGAAGCGTCCGATCCCATGCCGCCGGACCAACCGTAAATCAGCCTTCATCCGACGGCTTGAGCGCTGCGTCCATCGCGCGGCGGACGGTGTCCAGATCAAAGCCTCGCCGTGCAAGCTGGCCGTAAAGCCGGCGCCGCCGAACCTCGGGCTCGTATCGCGCCAGCGATGCGGCGCGTTTCCTGGCGAACGCGATCGCGCCGGCGTCGGGGTCGTCGCCGGTGTCGTGGGCGTCGGCCTCGCGCTGCGCGACGTGCTCGGCGAGCAGCGCGTCGATGAGCGAACCATCGAGTCGCTTGGCCATGAGCTTCTGCCGGAGCAGGCGCGGGCCGGCGGGCTTGCTGCGCGTGGTTTCGCGGATCAGCGCTCGGCCGTACGCCGCGTCGTCGAGCAGGCCGAGCTTGTCCAATCGCGCCAGGACCTGTTCGCGGACGTCGGTGGCGTAGCCGAGTTCGCGGAGCTTCTGGTCGATCATGCCCGCGGACATCGCCCGCCGCGCAAGCCGACTCGACGCGGCGCGGAAGGCCTTGTCCTGATCGCCGGCCGCGGCGATGCGCTCGGCAATCGCCTGGTCCCACGGATCGCCGACGCGCAGGCCCAGCGACTCGATGGCCGAGCGGTAGAGCGTGACGACCACCCGGCCCTTGCGCGGCTTGCCCGCGTGCGTGGGTGTGGGCGAGCCGACGCGGACGGTCGCGCGGTTGGGGTCGCGCTGCGTCGGCTTGATCGCCAGGATCACCGCGTCGTCCGGCAGTGGGGCGGGTTCGTTCGCGGGCTCGCGGATCGGTTCGGGCATCGTTACGCTCGCATCGTATGGCCATCCTCGATGTCAATTTCTTCTCCGAAACGCTCGGGCTCAACACCGCCGCCACCGTCATCCTGCCGCAGACCACCACGGGTCAGATCGGCCTGAAGGTCAAGGGCGGCGGAGGGGCGATGCCCACGCTGTACCTGCTGCACGGTTTGTCCGACGACCACACGATCTGGGTCAGGCGCACCGCGATCGAGCGCTACGTCGCGCCGATGGGCCTGGCCGTCGTGATGCCCAACGTCCACCGCAGCTTCTACGCCGACATGAAGCACGGCGGGAAGTACTTCACGTTCGTCGCCGAGGAGCTGCCGCGGATCGTGCGGTCGTTCTTCCGCTTGTCGGACCGGCGGGAAGACACGTTCGTGGCCGGGTTGTCGATGGGCGGCTACGGCGCGTTCCGTTGTGCACTGACACATCCGGATCGCTACGCCGCGGCGGCGTCGCTCTCGGGTGCGCTGGACCGTACGCTCGAGGGAGCCCATCCTTCACCGAGCATCGATTCGGCACTCACGCTGGCGTTCGGGGAGATGCACGCCTTCCCCGGCTCGCCCCACGACCTGCTGCACCTGGCGTCGGAATTGGTACGACGCGGCGACGACCGGCCGGCGCTGTACCAATGCTGCGGCACGGCCGACTTTCTGTTCGATCAGAACCGGTCGTTTCTCACGCATTGCGAAACGATTGGTTTGGATGTGGACCACACGTTCGACCCCGACGAGACGCACAACTGGGCGTACTGGGACCGGCACATCCGCGCGGCGCTGAGTTGGCTGCCGATCGACGCGCAGCCGGCGGATTGACGTTGGTCGCGGCGGTGTTCTTTGGGTAGGTTGTGAAGCGATGCCGGTTCGGTGTCGGCCGGCCATTTTGTGGTTCTCGCACGGAGCTTGCCATGGGTTTGCCGATCGCGTTGCAGTTGTATTCGGTGCGTGAGCAGTGCGCGGCCGACTTGCGGGGCACGCTGGCGCGGGTCGCGTCGTGGGGCTATCACGGCGTGGAGTTCGCCGGGTTGCACGGCCACACGCCCGCGGCGATCCGCGCGATGCTCGAGGAGTTCGCGCTGCGTTGCTGCGGGGCGCACGTGGCGCTGGACCTGTTCAAGGCTGAAGTCATCGAGGACACGCTGTCGGCTTACGACACGCTGGGCTGCCCGAACCTGATCGTGCCCTGGCTGCCCGAAAGCAAGCGCGACTCGGTGGCGTCGGCGCGGAAGACCGCCGAGGAACTCGGCGGGCTCGCCGAGCGGATCGGGCGGCGCGGATTCACCAGCGGCTTTCACGCGCACTGGGAGGATCTGACGCCGTTGGAACCGGGCGGCGACTTGGAGACGTCGGCGTGGTACGTGATCGCGCGGAACACGCCCGAGACGTTCATCATGCAGTACGACACGGGCAACGGCGTCGCCGGCGGCGCGGATGCCGTCGGGCCGATCCGCGATTTCCCGGGCCGGGCGCGGCTGCTGCACCTTAAGTCGTACGTGCATGCCGATGCGGATGCCAAGGGCCACCGCTACGCCGGCCTGGGCCAGGCGGCCATCGGCGACGACGACCTGGACTGGAACGCGATCCTGCACGCGGCGCGGGGCGTCGGCGGGACGCACTGGTTGGTGGTCGAGCAAGAGGGGCATCCCACGCTGGACCCGATGGCGGCTGCCGAAGCGTCGCTGATCGGTCTGCGAAAGTACGTCCGGCCGATCGCTCGCTGAGCACCCCATTAGACTCGCGGCATGTCGCACGCCTACCGCCCGTCCGAAACGCGCTACGAGCACCCCGACGTCCGCGATGAGTGCGGGTGGTTCCGCCGCTGCGGCCGATCAGGGTTGATGCTGCCGTCGATTTCCATCGGCTGTTGGCACAACTTCGGCGATCCCGGCACCGACGCGGGTCGGCACAGCGACGAAGCCTCGATGCACGCCAATGCCGAGCAGTTGCTGTTCACCGCGTTTGACCTGGGCGTCACGCATTTCGATCTGGCGAACAACTACGGACCGCCGCCCGGCAGCGCCGAAACCCGCGTCGGGCGCATCCTGCACGACCACTTCCGCGGCCACCGCGACGAGCTCATCGTCAGCAGCAAGGCGGGCTACCGCATGCAGCCCGGCCCGTACGGCGAATGGGGCAGCCGGAAGTACCTGATCGCGTCGTGCGAGGCGTCGCTCAAACGGCTGCAACTCGATTACGTCGACATCTTCTACTCGCACCGCTACGACCCCCACACGCCGCTGGAAGAAACGCTGGGTGCGCTCGACACGCTGGTCCGCCAGGGCAAAGCGATCTACGCGGGCATCAGCAGCTATCCCGCCGACGTCACCGACCAGGCGATGCGCATCTGCGAAACGAACGGCCTGGTCAAGCCGATCATCCATCAACCGTCGTACAGCATGCTGGACCGCTGGATCGAGGGCAACGACCGCGGCAACTTGATCGAAACCTGCGGACAGATCGGCATGGGCATGATCGTGTTCTGCCCGCTCGCGCAGGGCCTGCTGACGCCGAAGTATCTCAACGGCATCCCGGACGATTCGCGGGCCGCCCACGAAGATGGCTTTCTCAAGAAGGACCGCATCACGCCCGAGCTGGTCAAGAAGCTCAACGCGCTCAACGCGATCGCCCAGGCACGCGGACAATCGCTGGCCCAACTCGCGCTGTGCTGGGCGCTGCGTGATGCCCGGGTGACCTCGGCCCTGATCGGCGCGAGTCGGGCCCCGCAGGTGACGCAGTGCTGCGCCGCGCTCGACAAGGCACCGCTTTCGGCCGAGGAACTCGCGCAGATCGAACGTGTCCTCGCCGGCTGACGCCCTTTCCCAGGCCCGGTCGCCCGCCGCATATACTCGTATCGTTCGCTCGGAGCGTCATGCCTTACGCATGGCTGAGAAGCAACCGTCGAACCTGATCCGGTTCACCCCGGCGTAGGGAACGCGAACACCCCACCCCACCCACCCCGAGCAGGCGAAGCGCCAATTGCACGGGGCTTGGGCCTCACGGGTTTGGCGTGTTCACGGCCCCCTCGCCCCAACGCAGGAGCCCACCGTGTCCACGCCTTACACCCTCCCTTCCGTCGGCGGCAACCCCGGCACCACGCCCAACGTCACCACCCCCGGCAGCTTCGCCAACGCCCCGGTCTTTCGCCCCGGGGCCGAGGGCGCCGCGACGTTCAGCTCGCCCGATACGCCCGGCATGCCGCCCCTGCCGACCAGGACGGCCTGGGACTTCCTGCCCGACGGTTGGTCCACTGGCACCGGCGAGGACGTACCTTCAGAAAACGGCCACGCGGTGACCACGTTCAAACACGCCGAGGGCACGACGCGCTACGTCGTTCACCCGCGCGGCTTCGAGCCGATCACGCAGCTTGAATCCGCTCGGCTGGGCATCGTCACGCCGCAGATGCAGCGCGTCGCCCAGCGCGAGCCGCATCTCTCCGCCGAGCAGGTCCGCGACGAAGTCGCCGCCGGCCGGATGGTCATCCCCGCCAACACGACGCACCTGAAGTACAACCTGGACCCGATGTGCATCGGCCGGGCGAGCAAGACCAAGATCAACGCAAACATGGGGGCCTCGCCCGTCTCGTCGTCCACCGATGAGGAAGTCGAGAAGCTCAAGTGGGCCGAGCGCTGGGGCGCGGACACCGTGATGGACCTGTCCACCGGCGGCGACCTGGACGCCACCCGCGAAGCGCTGATCCGCAGCAGCCACGCGCCCATCGGCACCGTGCCGATCTACTCGATGATCATCGGGAAGAAGATCGAGGACCTCAACGAACAGATCGTCATGGACACCGTCCGGCATCAGGCCCAGCAGGGCGTGGACTACTTCACGATCCACGCCGGGCTGCTGCAATCGCACATCAAGCTCGCCAAGAACCGGCTGATCGGCCTGGTGTCACGCGGTGGGTCGCTGCTGGCCAAGTGGATGCTCACCCACAACCGCGAAAACCTGATGAACACGCTGTGGGAAGACATCTGCGACGTCATGCGGCAGCACGACGTCACGTTCTCCATCGGCGACGGCTGCCGACCCGGCGGACTCGCGGACGCGACCGATGAACTTCAACTCGCCGAACTCGTCGAGATCGGCAAGCTCACCGAACGCGCCTGGCGCAAGGGCGTGCAGGTCATGGTCGAAGGGCCCGGCCACGTCCCGCTCGACCAGATCGAGTTCAACATGAAGCTGCAGCGGTACCTCTGCCACGCCGCGCCGTTCTACGTGCTCGGGCCGCTGGTCACCGATGTGTTCCCCGGCTACGACCACATCACCTCCTGCATCGGCGCCACCAACGCCGCCTACCACGGCGCTTCGATGCTCTGCTACGTCACGCCCAAGGAGCACGTCGGCCTTCCCAAGAAGGACGACGTCAAGCAGGGCTGCGTCGCTTACAAGATCGCGGCCCACGCGGCCGACGTCGCGCTGGGCATCCCCGGCACGCGGGACTGGGACGACAAACTCACCAAGGCCCGCGCTGCGCTCAACTGGGAGCAGCACTTCGAACTCGCGTTCGACGGCGACACCGCCCGCGCGTTTCACGATGAAGACATGGACGTCGACACCGACTTCTGCGCGATGTGTGGCCACGACTGGTGCAGCGTCCGCATCTCCAAGGAGATCCAGGAATGGGCCAGCGGCAAGGCCGAGGGATTCGAGCGCGGCAAGACCGTGAAAAGCGCTGCGCTCACGCCCGAGCAGGCGGAGATCCTGCGGACCCGCGGCCACCTCAGCCCCGAAGAGATCCACAAGCTCGCCAACAAGACGAAGAAGAAAGTCAAGCCCGCCGACGATGCCGCCACGCCCGGAAAGGCCTCGTGCCACAGCGACTACGTGGATGCCGACCAAGCCAAGGCCAAGCAAGGCGCGAACGAACTCGTGCAACTTGATGTGCGGCCGGCCCTGGGGCTCCGCAAGGACGACTCGCTGATCTGACGCCCGGCCGTTCGGCATTGCAATCCGCGGCGTCCGGCCGCCGCGACCCGTGCCGACGTCCGCCGGTATAAATCGCCTATGTCGCAAACCAGCCCCGCCCTTGAGTCCAACCGCTACTTCGACGGTGCCGTCCAGTCGCTCGGCTTTGCCGACGATCTCGGCCGGGCCACCGTCGGCGTCATGCTTCCCGGCACCTACACCTTCAACACCGACGCCCCCGAAACCATGACCGTGGTCAGCGGGCGGCTCACCGTCAAGCTTGCCGGCCAGACGACGTTCACCGACTACGACGCCGGCAGCGCGTTCGAGGTGCCGGCCAAATCCGCCTTCGATCTGCAGGTCGCCACGCCCACGGCGTATCTGTGCCGGTTCCACTGAGCCTCACGAGCGACGACGCAGCCGACCGGGCCATCGACGAAAAAGGGCAGAGACACGGTAAGCGTCTCTGCCCTTGAAGTTTTCGGCCGCAGGTAACGCGGGATCAGGCGCGGCGACGGCGGTTGAGCAGGCTCAGCGCACCCAGGGCGATCAGGCTGGCCGGCTCGGGGACGACGATGCCGCGGAAGTTCGGGGCGGCAGCGCTGCCCCAGTTGTTGAGCACGATGTCCAGGTCGCCCTGCTCGACCACGCCGTTGGCGTTGTAGTCGCCGCCGGAGTAGCCGGTGTTGCTGGCGCCCCAGTTGTTGAGCACGGCGTCGAGGTCGGCCTGCTCGATGCTGCCGTTAAGGTTCACGTCGCCGATGAGCGTGCCGAGGATGTTCACGACAACCTCCTGGATGTCGGCGAAGTTGATGACCAGGTCGCCGTTCATGTCGGCCGAGAGGTCGGCGAACAGGGCTTCGTCGAGGTTGGACCATTCCACGCCGCCGGTGCCGTCGATGTCGCGGCCGACGAACTGGTCGTAGATGTAGTCGATGTCCTGAAGATCGACGATGCCATCGTGGCCGA
>CAZIXN010000062.1:0-14189 GCA_964543215.1 uncultured Phycisphaera sp.
GCGCCCACGACGGTGGCGATGGTGGCGGCGGACCAGTTGGGCATCCCGTTCAGCTTCACGGGGCACGCGGCGGACCTGTTCCGGGATCGGGCGTTGCTGAAGGCCAAGCTGCGGCGGGCGGCGTTTGTGGCGTGCATCAGCGAATGGCATCGCCGGTGGTATCGGGAGATCGATGCGACGCTTGCGGCGGCGAAGTTGCCGGTGATTCGGTGCGGGGTGGATCTGGCGGAGTTTTCGGCGGGGGGGGGAGAACCCACGGACGGTGTCCGTGGGCTTGTGGTGCTGGGGGTGGGGCGGTTGGTGCCCAAGAAGGGGTTTGATGTGTTGCTGCGTGCGTGGGCGGATTGGTTGGAGGAGGGCGGGATTTTGCGGATTCACGGGGGCCAAACGGCCGATAACACACTGAACGCGAGGGTGGGAGAACCCCTAGATCGTTCAACCGCGCAAGCTTCTGGCCCGATGTGCGTCATGATGGGCGACGGCCCGGAGGCGGTGCCTCTGGCGGCGCTGGCGGAGGAACTTGGAATCGGAGCGTTTGTGCATTTCACCGGCAAGGCCAATCAGGAGCAGGTGCGTCGCGCGATGCGTGGGTGCGATGTGTTTGCGTTGCCGTGCCGTGAGGCGAGCGATGGGGATCGGGACGGGATTCCGGTGGTGCTGATGGAGGCGATGGCGTGTGAGAAGCCGGTGATCGGGGGAGATTTGGAGGCCATCGGCGAATTATTGAGCGATCATTCGGGGGCGCGGGTGGTCAAGGCGGGAGACGTGGGTATGCTCAAGGCGGCGCTCGGGGAGTTCCTGAGTTCTGCAGAGTTGAGGGCCGACGCTGGTCGTCGGGGACGTGCCCGCGTGGCGGAAGAGTTTTCCGCCGACGTGAACCTGAAGCGGTTGGAGCGGGCGTTTGCGGCCGGCGGTTTTCGAGAAAGTGAGCGGGATCAAGAGCATGGGTGACCGAAGCTACTGCCTGATCACGCCGGTCCGCGACGAGGCGAAATACGCCCGGCGGACGCTGGACACGGTGCTCGGCCAGACCGAGCCGCCGACGCGTTGGATCATCGTCGATGATGGCAGCACGGACGAGACGCCGAAGATCCTCGCGGAATACGCGGCGAAGTACCCGTGCCTGCAGATCGTCACGCGGACGAATCACGGTGTGCGTCGCGTCGGGCCGGGCGTGATCGAGGCGTTCTACGAGGGCTATCGCGCTACCGACATCAAGCGGTTCGATTACGTCTGCAAGCTGGACCTGGACCTGGCGTTGCCGCCGCGGTACTTCGAGATCCTGCTGGATCAGATGGAGAACAATCCCCGGCTGGGCACGTGTTCGGGCAAGGCGTACTACCCCGGCCCGGACAACGACAACGAGGACTTCGCCGGCCCGCTGGTGTCGGAGCGCTGCGGCGACGAGATGTCGGTGGGGATGATCAAGTTTTACCGGCGCAAGTGCTTCGAGGAGATCGGCGGCTTCGTGTCGCAGGTGATGTGGGACGGCATCGACTGCCACCGCTGCCGGATGCACGGCTGGATCGCGTGTTCGTGGGACCACCCGGCGTTGCGCTTCATTCACCTGCGGCCGATGGGCTCGTCGCACAAGAGCATTTTCACCGGTCGGCAGCGACACGGGTTCGGGCAGTGGTTCATGGGCACGAGCCTGGCGTACATGACCGCGAGCAGTTTTTATCGCATGACGGCCCGGCCGTACGTCGTCGGTGCCGCCGCGATGTGGTGGGGCTACGTCAAGGCGATGATGGCGGATCGTCCGCGTTACGAAGACCCGCTGTTCCGCAGGTTTCTCCGCAGCTACCAGTGGTCGTGCCTGCTGCGCGGCAAGGCCGGGGCGACCCGCCGCGTCAACGAGGAACAGGCCCCGATCTGGATCCGTGAGCACGGCCCGATCCGCGGCGTGTCGCGCCGCAGCGATCGTGCCGACGCCGCGCCGGCGTCCGGCGCGGCCGAAGGCGTCACGCACCCGGGGCGGCCGGCCTGGGGAGCGCCGCCGGCGTGAACGCGATGCGTGACGGATCGAGCATCCCACCCTCCGCGGACACGATCACCGGCCCGACGCCGGCCGTTGCGCCGACGATCGCGTATCTCGTCAACGTGTATCCGAAGGTCAGCCACAGCTTCATCCGCCGGGAAATCCTCGCCCACGAGGCCGCCGGGCGACCGGTGATCCGCGTGTCGATCCGCGGCGACGGCGATGTGGCGGACCCTGAAGACCGCGCCGAAGCCGGCCGAACGCATGTGCTGCTCGAGCGCGGCGTCAAAGGCCTGCTGTGGCCATCGATCCGCGTCAAGACCCGCCGGCTGGGCCGGTGGATGCGGGCTTCGAAGCAGGCGTGGCAGATGGGCCGGGCCAACCCCGCGGTCGGCGTGGCCAAGCACCTGATCTATCTCATGGAAGCCGCCGCGCTCGCCGAGCACCTCGAGGCGCACCGCGTGGGGCATCTGCACGCCCACTTCGGCACCAACCCCGCCGCCGTCGCCCGCCTCTGCCACACGCTCACCGGCATCCCGTACAGCTTCACCGTCCACGGCCCGGAAGAGTTCGACGGCCCGCTCGCCCTGTCGCTGCCCGCCAAAATCCACGATGCGAAATTCGTGGTCGCCATCTCCAGCTTCGGCCGAAGCCAGCTGTTCCGCTGGCTGCCGCGCGATCAGTGGGGCAAGGTGGTCGAGGTGCATTGCGGGCTGGACCCGGTGTTCTTCCGGGACGACGCCATGACGCCCGTGCCGCGCGACGGCGACGCCGCGAAGACCTTGGTCTGCGTCGGGCGGCTGTGCGAACAGAAGGGGCAGCTGCTGCTCATCGATGCGCTCGCCGCACTCAAGCAGCGTGGCCACGACGCCCGGCTCGTGCTCGTGGGCGATGGTGAGATGCGCCGCGACGTCGAGGCGGCCATCGCCAGGCACGCGCTGCAGGACGCCGTGACCATCACCGGCTGGGCGTCGGCCGAGGCCGTGCGGACTCATCTACGCCAAGCCCGCGCGATGGTCTTGCCGAGTTTCGCCGAAGGGCTGCCGGTGGTGATCATGGAAGCGCTGGCGCTGGGTCGGCCGGTGGTGAGCACCTACATCGCCGGCATCCCCGAGTTGGTGGATGAAAATTGCGGCTGGCTTGTGCCCGCCGGCGACATCGATCGACTCACCGACGCGCTGGCGTCGTGCTTATCGGCCCCGGCGGAAACGCTGGACGCGCTGGGCCGGGAAGGCGCCGCCCGCGTCAACGCCCGGCACCACGCCGACACCGAAGCGCAAACCCTGCGAATCGCGATCGATACGCCGCGCTGAGCGGCTTTTCCCAAAGCCGCGACGCGTCGCGGCTGCGAGGGCGTGCCGAAAACCAGCGGTTTCCGCGAGCTTTCCCCGCGGTTCACCCGATCCGTCGAAACCGCCGATATCCTCCAGACAGGGAAAACCGTCGCGGTGGGTCCGTGCGCGAGCGTGTCTGGAGCGGAATGAGTCTGGCGTTCACCATCCTGATGATCCTGCTCACCGTCGCCGTGGCGGTGCCGATGCTCACGTTCATCGTCGAGTGTCTGGCGGCGCTGCTGCCGGTCCGCAACAACGCGGTGGCGTCCATGCCCGACGCCCGGCCGAGCGTCGGGATCATCGTGCCGGCCCACAACGAAGAGGCCGGCCTGGCCGACACCCTCGCCTCCATCACCGGGCAACTCGTCGAGGGCGACCGCGTCGTCGTCGTCGCCGACAACTGCACCGACACCACCGCCGACGTCGCCCGCCGCTACCGGGGCGTGGAAGTCGTTGAGCGTTTCGATGAGCACAACCGCGGCAAGGGGTTCGCCCTGGGGGCGGGCATGGATGCGTTGCGCAACGGCCCGCCCGCCGTGGTGGTCATCATCGACGCCGACTGCCATCTCCAGCCGCACGCCCTGCAGCGCCTCGCCGCCACGGCCGCCGCCGCCGATGCCCCCACGCAATGCGTCTACCTGCTCGAACCCGCGCCCGACGCCGGCGTGCTCGATCGTCTGTCGGCCTTCGCGTTCCTGGTCAAGAACCTCGTCCGCCAGCGCGGCATGATGAACCTCGGGCAGCCGGCGCTGTTGCAGGGCACGGGCATGGCCTTCCCCTGGATGGTCATCGACACCGCGCAACTCAACACCGGGCACATCGTCGAGGACCTGGTCATCGGGCTCAACATGCTTGAGGCCGGTCACGCCCCACGCTTCTGCGTCGAAGCGAAAGTCACCTCGCCCCAGGCCGCCAAGAAGGCCGCGCTCACCCAGCGCACCCGCTGGGAACACGGCTACCTCAGCACGATGCTCACCCGCTGCCCCAAGCTGCTGGCCAAGGGCGCGCTGGGTCGGCCGCACCTGCTGACCGTCGGGCTGGACCTGGCCGTGCCGCCGCTGTCGTTGCTGGTGGTCCTGTACCTGTTGGTCACCGCGATCCTGGCCGCCAAGGGCTTCGCGCTGGGTGTGTATGCGCCGACCGTCGCGATGCTGCTACTGGGCGTGGCCTTTGTCGCGGTCACGATCGCCATCTGCCTGGTTTTCGCCCGCGGCGTGATCGGGCTGGGGACGTTGATCCTTGCGCCGGCATACGCCCTGTGGAAGCTGCCGATCTATCTCCGGTTCCTGGTCAAGCGTGAGAAAGCCTGGGTCCGCACCGCCCGCGACCCCCTGGCGGACCAACGCGATACGCCCGCCCCCCAAGCCCTCCCCGGCACCCACCTATGACGCCCAACCAAGCCAAACACGCCAAGCCCGGCCGCAGCGATTCCACCCCGCACATCGACGTGTCGATTGTCGCGCCGGTCTACAACGAGGCCGAGTCCGTCCACGAGCTGTACCGCCAGATCGCCGCCGTGATGGATGCCCAGGCCGAGCTGGGTCAACACTACGAAGCCATCTTCATCTCCGACGGCAGCTACGACGCGACCGTGAAGAACCTACGCGCCGCCGCACAGGGCGACGACCGCGTCACCGTCATCGAGTTGATGCGCAACTTCGGGCAGACCGCCGCGACGGCCGCCGGCTTCGACCACGCCCGCGGCGACGTCATCGTGCCCATGGACGGCGACCTGCAGAACGACCCCGCGGACATCCCCGGGCTGGTCGCCAAGCTCGACGAAAACGGCGAAGAGCCCGGCCGATGGGACATCGTCTCGGGCTGGCGGAAACAGCGGCAGGACAAAATGATGTCCCGACGCTTCCCGTCGATCCTCGCCAACCGACTGATCAAGAAGCTCACCTGGACCACCGAGATCCACGATTTCGGCTGCTCCCTGAAGGCCTACCGCCGGCAGGTCCTCGAAGACGTCACCATCTACGGCGAGATGCACCGATTCCTCCCGGCCATCTGCAAGTGGCGCGGCGCACGCATCACCGAAATGGTCGTCAACCACCGGTCCCGGCAATTCGGCCGCAGCAAGTACGGCCTGAAGCGCACCTTCAAAGTCCTGCTCGACCTGCTCACCGTCAAGTTCCTCGGAGACTACCTCACCAAGCCGATCTACTTCTTCGGCAAGCTCGCCGCCGGCACCTTCGCCGTGGCGTTCGCTTCCGTGTTCTTCGCGCTGGTGCAGAAAACCGGCTGGCTCACCGAACACGGCCAGCCGGTCATGCTCAACGACAACATCTTCGTGCTCTTCGGCATGATGACCTTCCTCATGGGCGTGCTGTTCCTGATGATCGGCGTGCTCTCGGAACTCATGGTCCGCATCTACCACGAGGCCCAGAACCGCCCGCCCTACAAGGTCCGCAACGTCTACAGCGCCGACGCCAAGCCCACGATCGCCCCGCGCATCACCGACGCGGCGTAGACACACCATCCGAAGCCCACGGATTCAATCCGTGGGCGTCTGACCTTCACCCATGCCCTCCCCGCTCGCGCACAGCTCGCTGCTGCTGGCCGCCGTGCCGCCGCTGCGCGATCACTTCGACACGCTGACCCCCGCCCGCCGTCGCCTGCTCCTGCTCTGGCTCGCCTGCGCGCTGCTGGCGCCCGATCTGGATCTGCTCCTCGGTTTGCTCACCGGCCACGGCCTGCGCCCGCTCCACGGCGGGCCGACCCACTCGCTCGTGCTCGCGCCGGTCTTCGGCCTGCTCTGGGCCTGCGCCGGGCGAGCCATCACCCGCGACGCCTGGCGTTATCGGAACCTCGCCCTGCTCGCCGCCGCCGCCTACGCCTCGCACATCGTCATGGACTTCTTCACCCCCGGACGCGGCGTCGGGCTGCTCTGGCCACTGCCCCTGGGCGACCAGACATGGCTTAACGTCAACGCCCACCGCTTCGGATCGCCGATACCCCTGTTCGTGGGCGTCGAACACTCCAACTGGAAAGACCTGGGCCACCACGCCCGCACGCTCGCCACCGAACTGGCCTTCGCCACGCTCATGCTGGGCATCGGCCACGTCCTGCGACGCAAACGACCGTCCACGCCGTCGGGGGCAACACCGACACCGTGAGCCCCATGACCCGCAACCCGATCCACGGCAGCCCGCAAACCGCCAACGACGCCAACGACGTCGACCGCCACGCTGCGCCCACGCCCCCGTCCCCCGCCGCCGTCCCCGGCCCGCTCTACGTCGATACCCACGTCCACATCTACCCCGCCTTTGACACCGTCGCCCTCCTCGACGCCGCACGCCAAAACGTCCGCAAACACAGCCACACCCAACACGCCCTCGGCGTCCTCATGCTCACCGAGTGCCGCAACGACCACGCCTTCGCCCGCCTCCGCGACGCCCAGACCCTCGGCCCCTGGCGATTCACTCACGACGGACAACAACCCGTCCTCTTCGCACACCGCGACAACACCCACGAACCCCAACTCGCCCTCGTCGCCGGCCGACAAATCATCACCAAGCAACGACTCGAAGTCCTCGCACTCGGCACCGACCACGCCTTCTCCGA
This sequence comes from uncultured Phycisphaera sp., assembly GCA_964543215.1. GTDB lineage: Bacteria > Planctomycetota > Phycisphaerae > Phycisphaerales > Phycisphaeraceae > CAZIXN01. The sequence continues at coordinate 6,880 of CAZIXN010000062.1, forward strand.
CGGCCACGACCTCGACGAAACCATCGCCGAAGTCCGCGGGCAAAACGCCCTGCCCGTCGTGCCCTACGGCTTCGGAAAATGGACCGGAGCCCGCGGCGCCGCCGTCTCCAGACTCATCGAAACCCAGGCCCTCCAGAACGCCCCACGACTCGTGCTCGGCGACAACGGCGGACGACCCACCTTCGGCCCACGCCCACCCCACTTCGACCAGGCCGCCGCCCACCGCGTCACCATCCTCCCCGGCACCGACCCCCTGCCCCTGCGCTCCTGCCAGAAACAGACCGGCCGATTCGGCGTCCGCCTCCCCGGCCCCATCGCGCGCAAATCCTTCGTCGCCGACCTGCTCCAACAACTCGCCGAGCTCGGACCCGTCCCCCCACGCTTCGGCGACCACGTGTCCCTCCCCCGTGCGGTCTACCAACAACTCGCCCTACGCCTGGACCGAAAATTCCTACGCGGCGAAGGCAAACTCTAAAAAACACCAACGACGCCCACGGACACCGTCCGTGGGTCGCGCCCAAAACCACTCACCCGTGATCGAAATCACCCGCAATCCCGCCGCCGCCGAGCAAACCGACTTCGACCTCATCGTCGTCGGCGGGGGGGTCTACGGCCTCACGCTCACCCTCGAAGCCGCACGACGCGGATACCGACCCCTCCTGCTCGAACAGCACGACTACAACAGCGCCACCTCCTGGAACTCGCTCCGCATCGTCCACGGCGGACTCCGATACCTCCAGTCCCTGGACCTCCGGCGCTTCTTCGAATCCGTCCACGAACGGCGCTGGTTCCTCCGACATTTCCCCGACCTCGTCGGCGTCCTGCCGTGCCTCATGCCGCTCTACAACCGCGGCATGAAGCGACGCGCCGCCATGTTCGCCGCCCTCAAGCTCAACGACACCCTCAGCTTCCGCCGAAACGTCCGCGTCCCCGAGCAAGTCCACCTCCCCAACGCAAAACTCGTCGACGCCGAGCGGGTCAAACGTCTGTTCCCCGGTGTCGATCAGGCCGGCCTCAAGGGCGGCGCCAACTGGTTCGACGGCGTCATGGTCCACCACCAACGCCTCATGATCGAAACCCTCCGCTGGGCCAGCGACGCCGGCGCCACCGCCCTCAACTACTGCCGCGCCCAAGCCATCACCACCCACGGCGGAGCCGTCACCGGCGTCGAAGCCACCGACACCACCACCGGCCGAACCCACGCCTTCACCGCGCCCGTCGTCATCAACGCCACCGGCCCCAGCGCCGCCGACTTCGCCCGAACCCTCGACAACGAACCCGACGCCGACCCCGACGAACTCGCCGAACTCTTCCGCCCGTCGCTGGCCTTCAACCTCCTGCTCGACCATCCGCCGCTGAGCAACCACGCCCTGGCCCTGGAACCCAAAACCGCCGCCAACCCCCGCAGCCATCCTTCCGGGGGCGGCGGCAAGCCACGCACCTACTTCGTCCTGCCCTGGAACGTCAACGGAAAGCCCCGCATCCTCGCCGGCACCTTCCACGCGCCGCTTGCCCCCAACACCACCCAACCCCGACCCACCGAAGCCCAGATCCACGAATTCCTCACCGACCTCAACGCCGTTTCTCCGGGAAGCCCACGGTCTGCGACCGTGGGCCTGAACCTCCAGCGGCATCACGTCCTCCGCATCTACGCCGGCCTGCTCCCCGCCGAAAAACCCCGGTCCGAACACACCGCACACCGACCCGTCTGGATCGACCACGGACAGCGCGGCGGACCCGTCGGCGCGTTCTCCATCTCCGGCGTCAAATACACCACCGCCCGACTCGTCGGCGAACAAACCCTCCGCCGCGTCTACGGCAACAAACTCAACGAACTCCGCCACGACGCCGTCAGACCCCCCGCCGAAACCGCCCTCGACTTCCACACCTATCCAACCAACGCCCAACGGCCGGGCTACCAAGACCACCTCCGACGCATCGCCGCGCTCGAATCCGCCGTGTATCTCGACGATATCCTCCATCGACGCTCCGACTGGGCCGCCGACCCCGCCGCCGAAGACCAAGCCCGCGACGACCTCCGCCGCATCCTCGACCTCCCCGACGCGCCCGAAGAAGCCCACGTTGCCTCAACGTGGGCCGACTCCGCGACCCACCCAACGAAGGCCGCCCCGTGAAGATCCTCGTGCTCGCACCGCACGCCTACTACGTCGATCGCGGCACCCCCATCGACCTGGACATCCTCCTGCGCGCGCTCTCCAACCAGCGCGATGAACACGGCCAACCCCACGACATCCACGCCGCCGTCTACCACGAAGGCCAGAACCGCGACTACCCCCACGTCACGATCCACCGCATCGACGCCCCGCCTTCGCTCGCCAACATCGGCCCGGGCTTCTCCGCCAAAAAGCTCAAGGCCGACCGGCTGCTCTTCAAACTCGCCCGCAAGCTCGTCGCCGACCTCAAGCCCGACATCCTCCACGCCGGCGAAGAGGCCGTGTTCATGGCCCGCTACTTCAAGCTGCGCCGCGGCATCCCCTACATCTACGACATGGACTCCTCCATCGCTCAGCAGATGGTCGAGAAAAAGCCAAAGCTCCGGTTCATCGCGCCGCTGTTCAATCTCGCCGAGCGACACGCCGTGCGACACGCCCTCGCCTGCGCCCCGGTCTGCCACGCGCTGGCCGACCTCGCCCGCAAGCACGGCAGCAAGCACCTCGAAACCCTCCACGACATCAGCCAACTCGCCGACCCCGATCGCCCCCGGAAGGGTTGGCTGGCCGAGAAACTGAATCTTCCGGGGGATCGCCCCGTGCTCATGTACGTCGGCAACTTCGAGAAATACCAAGGCGTCGATCTGTTGCTCGAAGGCTTCGTTCACGCGATCCATCATTATCATGCCGACGTCGAACTTGTGATCGCCGGCGGCACCGACGCCGGCATCGCCGACTCCACCGCCAAAGCCCAAGCCCTCGACATCGCCGACCGCACCCACTTCCTGGGGCGCTGGCCCGCCGACCGGCTCGACGAACTGCTCGCCGAAGCCCACATCCTCACCGCCCCGCGCACCATGGGCGTCAACACGCCGCAGAAAATCTTCCCGTACCTGCACTCCGGCCGCGCGGTCCTGCTCACCGACCTGCCGACCCACACGCAGATCGTCGATGCCACCCTCTGCGCCCTGGCCAAACCCAACCCCGCCGACTTCGGCCAGGCCATCGCCCAACTCGCCGCCGACCCCCGCAAGCGAGAAACGCTGGGCGTCGCCGGCCGCGCCTTTGTCGAAGCCAACCACACCTTCGACGCCCACCAACGCCGCGTCGACGCCCTCTACCAACACGTCGCCAAACAACTCCAACTCCCAAAACCCGCAAGCCCACGGATTAAATCCGTGGGCGTCGCCGCATGAACCCCACGATGACCGCTCCCCAGAACATCCTCGTCACCGGCGCCACCGGATTCACCGGCGGCGCGCTCGCACGCGAACTCGCCAAACGCGGTCACCACGTCCGCGCCCTGGTCCGCGATCCCAACGCCGCCGCCGCGCAAAGCCTCGCCCGACAAAACATCGAACTCGCCAAAGGCGACATCCGACGCGCCGGCGACGTCCAACAAGCCGCGCAAGGCGTCGACCTCATCCAGCACATCGCCGCCGTCTTCCGCACCGCCGGCCACCCCGATTCCTACTACCACGATGTCAACGTCGCCGGCGTCGAAAACGTCATCCAGGCCGCGCGACACCACGGCATCGCCCGCACCGTCCACTGCTCCACCGTCGGCGTCCACGGACATGTCTCCCAAATCCCCTCCGACGAATCCGCGCCCTACAACCCCGGCGACATCTATCAGGACACCAAACTCGCCGGCGAAAAGCGCATGCAGGCCGCCATCGCCGATGGCTTCCCGGGAACCATCTTCCGACCCGCCGGCATGTACGGCCCGGGCGACCTGCGCTTCCTCAAAGTCTTCAAGGGCGTGCAGAAGGGCCGGTTCCCCATGTTCGGCTCCGGCGAAGTCACTTACCAGTTCACCTACATCGACGACCTGGTCGACGGCATCATCCTCTGCGGCTTCCACGAAAACGCGCACCGCGAACTGGTCATCCTCTGCGGCGACGGCTGGATCAGCCTCAACCACTTCGTCCAACTCGTCGCCGCCGCCGTCGGCGGAAAACCCCCGAAAATCCATTGGCCGCTCGGCCCGCTGCTGCTCGCGGCGAAAGCCTGCGAAACCCTCTGCAAACCGCTGAACATCGACCCGCCGCTGCACACCCGGCGCTGCGAGTTCTATATCAAGGCCCGCGCGTTCAACAACGCCAAAGCCAAACGTCTCCTGGGTTTTCAGCCGAAGTTCTCCATGGCCGCCGGCGTCTACGAAACCGCCAGGTGGTACGCCGAGCAAGGCCTCATCGGCCCCATCGCCGACCGGGCCCGGTACGACGCCGCCGTGAAACACCTCCCCGACGAAACCCAAATCGCCGCGTAAACCCAAAACCCCGCATCCGCATCCGCATGCGGGGCCCCGAGCCCCATGAACGCGACCACCACTCAACCCGAAACCGCGGCACATATCGGCCAGGTCCACGCCGACTCCGAGCTCCGCGCGATGCTCAAGGACGAGTCCACCGGCGCGCTCACGAAGTACATGCTGCTCGTGCTCGGGCAAACGTCCATCCTCAAACTCGCGTGGTTCGAGCTGGTCATGCTGCTCACGCAGAACCTCCCCGGGGCGCTGGGCATCCTCCTCCGCCGCAAGCTCTGGAAAACCTTCCTCGGCCATACCGGCCGCAACGTCGTCATCGGAAGAGGCGTCACCGTCCGACACCCGCACCGCATCCGACTCGGCGACAACGTCATCCTCGACGACCACGCCGTCCTCGACGCCAAGGGCTCGCAAGACATCGCCATCGACATCGGCGCCGATTCGGTCATCGGCCGCAACACCGTGCTGTCCTGCAAGTCGATGGGCCCCAACAGCGGCAAATTCATCCTCGCCCAGCGCGTCAACATCTCCTGCAACTGCACGCTCATCAGCGAGACCGAATTCACCATCGGCACCAAGGTCCTCATCGCCGGCCACTGCTACATGATCGCCGGCGGCAACCACGGCACCGACCGCACCGACATCCCCATCCTCGATCAGCCCATGATCGAAAAGGGCGGCGTCCACCTCCAGGACCACGCCTGGCTCGGCGCCAACGTCACCGTGCTCGACGGCGTGACCATCGGCCGAGACTCGGTCGTCGCCGCCGGCGCCGTCGTCACCAGATCCGTCCCCGAGTTCACCATCGCCGGCGGCGTCCCCGCCAAACTCCTCAAACACCGCAAGCCGGAACCCTGAAGCCCACGGATTCAATCCGTGGGCGACTCCGCGATTTCCGCTTGACCACCCGCCATTCCGCGTCATACTTCACGCATGTCCGCATCGCTTTATTTTGACGGCTACTTCGGGTTTACTCGGCCCCGTGCCGCGTCGGCAGCCGTTTGAGCGTTCGGGCCCCGTGCCTTGCGAAACCTTCAAACCCCGACGCGGCAAGCGTCGGGGTTTTTTGTTGCGAATCGCAAGTCTTGAAATGTGAGTCTCGAGGCAGGGAGCACTCAAGGCTCACCAGGCAAGGCTCACCGCTCACGACTCAACCCTCATCCCTCAGGACTCCCCAATGATCATCGTCATGCATCCCACCGCCACGCCCAGCCAAGTCCAGCACGTCCAGGCGCTCGTCCGCGACATGGGCCTCAAGGACCACCCCATCGTCGGCACCGACCTCACCGTCGTCGCCGCCGTCGGCGACGACCGCAAGCTCGACGGCTCCAAACTCGAGCAAGCGCCCGGCGTCGCTCGCGTCATGGCCGTCCTCCCGCCCTACAAACTCGCCGCCAAGGCCGACCCCAAGCAACGCTCCACCGTCACCATCGGCGGACCCGACACCCAGAGCAACCCCGTGTCCTTCGGCAACGCCAAGCCCGGCAGCGTCGTCCCCATCATCGCCGGCCCGTGCAGCGTCGAAGGCCAAGACGCCATCATCGACGCCGCCCAAGCCGTCAAAGCCGCCGGTGCCCACGCCCTCCGCGGCGGCGCGTTCAAACCACGCACCAACCCCTACTCCTTCCAAGGCCACGGCGAAGACGGCCTCAAAATGCTTGCCCAGGCCCGCGCTGAAACCGGCCTGCCCGTCGTCACCGAAGTGCTCACCCCCTCGGACGTCGCCCTGGTCTCCAAACACGCCGACATGCTCCAGATCGGCACCCGCAACTCCCAGAACTTCAAGCTCCTCGAAGCCTGCGGCGACCAGCCCAAGCCCGTGCTCATGAAACGCGGCATGTCCATGACCCTCGACGAACTCCTGCAAGCCACCGAATACATCCTCTCGGGCGGCAACACCCAGGTCGTCCTCTGCGAACGCGGCATCCGCACCTTCGAAGACCACACCCGCAACACGCTGTCCCTCTCGGTCGTCCCCGAACTCCAACGCATCACCCACCTGCCCGTCCTCATCGACCCGTCGCACGGTACGGGCAAGGCCCACCTCGTCCCCGCCATGGCCCGCGCCGCCGTCGCCGCCGGATGCGACGGCCTGGCCATCGAAGTCCACCTCGACCCCGAACACGCCTGGACCGACGGCGCCCAATCCATCACCCCCGCCGCGCTCGCCGAACTCTCCCCGGTCCTCGCCCGCCTCGCCGCCGCGCTCGCCGGGTAAACTCACATAGGAACGCCATGACCCGCATCACCTCCGACGACGCCCGCGAACGCCTCGACGACCTGCTAGATCAGGCCGCCGAGTCCCACGAGCCTCTTCACATCCAGGGCAAAGCCAGCGCCGGCGTCCTGCTGTCCGAAGAAGACTGGCGATCCATCGAAGCTACGCTCCACCTGCTCTCGGTCCCGGGCATGCGCGAGTCGCTCATCGAAGGCCGCGACACGCCGCTTGACCAATGCGACCAGGACCCCGGCTGGTGACCTGGCGGATCGTCTTCACCCCGCAAGCCAAACGCGACGCCAAAAAACTGGCGGGCAGCGGCCTGAAAACCAAGGCCCAGCGACTGCTCACGCTCCTCGAGCAGGACCCATTCGTCCAGCCGCCGCCGTACGAAAAGTTGCGCGGCGATTTGGCCGGCCTCTACTCCCGCCGCATCAACATCCAACACCGGCTCGTCTACGCCGTTCACCCCGACCAGCACACCATCAAAGTGGTTCGGCTATGGACGCACTACGCCTGATCCGAAAACCTTGAAACATCCCGCGCCCCGCCGACGTACCGTTCACGGATGCCCGATCCCGTCCTGCTCACCGACGACGTGCGCGTCGATTACGGCGACACCACCGCCGTCGCCGACCTGTCCTTCGCCATC
>CAZIXN010000063.1:0-3742 GCA_964543215.1 uncultured Phycisphaera sp.
CGCGCCATCTTTCGCCATCGCGCGCAAACGGATCACGCCCGTCGTGGTTTCTTCGGAGACGCCCTTGCAGGTCTCGGCGGCCTTGGTCCAGCGGTTGGGCGTTTCCTTGAGGGTGCGGGCGAGGAGCTTGAGGACTTCTTTGTATTCGGTGTTGTCGGTGGTTTCGGGGCCGGGAACGTTGCCGGCGGCTTCGAACTCGGCGCCCTTGTGGATGAGCATGGTGGCATCGCCGCCGTCGTCGACGATGAGGTCGGGGCCTTGGAAGTCGCCGAAGTCCAGGGCGCGTTCGGTGCACCACCAGTAGTCGGCGAGGGTTTCGCCCTTCCAGGCGAAGACGGGCACGCCCTTGGGGTTGTCCACCGTGCCGGAGGGTCCGACGACGACGGCGGCGGCCGCGTGGTCCTGAGTGCTGAAGATGTTGCAGGACACCCAGCGGACGTTGGCGCCCAGCTCGACGAGGGTTTCGATGAGCACGGCGGTCTGGATGGTCATGTGCAGGGAGCCCATGATGTTCTTGCCCTTGAGGGGCTGGCTGGGGCCGTACTCGCGGCGGCAGGCCATGAGGCCGGGCATTTCTTCTTCGGCGAGCCGGATCTCGGTCCGGCCGAACTGCACGGTTTCGGGGCTGAGGTCGGCGACCTTGAAGGTCAGGTTGCCGCGGGTCTCGGCGGTGGGGACGGTCTGGGTGGCGGTGGCGGTCATGTTCTGAAGTCTTCCTTGGGGAAAGGGGTTTGGGAGTTAGAGGCTGGCCCCGCATCGAGATGCGGGGCTTAGGGTGGGATCAGGAACCGGTAGCGCGGGCGAGCAGGAGGGCCGGGCCGGTGGCGGTGGGGTGGGGCGGGGGTAGGTGGGTGACGGGGTTGTGGAAGCCGGCGTCGATGAGCAGGGCGGCGAGTTGGTGGGAGGTGAAGCCGTTGTTGGCCTGTCCCATGTCGCGGCGGAAGTGGTCGCGGTCGTGGGCGAGCAGGTCCAGGACGACGACGGTGCCGCCGGGCTTGAGGACGCGGAGAATCTCGCCGAGGACGCCCGTCTGATCGGCTGGCTCGAGGTAGGAAAGCACCAGCACGCAGGTTGCGGCGTCGAGCGAAGCGTCGGGGAGCGCCGTGTCGGCGAGGTCGGCTTCGTGGAGCTTGATGTTGGTGAGCTCGTGCGAGGCCGCGCGGGAGTTGGCGGCGGTGAGCATCTCGGGCGAGGCGTCGATGCCGTGGGCGGCGTCGAGATGCGGCGCGGCGGCGAGCAGGAGCGACCCGGTGCCGCAGCCGAAGTCGGCGAGGGAGCGGATGGCGGCGGGCAGGAGGGCGGCCAGGGCGTGGGCGTTGAGGTTGGGGCCGTAGGTCGCGTCGCGGGTGGCGTCCCAGTGGGCGGCGAGGCCCGCGAAGAAGGCGGCGCGACGGCCGGTGCCCGTGGCGAGTCGCGCGGCGAGGCGGGCGGCGTCCTGGCGGAGCGTGGGCCAGTCGGCGGCGTGCTTTCGGGTGAGGGTCCACAGGTCGCGCTGGGTGGGCGACAGTTCGTCGGCGATGACGCGGTACAGGCGGGTCGTGCCCTGGCGACGGTGCGTGACCCAGGCCTCGTCGGCGAGGACCTTGAGGTGCCGGGACACCGTGGACTGCGGCATCTGCACGACGACACAGAGGTCCGAGACGCCCAGCTCATCCTGCTCCAAAAGCCGCAGCAAGCGGACGCGCGTGGCGTCGGCGAGGGTGGCCATGCAGGTGAGCACGGCGTCGGGTTGGGCGGGTGGGGCGATCACGGGGGTCTGGGGCATGTTCCGAGCTGGCGGACCGTTCATCCGTCAATCCGGATAACCGGATGAAAGCTACAGCATAGGTCGGCGATTCCCGGCGTCAACCTGAATCGGGCGGAATTTCTTGTCGCCGGCGCACCGGCGCCGCGCGGGGCGCAGCGTGCGGAAAGCAACGAAAACCGGCCGTCGGCGGGCTGCCGACGGCCGTGGGAGGGTGTTCGATGAGCCTCGGCCGGATTACTCGGCGGGGACGTCCAGGGCGATGCCGGCCGCGTCCTTGATCGCGTCCACGGCACTCTGTCGAGCGGCCCGAATGTCGCGGATGGCGGCTTCGGCGGCGTCCTTGACGCTGGCGGACAGGGCGGGGTCGCCGCCCAGGCGCTCGATGGCCGCGGCGGCGCGGACGGCGCTGTTGCGGACCGAGCGGACACACGCCGCGGCCGTCTTGCTGATCGCTCCGGCTCCGCGGCGGGCGGCGGCGGCGATCGCCTTTTCCTGGTTGTCGCCGGCCGAGTTCTTCAAGTCGGCGATGCGGTCCAGCGTCTTGGCTTCCAACTCATCGAGGCGGGATTCGCAGCGGTCGGCGAGGTCGTTGATGCGGTCGATCGTGCGCTGTGCGATCGCTTCGGGCGACGGCGGCTGACGGTCGGGCGCGTCGCTCTGGGCGAACGACGACGTGGCGGTGCCGGCGAACAAGGCGGCGGTGAAGAGCATGGCGAAAAGCCTGGCGGAAAGGAGGTGTCCGAAGTTCCGGGTCAAAGGCGAGGCGTACATGGCAGGTTTCCTTGAAAGGGTGATTGGAGGGAACGTCAGCGAGCGGCGGCACCGAGAAGGTGCCCGTCACACAAATGGGGCCGGCCAAGCCCGCGTGATCCGGATCAACATCAACAGGTCCAACGCACGACGGTTTCGGCTATTGCGTGGCGGGTTGGGAGAGCGTGCGTTCGCCGCGTGCGCGGCCGGGCGGATAGTCTGGGGCGATGCCGGATGCCTGGTGGTCGATCATGGAGCGTGGCGGGCCGGTGATGTGGCCGCTGCTTGGCTTGAGCGTGGTGTCGCTGACGCTGTCGCTGGAGCGGCTTTGGTGGTTTTTGTCGATGGGTCGGTCGTCGGCGTGGTCGGCGGCGCGGCGGTCGGCGGCGGCGCTGCGTGAGGGCAAAGCGGCCGGCGCGCGTGGCCATGCGGACAAGGCGGGCCCGCTGTTCGGCGCGTTTCTGCGGGACGTGATCGAGGCGTCGGACGATCGTTCCGATGCGCGGCTGGCGGAGAACGTGGAGACGCGGCGGGCGGCGGTGGAGCGGTTCCTGCCGACGCTGTCGATGATCATTACCGCGTCGCCGATGCTGGGGATCCTGGGCACGGTGTTGGGGATCATCGACAGCTTCGAAGTGCTCGGCGGGATGGGCGTGTCGTCCGGCGCGGGCGGGGTCGGCGGAGGCGTGGATCCGCGGGAGGTGGGCGCGGGCATCGCCGAGGCGCTGATCACCACGGCGGCGGGGCTGGTGGTGGCGCTGCTGACGCTGGTGCCGTACGTCTGGCTGCGCGGCCGCAGCGAAACCGCGCTGGGCAGGTTGGATGCACTGGCGATGTCGGTGTTGCCGCGTGATACGGCGCGCGAGGCGGAGCCGGGATCGTGAGCGGGGCGCTCTTTGAGATGAGCGACGAGTCGCTGCTGGTCAGCGTGTACGCGCAGGTCGGGCGGACGTTGGACGATCTGCCGTACACGGAGGATTTCGAGCGGCTGTACGTCGGCATGTACGGGCCCGAAGGAAGGGACGCGGCGGGCGTGTCCAGAGCGGAGGTATTCCACCGGCTGCACAATCTGCGGAAAGCGGGGAAGCTGCCCCGGCTGGGCCGCGCGGCGGGCAAAGCGCCGAAGCTTGAGGCGGATCAGGAGGCGGCGCTGGCAGCGCTCGTGGAGGGGGCGGTGGGCAAGCTGTCGCTGCGGGATCGGCTGCTGTACACGGCGGATTTCGATGCGGTGGTGGAGGCGTTCAA
>CAZIXN010000063.1:3842-14057 GCA_964543215.1 uncultured Phycisphaera sp.
TTGCTGATCGCGGTGGACCCGCTGATCGAAGGTGTGCACTTCACGTTGGGAGCGGCGAGCCCGGAGCAGATCGCGCGCAAAGCGTTGACGCGGAATCTGTCGGACGTGGCGGCGATGGCGGCCAAACCGGTGGCGGCGGTGGTGGCGGCGCAGCTGCCGGGCGACACGAGCGAAGCGTTCGCGCAAAGGTTGGTGCGCGGCCTGCAGGCCACGGCGGCGGCGTTCGCGTGCCCGATCGTCGGCGGGGATGTGGCGATCCACCGCAGCGCCACGGCGATCCTGAGCCTGACGGTCACGGTGCTGGCCGAGCCCGATGGCGTCGAGCCGGTGCGGCGGCGGACGGCCAAGCTCGGCGACGCAGTGTGGGTGTCCGGCGAGCTTGGCGGATCCCTGAACGCCGACGGCACGGGGCATCACCTCGACTTCACGCCCCGGCTGGCGTTGGCGCGTGCGCTGGCGAGCAGCCCGGAGACGCGGCCGAGTTCGATGATGGACCTCTCAGACGGCCTGGCGATGGACCTGCCCCGCCTCGTGAAGCACGCGACGGTGGATTTGGCGTCGGTGCCGACGCGTGCGGGAGTCGATGATGTTCGCCGTGCCCTCGGCGACGGTGAGGATTACGAGTTGCTGTTCACCGCCCGCCCGGAAGTGGCGCTGCCCGAGCGGTTGGATGGCGTGCGGCTCACACGCATCGGGACCGTGACCGCGTCGGGCGGCGTGCGTTTTCTCGACGCTCACGGAACCATGGTGGATGCGTCCGCACTGGGTTGGGAGCATCGCGGCGCATGAGCGAAGACACCCTGCGATTCACGAGCGAGCGGCTGGCCGACACGGTGAGGCTGGGCAAGGCGATCGGCGGGTTGGCGGTGGCGGGCGATGTGATCGCGCTGGACGGGCAACTCGGCGCGGGCAAGACGCAGTTCGTGCGCGGGCTGGCGGAAGGCATGGGTTTGAACCCACGCGACGTGTCGAGCCCGACGTTCGTGTTCGTGCAGGAGTACCCCCCGCCCCCGGAAGTCCGAGGCAGTGAGAGCATTCCGGTGCTGGTTCACATCGATGCGTATCGCCTGGATTCAGCGGACCAACTCGAAAGCATCGGCTGGTCCGACGAGATGCGCGACGGCGCGGTGCTTGCGGTGGAGTGGGCGGCGCGGATCGCCGAGGCGTTGGGCGACGATGTGCTGCACGTGTCGATCGAGCACGCCAGCGAAGATCGACGGTTTGTGACGATCACGGCGAGCGGTTCGTGGCGGTCCCGTTTCCCGGCGCTGCGGGCTAAGGTGGAGGCGTTATGAACGAAACGAACGATGACCGTGGCGTGGCGCCCTCGGACCGGTGTCCGGTGTGCAAATCGCCGGTGGCGGGCAAGGATGTACCGAGTTTCCCGTTCTGCTCGGCGCGTTGTCGGCAGATCGATCTGGGGCGCTGGATGGACGAGCGGTACGTCGTGAGTCGGCCGATCGAGCAGGCGGATCTGGATGCATTGGACTGAGGCGGGTCCGAGAACTTCGGGTTTGGCCGGCCTTGGTTCGCTGGTCGATTCAGCCTGTATGCGAAGCAACATCTCCGGTCGTGTGTCGGGTTTTACGCTGATCGAATTGACGATCGTGGTGCTGATCTTGGGCATCCTGGCGGCGCTGGTGATTCCGAAGTTCACGATGGCCAGTGAAGGGGCGACCAAGGCCACGTTCGAGTCGCAGCTGCGCGACCTGACGCAGGCGGCGACGCTTTACTTCGCCGACCACGGCGATCTGCCGGCGCAAGCTGCCCGCGACCGGGTGCCCAGCGTGCTGCTGGAGCACATGAAGCGCAAGGACCAGTTTCCGTTGGAGACGCCGCTGGGCGGGTTCTGGCACATCGGCAAGTTCAACGACATCGACAAACACGGCGTGGGCGTGTGGTGGCCCAGCGATCAGATCGACACGCGGGGCAACGTTTCGTTGGTGGATTCGGCGATCGACGACGGCGATCCGTCGGCCGGTCGTTTTCAGCTGCGTGACAACGCGCGGTACTACTGGCTGATCGAGTAGTCCCCGCAACGCCGACGTTTCAGAGCAATCGAGCGAGGATGGTGTCGGCGACGAATCGGCCGGCGCGGGTGAGGCGGAGGTGGGTGTCGGTGCGTTCGAGCAGCGACAGTTGGCTGGCTTCGTCGATGGTGGCGTGACGCGGGTCTTCGGACGGGATGTGTTCGTTGATCCAGGCGAGCGGGATGCCGTCGGCGAGGCGGAGGCCGAGCATGAGCCGTTCGCCGACGCGCTGGGTTTTGGGGAGGAACTCTTCGTCGACGCGGGGCGGGGTGGGGGAGCCGGCGAGATAGGCGGGCAGGTTGGGGGCGTTGCGCCAGCGTCGTCCGGCGATGTGGGAGGCGGCGGCGGGGCCCAGGCCCAGCCAGTGGCGGTTGTGCCAGTAGTGGAGGTTGTGGGCGCAGCGGGTGTTTGGGGAGGACGGGTCGCTGAAGCGACCCGTCCGGGAGCTGGGAGTTTTTGCCCAGTTGGAGAGTTCGTAGTGTTCGTATCCGGCGTCGTGGAGTCGGGTCATGACGCGGTCGTACATGGCGCGTTCGGTGTCTTCGTCGATGGGAGTGACTTTGCCGACGCGGAGGCGTGCGGTGAGCGCGGTCTGGGGTTCGTAGGTCAGGCCATAGATGGAGAGGTGTCGCGGCTCGAGCGCGAGCAGTCGGTCGAGGTCACGGTCGAGCATGGGCAGCGTCTGGCCGGGGATCGCGAAGATGAGGTCAAGGGAAAAGTTCGTGATGCCGGCCTGTCGGCAAGCATCGACGGCGCGGGGCACGTTGTCGGGATCGTGCCAGCGTTCGAGGGCCTCAAGGCTGCTGCGATCGAAGGATTGAGCACCGATGGAGACGCGGTTGACGCCGCCTTGCGCGAGCTGGTGCATGAGCTCTTGCGTGACGGTCTCGGGGTTGGCCTCGACGGTGAACTCGGCGACGCGGTCGAGGACGCCGTGTTCCTGCAGCGCGCCCAGCAGCCGGGACCAGAGTTCGGGTCGGAGGTAGGTGGGTGTGCCGCCGCCGACGAAAACGGTGGCGGGCTTGAGCGGTGCGATGGCCGGAGCGTCGTGGTCGTCGATCGCCCCGACGCGACCGTGGCCGTGGGCCCAGTGCGACAGCTCGGCGAGCAGGGCGTCGGTGAATCGTGCCTGGGGGTCGTCGCCTTGCGGGTCCGCGTCGCGTGTGGTGACGACGCTGAAGAAGTCGCAGTAGTGGCATTTGTGGAAGCAGAAGGGCAGATGCAGGTACAGGCCATCGACTTCGGTCAAGCCGGGTTGAACCGCGGGCGTGCGGATGTCTTGCCCGGCGGGGGGGGTCGGGGTATTCTCGGGTTTTCCTGTTGCAGCGGGGTTCACGATGGATGCGGTGCTGATGATGATCAAGGCCGACGGTTCGCGGCGGCGTTTCCCGCTGCCCGACGGGCCGACGACGGTGGGTCGCAAGAACAGTTGCGGCCTGCGCATCCCGCTGACCAGCGTATCGCGGCTGCACTGCGAATTCCGGGTGGAGGATGGCCGGGTGAGCCTGCGCGACCTGGGCAGCAGCAACGGCACGTTCAAGAACGGGCAGCGGATTCAGGACACGGACCTGGTGGCCGGCGACCAGGTCGAGGTCGGTCCGGTGCGGTTCACGTTGGTGATCGACGGGCAGCCGGCGTCGGCCGTGGGTGGCGGCGGTGGGGCTGCGGCGGCGGCCGACCCCGGCGATGCGGCGGCGCTGAGCCTCGAACCCGGAGAGTTGGACGGTGCGGGCGAACCGCTCGCCGATGCGTCGAGCGACCCCGACCGCGCCGACGAGGCCGACCTCGATGCGGACGACGAGCTGGCCGCGGCGATGGCGTCTATCGGCGGCGACGGCGACGACGGCGACGACGACGACGGGATCGACCTGTCGCGTGGGCCGAGCCCCGACGACAGCAGCGCGTTCGCGTTCACGCTCGACGATGCGGAGGATGGGGACGACGATGCCCCGGTGATCGAGCTGTTGGATGACGACGACAAGCCGTGAGCGACGCGGGGTTGGACCTGTTTTCCGGGAGCTTGTCCGGGCGTGATCAGTTCTTCTTGGCGGGTGTTTCGGCGTTCGCCGATGCGGAGGGCGGTGTCGCGGTGCCCTGCGGGACGCCGATCCGCATGCCGCAGGCCCGGCAGCGCACGGTCTTGCCGCGCGCGATCTGCGGGACCGACAGGATCGAGCGGCACTTGAGATTCGGGCAGATCAGGCGGACCGAGCTGGACATGTCGTACTGAACCTCCGTGGTAAGTCTCTGTCTGCTGGTATCGAGCGATCGGGGCGTCGGCTTGAGGTCGGCACGTTAAAGCGGAGAATGACGGATACTGCCCGGCCGGGCGTCCCGCAATGGTTGCGGGGTGTGCCGGTGGTGCGGATTGTTCGAGCGACGCGGAAGAGACGTTCTATGTTCGACGCTTGGGAACCCTGGGCTGTGGCGATCTTGCTTCTGGCGACCTTGGCGGCGTTGATCCGTTCGGTCGTCGGGCCCGAGGTCGTGCTGCTCGGTGCGCTCACGGTGTTGTCGGGGCTGGGGCTGTTCAGCGACCGTTTACCGGACCCCGGCGCGTTGGTCGCGGGCTTCGGCAGCGAGGGCCTGGTGACGGTGGCGGCGTTGTTTGTGGTGGCGGCGGGGTTGACGCAGACGGGCGCGACGTACCGGCTGACCGGTCCGCTGCTGGGTCGTCCGCGCACGACGGTGGGGGCCATGGCGCGGCTGACGTTGCCGGTGACGGTGCTGTCGGGGTTCATGAACAACACGCCGGTGGTCGCGATGTTGTTGCCGGTGGTCCGTGACTGGGGCCGGCGTTGTGGCGTGGCGCCCTCGAAGCTGCTGATCCCGCTGAGCTACGCGGCGGTGCTGGGGGGGACATGCACGCTGATCGGCACGTCGACGAATCTGGTGGTGGCCGACTTGTTGCGGCAGAGCGGGCCGGACGCGCCGCGGCTGGGCCTGTTCAGTCTGGCGTGGGTCGGCGCGCCGGCGGCGTTGGTGGGCTTGGTGTACATGCTGACCATCGGCCGGCGGTTGCTGCCCGACCGAGCGTCGGTGCTCGCACAGGGCGACGACGTTCGGCAATACACCGTGCAGATGCAGGTGGATGTCGGCAGCCCGCTCGCGGGCCAGAGCATCGAGAAGGCGGGCCTGCGCCGGTTGCCCGGGCTGTACCTGCTGGAGATCGATCGAGGCGGCGAGGTCTTGCCGGCGGTGGGCCCCGAGCAGGTGCTGCACGCCGGCGACGTGCTGGTGTTCGTGGGCGTGGTCGATTCGGTGGTGGACCTGCGGAACCTGCGCGGACTGTCGCCGGCGACGAACCAGATCGGCAAGATCGACGGGTCGGCGTTGCAGCGCTCGCTTGTGGAAGCGGTGGTGTCGCCGGCCTGCCCGCTGGTGGGGCGGTCGATCCGTGAAGGACGCTTCCGCACCGCCTACAACGCCGCCGTCATCGCCGTCGCGCGCGACGGCCAACGCATCAACCAGAAGCTCGGCGACGTCGTCCTCCGCGCCGGCGACACGCTGCTGCTCGAAACCCAGCCCGGCTTCGCGGAACGCCAACGCAACCGCCGCGACTTCTTTCTGGTCAGCCAGCTCGAAGGTGCGACGCCTACCCGCCACAGCCGTGCGCCGCTGGCCATCGGCGTGTTCGCGGTGCTGGTGCTGGCGATGGGCCTGGGGCTCATGAATCCCATCACCGCGGCGCTCTGGGGCGCGGCGCTGATGTGGCTGACCCGCTGCGTCACCGGCGTCGAAGCCCGGCGCAGCCTCGACGGGCAGGTGCTCATCGTCATCGGCGCATCGATCGGCCTGGGTCAGGCGGTGCTCAGTTCGGGGCTCGCGCAGGGCGTCGCGGCGGGCATCCTCGCGATGGTGGGCAATAACCCGCTGCTTGCGCTGGCGGCCGTCTACATCATCACCAATGTGTCCACCGAGGTGATGAGCAACAACGCCGCCGCCGTGCTCATGTTCCCGATCACCATCGCCACCGCGGCCACGCTCGGGGTCGACGCCACGCCCTTCGCCGTCGTCGTGATGATGGCCGCCTCCGCCGCGTTTGCTTCGCCCATCGGCTATCAGACGCACCTGATGGTTTACGGCCCGGGCGGCTACCGCTTCTCGGACTACGTGAAAATCGGTGTGCCGCTGAACGTCATCGTCTTTACCGTCACGATGCTCGTCACGCCGTGGGCGTTCCCCTTCGACGCCTGAGCCGTCCGTTCACCTCAGCGCGGCAACTCGGGATCGAAATCCTCGCTGGGATCCAACGGCCCGTCAGCTTGCACTGCGTCGTCGTTGGGCTCGTCCGCAAACGCGCTGCCGTCCACGCGCAGGCGGATTTTTCGTAGCACCGCTCCCTTGGAAAGCTCCGCGATCTTCACCGCCAGGCCCCGGCGGAGGTGTTCATCGAACACGAAATGTGTCGCCGAGGAATCGACCGCCACCGTGAGCACGCCGCGCTGCAGCGATTCGAGCCGGCTGCGCTTTCGAAGGTCTTCGGGCACGAGCTGCGCCCACGCATCGACGACCCCCTCGAGCTGGCGGAACGGCCGGGCAATCTCCTGCTTGAACGCGTGGGTCATGAACGCGAGCGACTCGTCGCGCGGCGCGAAGACGCGTCGCTCTCGCAGGCGTTCGAGGCGCAGGCTCTGCGACGTGCTCGGCTCGCCCCGGGGTGCGTCGTGCGGATCGGAAGCCATCGCCAGATCGTACGATGCCGGCGTGCCCGAATCACGAACCATCATCCTGCTGGGCTACCGCGGAAGCGGCAAGAGCACCGTCGGCCGGGCGCTCGCCGAGCGGTTGTCGTGCCGATTCCTCGACACCGATGCGCTGGTGGTCGAGCGGTTCGACGGCCGGAGCATCGCGGACATCTGGGGCAGCGAAGGCGAACCGGCGTTTCGCGACGCCGAAGCCAAGGTCGTCGCCGATGCGGTGGGTCTGCCTGGCCGGGTTGTAGCGCTCGGCGGCGGCGCGGTCACGCGGCACGCCGCAGGGCGCGCCGCGGTGGAAGCGGCCGACGCCCTGCGGGTCTACCTCGCCGCGTCCCCGGCGGTGCTTGCGCAGCGCATCGCCGGCGACGCCGGCACCGCCGCGGACCGCCCCAGCCTCACCCGAAGCGCGAGCGTCACCGAGGAAGTCGCCGCCGTGCTCGCGCAGCGCGACCCGATCTATCGCGCCGTGGCCGATGTCGTCATTGAAGTCGCCGACGCAACCGTGGACCAGATCGTGCGACGCATCCTCGATCTCGCGTGATCCCCACACCGGTGGATTGCTTTCAGAGCGTCCCGAAAATCCGATCGCCCGCATCACCCAGCCCGGGCAGGATGTAGCCGACGTCGTTGAGTTCCCGGTCCACGGCGGCAACGACCACCGGCACCTCGGGATGAACCTCCCGCAGCTTCTTCAAACCCTCCGGGGCCGCGAGCACGCCGACGAACGTGATGTCTCCGCACCCGCGCGACTTGAGCAGCGTCAGGCACGCGATCGCGCTGCCGCCGGTTGCCAGCATCGGATCGCAGACCAGCACCGGCCCGTCGGCGATCGTCGGGGGGAGTTTGTCGTAGTAACTCACCGGCTTGAGCGCCTCTTCGTCGCGGAACATGCCCACGTGGCCCATCTGCGCTTCGGGGATCAGCCGCAGCATCCCCGCCGTCAACCCCGCGCCGGCCCGCAGGATGCACACCAGCGTGACGCGCTGCGACAGCTTCCGCGCGTCGCAGGTTTCCAGCGGCGTGACGATCTGCACCGTCTGCGTCGGCGCTGAACGCAGCGCTTCGTAGGCCAGCAGCTCGCCCATGCGCTCCATCACTTCCCGGAAGCGCGGGACCGGCGTCGAGGCCATCCGCAATTCCGCAATCAGGTGCGACACCAGGGGATGATCCATCACCCGCACCCGCGGATCGGCCAGCGGGTCGTAAGCGGTTCCGGACATGATCGCCAAGCCTTTCGGATGAAGAAACAGGACCCTGTCGCCCGAGCCAGCAACGATACCCGACGGCGAACGCGGCCCGCTGATTCAACGCCCCGGCACCGCGAACAGCGTCGAGCCGCCGAGGTCTTCGACCACCGGCCAATCGCGCACGAGCGCTGCGACGGCGGCTTCGGTGACGCGCTCGTCGTGGCCGTAGGTGCCGTGCAACCGCCGCAGCTCCGACCACCCAACCCAGAGATGTGTCACGCCCAGGTCGCGTACAAGCGTCCCTGCGCGATCCGCATCGCCCTGCGCTTCGTCGAGCACCGGACCCAGCGGGCTCGCGTCGAACGCGCTGGCGTAGACCAGGTTCGGCTGCAAGTAGAACAGCCGCGAGGTGTCGGCGACGAGCAGGACGGTCGCATCGCCGGGCAGCCGATTGATCGGATGCGACGACGGATGAAACGGATGATCGCGCGTGGCGAACGCATCGCTGAGGAACCACACGGGCATCGGCACGCGCTCGCCGGTGTCGACCGCCACTCCACGCACCGTTTGCGAAAACAGCAGGCCGTATGAGGTCGCCGTCATCAACCCCAGCATCAGCAGAGGCAGGATCAATCGGTACGCCTCGCGTCTCCCGGCCGGCTCGATGCGTCCACGCCGCAGCGAGCTCAAGCCCACGCCCAGCAGCATCACGCCGGGCACCACGGTCACCACGAGAAACCGGCTCTGCTGGTGCGTCAGCACGAACCAGGCGAACCCTTGCCACCCGATCCATCCGAGCAACGCCAGCGCGAGCCAGCGGGTTCGGCGACGGTGCAAGCGTGCTCTCTTGCCCGTTTCCCAGGTTGGCCAAACCGCCATCGCCGTCGCAATCGCCACGCCGATCCACAGCACCGGCAAGCCGTACTCCAGCGGAAACCGCGCGACGTTGTTGGTCTCGGCCGGCGTGGGCGTGCCCAAGAGCGTGCCGTAGCCGAGGTTCTGCAGCCATTGCCGTTGCAGCGTGTCGAAGCTGAAGTGCGCCTCTTCCGCCAGGCCGTGGCCCGCGTTCCATCGCTCGGCCAGCGCAGGGGTCCAGTGACCCATGCCCAGCAGGTCGGTGGCAAACGGAAACACCGGGTTGCCCGTCCACAGCGCGTTACGCACGAGGTACGGCACGAGCACCAACGCACCCACCAACCCCGCGACGCACGCCGAACCGATCTGTCGTCGTGCGAGCAGGATCAGCCCGATCGGCACCGCGACCATGAACCCGGCGGTGAGTTTCGCCATCGTCGCCGCGCCCACGAGCAGGCCGATCGCCACGCCGGTATGCCAGCGTGACCCCACACGCGGCCGGTCCAGCGCCAGCCACGCCGCCGCCGCCGACAGCGCGAGCACCACCGCCTCGTTGTACGCCAGCGTGGAGGTGATCAGCACCCACGGCACGGCCAGCAGCACGGCCGGGCACAGCGCCGCCGCCGCGACCGATCTTCCGTTCCGCCAGACGAAACCCGCCATGATCGCCGCCGCGAGCATCGCCCATGTCGCGTGAAACGCCTGCGTGAAGTAAACCGCCTCGGGCGTCGCGCCGCGCAGCGCGAAGAACCAGGCAAACGTCACTTCGATCAGGCTGGGCAGGTAGCCGTAGACGTCGTGCTGGGTTTCGATCATGGCGCCGGCGGCGACCCATTGCCGGGGCAGGTTCAGGTGATAGCTCAGCACGTCGTAGCCGAACGCCTCGGTAGACCACAGCGTCCCGGCCGGCAACGTGACCGCCACGGCATACGCCGCCGCCGGTGCCGCGCAGGCCATCAGGAGGACGTCGGCGTAACGCGGGACGTTCGGCGGCGACAATGGCGAGTCCGAGCGCAGGGCGGGCAGCCAGCGGTGTCGCCGGGCACCGACGCCCAGCGAGACGCCCGCGATCGGCAGGGCGAGCATGGCCGCGGGATGCAGCGTCACGAGCGCGACCAGCCAGGTCAGCAGCATCAGCAGCCCGCCGCCGAGTGCCAACTGCAGCGCGGCGCTGCCGCGCCGTGGGCCGAGCAGTCCGCGCGATGCGACGCCGAACCCCCACGCGCCCGCCCACCACATCGCCAGCCACGGCAGCACGCCGATCCAGACGTAGAGCGGTCCGATCCACGCGAAGGGTGGCGCGGCGTCCTGTGTCCCGAGGGTGCGGTGGTGCAGGAAGAGGAAACTCAAGGCGAACACGAGGCCGGTGAACAGGAAACCACGCCAGCGCCTGGAGGAGCGTCGCAGCGGGGTCGCGGCAGCAGGGGCGTGGTCGGGCCTGCG
>CAZIXN010000064.1:0-13999 GCA_964543215.1 uncultured Phycisphaera sp.
TATTCGAGGCGGGAGTCGTGCAGGACCAGGGGCAGCAGGGGTACGAGCACGACGAGGATGACCACAAAGATCAGGCCGATCTTCTGGCGGATGGCCTCGTCGAGCACCGTGCGTGCGACGCCCATGATCGGGTGCCCGACGTGGAACATGGCCTTGAGCAGGATCAGGCCGAGCATGAACGCCAGGCCCATGCCTCCGGCCCCGAGCGCGAGCGTGCCGAGCTCGGGGAGGTTGATCGCAAACGCGGCGGACGCGATCAGCTGCGTGGCCAGCGCGAGGATGAGCAGGCGGCTGGCCCACGCGACCCAGCCGACGTGCCGCCAGACCCACAGCCCCCAGACCAGCCAGGCCGAGAGCAGCACGTTTCCGGCGACGACGACGCCCCCGGCGGCGGCGCGTTGCTCGGTGCCCACGAAAAACCCGGCCAGCGCGGCGGTGACGACGAGCAGGCCGACGAGGATGCCGAGGTAAACGGGGAGCTTGCGGGTCATGGGGGCCGGCGAAGGGCGCGTTCCAAGCGGATCAGTTCAGCAAATCGTCGATGACGGAGCGGTTGGGGTCGCGCTTCTCGCGGTCGGGCGTTGCGTTGGTTTCCGCCGCCGCGTCGCTCCGCGACGCTGGCGGAGCGGGCGGCGGCGCCGGGTTGTGCGCGGCGTCGCCGGTGAGTTCGGCGAGGACGTCGTTGCGCTCGGGGGCGGGGCTTGGCGGTGGCTGCGACGTCGCTTCGGCGGGCGTGATGCGCGGCTGGGGCGTTTCGACGACGAGCGATTCGAGCAGTGCTGCGCCGTTGTCGGCTGGGCTGTCCTGCCGATCCATCCCGCCGAGCGTGTTGGCTTCGGTGAGGAAGGAGGCGACCTTACCGGTGTTGCCCGCGCCGGCGGTGGCCAGACCGGTGCGCTGCGCTTCTTCGACGATGTCGAGGAACAAGGATTCGAGGCGTTGCCGGCCGCGGCGCATCGTGATGTCGTGGATGCCCGCTTGCTCAGCGGCGGCGACGAGGCGCTGCTCATCTTCTTCGGACAGCGCGCCGGTGGTGAGGGTGGTTTCGTTCTGCTTGGTGAGCAGTTCGTCGATCGTGCCGGCGCGGCGGACCTTGCCGCCGAACATGATCGCGCAGCGGTCGGTGACGTCTTCCACGTCGGCGAGCAGGTGGGAGCAGAGCAGGACGGTTTTGCCGGCGTCTTTGAGGCGGAGGATCAGGTCCTTGATCTGCTTGGTGCCGATGGGGTCCATGCCCGTGGTCGGCTCGTCGAGGATGAGCAGCTTGGGGTCGTTGATGAGCGCCTGCGCCAGGCCGATGCGGCGCTGCATGCCCTTGGAGTATTCGCCGATGGGGCGGCGTTGGACTTTGTCGAGGCCGACCATCTCGAGCAGCATGTCGATGCGGTGCTGACGCTTCCGCCGGTCCTGATGGAACAGCTTGCCGTAGTACTCGAGGGTTTCGCGGGCGTTGAGGAATTTGTAGAGGTACGACTCTTCGGGCAGGTAGCCGATGTGCTCTTTGGTCGAGACGTCGCGGGGCAGTTTGCCCAGCACGGCGATCCGGCCCGAGGTCGGGTGCAGCAGGCCCAGGATCATCTTGATGGTGGTGGACTTCCCCGAGCCGTTGGGTCCGAGCAGGCCGAAGACTTCACCGCGGCGGACGTCCAGATCGATCGCGTCGACGGCCCGGACACGGTCACGCAGCCAGAAGTCCTTGAAGACCTTGGAGAGTTTCAGGCACTGGATGTAGAGCTCGTCGGGCATTTTTTGACCACGGATGGACACGGATCGAGCAGGATGAAGGCAGGGCAAAGCACGGTAGTTATAGAGAAATACGTTTGAATTCGAGGCGAGGTTTGGCGAAGTTCATGAGCAGGCAAGTTTGTAGGCCGGTTGCCTTGAGATAATTCAGGCACTGTGCAAGATGGATGTCCGCAAGGTCTTTGACCACTTTCACTTCAACGAGCACACGCTGATCTACGATGAGGTCGGCCACGTAATCACCGACGATTTGGCCGTCGTACTTCACTTGGATCGGAAGCTGTCGCTGAACGTCTCGCTGACGCTTGGCTAGCTCGATGGCCAAAGCGTTCTCGTAGACTTTCTCCAGAAATCCGCAGCCGAGCTTGGTTTGGACCGCAAAGGCGGCTGCGATCACCTGTTGCGTAAGTTCCTCGTCTCGCATCCTGCTCGATCCGTGTCCATCCGTGGTTAGTTCCGGCTTTCGCGTTCTTCGCGTTCGCGTTGGATGCGGTTGCGTTCGCGCTGCCGGGCGATTTCGGGGTCGCGGTTCATTTCGAGGTAGAGCTGGCCGGTGGGGGCGACGAAGGTTTCGATGTCGGCGTCGCCGTCGAACACGCGGGCGCGGGTTTCTTCCCAGCGGCGTTGCCGGAAGAAGTCGGGGTCCTGCTGATAGGCGGCGAGCTGTTTGAGGAAGGTGTCCGAGCGGGCGCGGACGTCGCGGACCAGGGCGGTGCGGTCGGTCTTGGCGGCGTTGATGGCGGCGGCGGCTTGGCCGCCGATATCGAATCGCTGGTCGTCGTAGGTGAGTTGGAGGTCGCGGAAGGCGGCGTTGATGCGTGCTTCGAGCTCGGTGGCTTCCTGGGTGTTGCCGGCTTCGGCGGCGAGTTCGTAGGCCTTGATGAGCGCGACCAGTGGGCCGTCGCTGCCGCCGCGGACGGGCAGGGCGGCGCCGCCGGCGACGCCGCCGAGGGTTTCGCGGCGGGTGGTCTGGGCGCGGTTGATGGCTTCGCTGCGGGCGTTTTCGGCCTGGCTGACGCGGTTGTAGTCGTTGTAGACGGCCATGGGCACGGTGGGGCGGTTGAGCGTGACTTCGCCGAGCTTGACGCCCAGGCCGTTCTCCCCCAGATCGTCGAGGTAGTTCTGGGCTTCGGTGCGGATGAGCGTCTGATTGGCTCGGCCGGCGATGAAGTCGTCGGAGGTGGTCTGGGCGGCGGCGTGGACGATGGCGCGTTCGAGGGCGGTGCGCATGAGCGCTTCGAAGCGCTGCTGGTTGGAAACTTCGTCGGCGCCGAGCATGTCGGTGGGGTCGGACCCGCCGTGGGCGAAGGCGGTGGGGCGTTCGGTGAGGTCGCCGACGGTCTGGATGAAGGCGGCGGCGTCGCTGATCTGATAGCTGACGTTGAAGATGCCGTGGACCAGCGAGGCGTCGGCGGTGATGAGGCTGCCGTCGCGTTCGGGGTTGAGGGCTCGGCCCTGGCCGGCGAGCTCGGCGTAGGTGCGGCCGCGGTCGGCTTCGCGGAGCTCGAACATGAAGGTGTTGGCGATGGTGAGGGTCTGCGTGGTGGTGGGCACCTTCACGACCGAGCCGATGGGGAACGGCCAATTGAAGTGCCAGCCTTGTTCTTTCACCCGATTTTCGCCTTCGCCGACGATCCGGCCGAACTGGAGCTGAACGGCGCGTTCCTGCGGCTGCACTTGGTAGAAACCCGACACGAAGTACAGCCCGACCAGCACGACCATGACTCCCTTGAGAAGGGTGAAGCTGACGCGCAGGGCGTCGGCGAGGGCCTTCTGGGCCGGGTCGGTGGGGACGGTGGCGCGATCGTGCGCGTGGGTGTGCGCGTGATCGTGAACGTGGCCGGCGTGGTCGTGGTCGTGATGGTGGTCGTGTTCGCTCATGGCTGGGGGGTCGGCCTTTGGCCGATCACGGGCGGGACGCCCGTGCCACTGGGTTTGGATTTATTCGGCAGGCGCGGTGTTGCCACGCAGGAGTTGGAACAGGTCGAACTGGTTGGCGTCGAGCACGATGGTGGCCTGCTGGCTGAGGATCTGCTCGATGGCTTCGAGCTTGGCGAGGAAGATCGCCAGTTCGGGGGCTTCGTTGAAAAGTTCGTACTGCTCGGCGACTTCGCGCTGGCCTTCGGCGCGGATGGCGGTGGCGGTGGCGTTGGCGAAGGCGAGGATGCGGTTGCGGATGGACTGGGCCTCGGAGGTGATCTGGTTGGCGCGGGCGGCGCCTTCCTGCTCGGCGGAGGCGGCGAGGGCTTCGCGGGTGGTGCGCATGGAGGCGAAGACGTTTTCGCTCACGGCCTCGGGGAGTGCCAGACGGCGGAGGCCGACCTTCTCGATGGTGATGCCGAAGCCGAGTTGGTTGACGCTGGCTTGGAGGGCTTGGGTGGCTTGCGACTCGAAGGCGTCGAGCTTGATTTTCGAGGGATCGGGGTTGACCAGTTCGTCGAAGGCGTAGGCGGAGAGTTGGGCGTAGAGGTTGTCGACCAGGTCGGTGATGCGGGAGCGGGCGGTGTCGAGGTCCTTGACGGTCTTGAAGAAGCCGAAGGCGTTGTCGATGTGCCAGGTGACGTAGAGGGTGGCGACGACGGACTTTCCGTCGGCGGTCTGGTATTGCTGCTGAGCGGTCTCGAGGACCTGAAGCTTTCGGGGGTACCGGTAGACCTTGGAGATGGGCCAGGGCGCTTTGAAGTACAGGCCGGCTTCGTTGATGCGGTCGTCCTCGTTGGCCTGTTCGAAGGTGGTGACGACGGCGGTTTCGTCGAAGCGGACGGTGTAGGTGACCGCGTAGAGCAGGAGTGCGAAGGCGACGATGAGGCCGAGGATGAAGGTGACGCGGTTTCGCATGGGTGGGCGGCCCACGGTTGAAAACCGTGGGCTTCGTGGGTGAGGGTGGGGGGGGTTATTGATCGGTGCCGAGGAACGAGTCGAGGCCGGAGGCTTCGTCTTCGAGGTTGATGCGGAGCAGCGGGAGGGTGTCGCCGGTGTCGGCGGCGGTGATGACTTTGCGGGCGCCGGGGAGGACCCGGGCGAGGCTGTCGTAGTAGGCCTTGGCTTTGAAATAGTCGGGGCTGCGGTTGAAGGCGGCGGCCTGGTACTGGAAGGCCTGGGCGTTGGCGCGGGCGCTCAGCGAGGCCTGCCAGCGCTCGGCGCGGGCGGCGGCGAGGATGCTCGCGGCTTCTCCGCCGGCCTGGTCGATGAGGCGCTGGATCTCGGCGGACTGCCGGGCGACGGTGTCGGTGGGGGCATCCGGGGGCAGGGCTTCGAGCTTGCGGATGGCTTCGTCGATGGCCAAGGCGCGGTCGACCGATCCGGCGATTTCCGAGAGCGTGCCGACGCGTTGGCGCTGGGCGTCGGTGACGGTGGTGCGTTGGGTGAGCAGGGCGTTGACGACTTCAAGGAAGGCGTTGGCGACTTCGCCTTCCTGGGGCGGGTGCAGGCCGTAGAGCCCGACGTAGGTGACGTCGATGCCCATGCCGGCGACGCGTTGCTGGATGTCGGCCTTGAGGAAGTCGGCGGCGCTTTGGCGTTCGGCGGTGAGGAGGGTGTCGATGTCGCGTCCGGCGAGGTACTCGGCGAAGGCGGCTTCGGCGGTGGCGCGGAGGAAGTCCTGCGGGCGGTGGGCGGCTTTGGCGGGATCGGTGGCTCCGGCGTAGGCGAGCAGGTCGGTGATCTTCCACTGGAGGATCAGTTCGCCGCCGATGAGCCCGGCCGAGACGCCGCCGCCGGCCGTGCCGGAGCCGGAGCCGTCCGCGGTGTCGGCCCCCAGGGCAGGGGCGGTGAGCAGATAGTCCTCGCCGCCTTCGGCGTGGGTGTTGGTCCAGAGCATCGGCGCGCCGGTTCGGAGCAGATCGTTGATCGAGCCGACGCGCAGGGCGTGGACGCGCGAGGTCTCGTACTTGGTCGCCGAGGCGAACGGCCAGGGGGCTTTGAAGCTGATGCCCGGCTCGCGCAGGGCGTTGTCGCCGGCGATCCGGCCGAAGGTCGTGACGATGGCCTGCTGCTGCGGCGGGACGATGACCACGCTGGACAGCAGGAACAGCACGCCCACGCCGACCGCGATCAGCGGGAGGATGGCTTTGCCCAGCAGCGAATAGAACCACGACCGCGAGATCTCGAAACCGAACTGGTAGTTGAGGGTCTCGGCGACGATCGAGCCCAGCGAGTCGGGACGGGTCAGCCAGCCGAGCAGCCGGGAGTCAAACGCGGCGCGGATGGTTTCGCCGGGCTGCTTGGGGCGGTACGCGCCGAACACGAGCGACAGGGCGATTTCCAGGCCCAGCACGACCATGAGCGCGGGGACGAGCAGGGAGAGGACGGCAAAGCCCAGGCGGTTTCCGGCGAGTTCGAAGACGCAGGCGGCGACGACGCCGACAAGCACGACGACGTTGCCCATGAGGTACGCCGAGCCGCCGCGGAGCAGTTGCCAGTGTTTTTCGGAGGTCATGCCCGCGACGTAGCGGGCGGTGAGGAAGCCGATGAGCGCGGCGGCACCGGCGACGAGCATCAGCGCCAGCGGGCTGGCGGCGGCGTTGGGCAGGGCCTTGGCGTAGAGTTCGGCGACGTTGGCGGGTTCGCCGGGTTCGAGCTGGATGCCTGTCCATGCGCCGTAGAGCAGGGCGCTGCCGGCGATCAGGAGGAACAGGGCCGCCGTGATGGACACGACGTTGAGGCCCCAGTGGTAGAAGCCTTCGAGGCGTTTGCGGGAGACGGCCAGCTCGTGGCCGGCCTCGTCGAACATCGTCGCATCGCCCCCGGAAGCGGAGGCAAGCTGTTCCGCTTCGAGGGCTTCCATGCGTTCGCGGCGGTGCTGGTGGTAGATGAGCCACAGCGCGCCCCAGAGGATCGCGCCGCCGAGCAGGTGCCAGACGGCGGCGGTGAGTGCCAGCGAGCCGGTCCAGATCGTGAGCACGCCGACGACGACGGTGAGCAGGAGTTGGACGGCCAGGCCCGACAGGGCGGCGGTGGCGGCACGGCGGTAGGTGAGCTGGTCGGCGGTCATCGCGTCGGTTTGAATCGCGGATCGAAGTGAAAGATTCCTCGGAGTCGCTTCCGGGTCGGGCCGCGAATGATACTCCGGTTGGCGGCTTGGGGTTCGCCGGGCGCAACACCGCGGCGGGAGGGTCCGAGAAGACCGGGGGTGCCCACGGTCCAGGGCCGTGGGCTTCGCGGTGATCTGCGGAACAAACCTTCCGGGGGTGGGGTTCGTATGATCCGGCCACGTGTTCCGTCAACTCTTCACCATCGCGCGCAACACCTTCGTCGAGGCGATCCGTCAGCCGGTGTTCACGGTCCTGCTGCTGGCGGGCGTGCTGGGGCTGATCCTCAACGTGTTCACCGCGGCGTATTCGATGGAGCCGGGCGAGGGCGACAACAAGGTGCTCGTGGACATGGGCCTGTCGATGGTGATGCTGGTGTGCCTGTTGCTGGCGGCGTTCACGGCCACGGGCGTGCTGAGCGACGAAATTGAGAGCAAGACGGTGCTGACGGTGGTGAGCAAGCCGGTGGGTCGGCCGACGTTCGTGCTGGGCAAGTTTCTGGGGATCGGCGCGGCGATTGCGCTGGCGTACTGGATTCTTGCGGTGGCGTTTTTCCTGACGCTTCGGCATCAGGTGCTGCAGAACGCCGGCGACGATCTGGACGGGCCGGTGCTTGCGTTCGGGCTGGGCTTTGCGTTCGTGGCGTTGGCGGTGTCGGTGGGGAGCAACTTCCTGTATCGCCGGCCGTTCACCTCGACATTTGTGGTGCTGCTGGCGGTGGGTCAGTTGTTCGCGCTGCTGGGCGTGCTGGTGTTCGGCAAGGAGTGGGCGTTGCAGTCGCCGCTGCACGAGTTCGTGGAGCACGACGGCAAGAACGTGCAGATCGTGGTGGGGCTGGGGTTGATTTTCCAGGCGGTGCTGGTGCTGACGGCCGTGGCGGTGACGGTGTCCACGCGGCTGGGTCAGCTGATGACGCTGCTGATCTGCGTGGGCGTGTTTTTCGCCGGTCTGGCGAGCAATTCGCTGTCGGGCTGGGTGAATCAGCGGCTGGGTCTGCCGCACGACGTGGGCGTGTACGAGAGCATCGGCGCGATTTTTTCCGCCGACATCACCGGCGGGGCGATGGTGGCGTATCTCGGCGCAAAGCTGACGTATCTCGTGCTGCCGAACCTGCAGTTCTTCTGGCCCGCCGACGCGATCAGCCAGGGCAACTCGATGATCCACGACCTGGGCGGGGGTTTCACGCTGCTGCCGGTGCTGAGCGTGACGCTGTACGCGGTGCTGTATCTGTTGGTGCTGGTGTGCGTGGCGGTGGCGCTGTTCCAGCGGCGCGAGGTGGGTTGAGCTTTATCGTTCACGGCGCACGCAAAAGCCCGGGGATGGCCATCCCCGGGCTTCAAGGACAGTTCAAATTCACGCGACGCTCAGGCGGCGGCGAGGCGGCCGACGACGCGGCGGTCTTCCCGGCCGGCCGAGCGCTCGGCCAGCTTGGCGAGCTGACGCGAAGCGAGCATCGCGACGGCCACGACCAGCAGGCCGGTCCACGCGACCAGACCCGAGCCCAGGAACGCCAGATACAGGCGGTGGACCACGGTGATGTACGTCTCACTCATCATCGCGATCGACGCGACGATGAACAGCGCGGCGTGGGCCGCCGCCGCCAACGCGATCGGGTGATTAGGCAGACGGCGGGCGGGCTTGCCGTGCGACACGGCGACACCGGCGGGGGCGGACTCGGACATCAACACATCGGGAGCAACAGTCATCTCAAACATTCCTTTCAACGAAGACCACGCAGCGTGTTGCCAGGAGCAGGGGGGTGACCGGACCGTCTGGCTGCGACGGTCAGTGGGTGGGGCGTGGCTGGGTGTTCCAGCATTAGCCCCGGGGTGCGGGGGCCGGGCGTGCGTTCCGCGACCTTGCGGAAACAACTCGGCTGATCAATGGACTCCTGGCGGAATCCGGTCGCAGTGCAGTGTGGCAAGCGCGGTGCCAATGTCCATGCGGCCCGCCGGGAATTGACAAAAATCGAACGCAACGGGTCCGCAATGGCCCGCAACGGCGAATCGCAGCGCGCGACGTCCGTTCATTTTTGCGACGGATCGTTTGAAGCCACGCCCAAAGACTGGGCAACTCATGCGTGGCCAAGCCGACTTGCCCATGAATTGCGCGACTCCATGTCTTGACAACGAGCCGCGACCGTGAGGGAGCGGGGCATGCCGCCACGAACCCAGGAGCCTCCTCGTCCGACGGGGACAGAGCACCCCGCTGGGTGACGGTCGCCCCTCGTCGGAACGCGGAGATTGGATGACGCCTAGCGCGACGCCCGCCGCAGCCGGTCGTTGATCGCCCGGCCGAGCCCAACCTCCGGCACGGCCTCGGCGAGAATCAGGTCCAATCCCCGGGAATCCAGCAGATGCATCAACGCGAACAATTTCGCCGCCGCTTCGGTGAGGTCGCCGGTTTCTGAGAGGTCCCGCCATAGCGCTCCGCTGACCAGGTGCCGCGCCGTGCCTCCGTTGCGATCCAAGCCCAGCCCGAAGCCCATCACCCCGACGTTCCGGCCGGCACGTTTGGCGCCACTGACCGCCGCCGCAAGTTCGAGGCGATCCGACACCAACCGCATCGCCGTCCGCGGCGCGTAGTGCTTCAGCGTCGTCCCCGGCGAGGCCAACCCTTCCGCCGCCTGCTCATCCGTTCTGCTCGCCTCGATCACCCGCACGTTCGCCTCGCCGATGACCTCCATCAACGCTTCGACACTCACCCCGCCCAACCGCAGCACCGCCACCGTCCCGTCGACCATCGGCCGAACCACCGTCGACTCCACGCCCGTCGCGCAAGGCCCGCCGTCCAGCACCATCGCGCAAGCCACCGCCACATGCTCCGCCCGGCTCGGCGACACGCCGCCGAACACATTCGCCGACGGCGCCGCCACCGCACCCACCCCCGGCAGAAGCCCACGGCCTCGGGCCGTGGGTTGCCCGCCCAACGCCGCAATCAACGCCCGCGCCACCGGATGCGCCGGCACCCGCACCCCCATCGTCTCCAACCCCGCCGTCACGATCCCCGGAATCCCCGACGGTTTCGGCAACACCACCGTCAACGCCCCCGGCCAAAACGCCTCCCCCAACAACCCCACCAACCCCGGACGGGTCGCTTCAGCGACCCGTCCATTCCCCACCAACCTCCACACATCCCCCACCTCCGCCACATGCACGATCAACGGATCGAAGCTCGGCCGGCCCTTGCTCGCAAATACCCGCGCCGCCGCCGCCGCATTGAACGCATCGCACGCCAACCCGTACACCGTCTCGGTCGGCATCCCCACCAACCCACCCTCGGCCAACACCGCCGCCGCCGCCGCGATCGACGCCGGATTCGCAGGAACAAGGGGTGCCCGAGCAGAATCCATTTCACAACTCTAAACCCCCAAGCCCACGGTCTGCGACCGTGGGTCGCCCCCCAACCCCGATACATTTCCCAAATGCCCGATGCGCCACCCAACGCCGTCCTGTCCGCCATGCTCGACCGGCTCTACGCCTCGCTCCTGCGCGGCCCGGGCCTGAACTGCCGACCCAACCGCAGCCGACAACGCCTCGACCTCACCCAGCTCGCCGACTTCGCACACCTGCTTCCCGCCGACGCTCTGGTTCAACTCCTGGGCACCCCCGGCCCGGTGCGCCTCGACGCCAACGTCTCCCGACCCGCCGACTGGTCCGACGGCTTCTGGAAAAAACGGAAACCCAAAGAAGAGCTCGAAGAAAACCCCGAAGAAAACGAAACCCCCGGCGGACCCGATTCAGCGGGCACGCAGCCCAACGAGTCCCACGCCGCCTATACCGCCCAGCGAAAACTCCTCGCCAAACTCCGCAACCTCTCCGACGACGCCCGCACCTACGTTCAGGAAACCGGCGTCCACGCGCTCAACGTCGGCTACCCGCTGCTCTCCATCCCGCCGGGCACCTTCGGCAGCGGACGAATCCTCGCGCCCATCGCCTTCATCCCCATCCGCCTCACCCTCAAAGCCGGCGGCAAGCCCGGCCTCGAAATCGCCTGCCACGCAGCCGACGCCGACCGCGTCGTGCCCAACCCCGCGCTCATGGCCTGGATCGCCCGCAACGTCGGCGTCGAGGCCCCCGACGAATTCTTCGCCGACGACCAAGGCAACCAGCCCTGGACCGAAATCCACACCCTCATCGACTTCGTCACCAAAGCCCTCGAAATCCCCAACGTCGACGCATGGGCCCTCGTCCCCCCCGATGCACGACCCAAACCCGATCCCGATCCCGATCCCGGCGTGCCCGCTTCAGCGGGCACGCCTGAACCCCAACCCCCAACCCCCTTCACCCTCCACCCCTGCCCCAACGCCGACGGCCTGCCCGACACCCCCGCCATCCTGCCCGTCGCCGTCATGGGCCTGTTCCCCGCCGGCAACCAGGGCCTCATCCGCGACACCCGTGCGATGCTCGACGACCCCCACCAACTCCAAGGCCCGGTCCTGCCCTTCGTCGCCCGCACCGCCGTGATCGCACCCAAGCCGACGGCTGAGGAGCAACGCGACGAAGCCTCGGATCAACCCCCGCACTTCCCCGAAGAAAACCACACCAACCCCCGGCCCGTCGCCCTCGCCGACCCCTGCCAACTGCGCGCCACCACCCTCGCCCGAACCCACCGCGCGCTGGTCCTTCACGGCCCGCCCGGCACCGGCAAATCCCAAACCATCACCAACATCATCGGCGACCACCTCGCCCGCGGACAACGCATCCTCTTCGTCTGCGACAAACGCACCGCCCTGGACGTCGTCGCCCACCGACTCGACGCGCTGGGCCTCTCCTCGCTCTGCGCCGTGGTCCACGATCCATCCCGCGACCAGCGCGACCTCTACATGAGCATCCGCGCCCAACTCGAACGGCTCGTCGAGACCCAGACCCACCCTCGCGCCGAAGCAAGGCTCACGCAGATCGACCGCGAAATGGCCGACATCCACGCCGAGCTCACACGACTCCACGACGCGCTCATGCACCGCATCGACGACCGCCCGGGACTCGCCGCCGAATCCTTCTCCGACCTCCTGGGCCGATGGCTCGGCATCGACGCCCCGCCGCTCCCGGGTGCCCAGCTCGACGCCATCACCGCCCAGGACCTCGACACCCACCGCCGACCCATCGAAGTCGCCCTCGAACGCGGCGCCGCCATCGTCTATCCGAATCACCCCTGGACCCACGCCGCCGGCGGCTCGCTCGAAACCTACCTCGCCACGCCCGTGGATGAACTCCGCCGCCGACTCGCCTCCTGTGTCGAAGAGGCACGCGTCGCCGACGCCACCGCTCAGCCCGGCATCCCCGCGTTCCTTCCGGCCGAGCCACTGGAAGCCCAGGCCAACCGCCGTGCCGCGCTGCTCGATCACCTCCGCTGGCTCCACGAACACCCCGACGACACCCGCCTCCGCCACGCCGCGTCGCTCGATCGCGCTGCGCTGCCCCGCATGGCCGACAAACTCACCGACGCCGCACCGTGGCGCGAATATCTCGACACGCCGCTCGACGCCGAGCTCTGGCTCAGCACCCGCGACAAGCTACCCACCCCCCGCACCCTCGCCGAGCAACTCGGCACGCTCCGTCAATACCTCGATTCCGCCGGCAAATGGTGGGGCTTCCTCGCGCTGGGGGCCAAATCCCGCGCCGCCAAGATCCTCCGCGCCCACGGCCTCGGGCGCACGCCCGAACACGCCACCCGACTCGCCGAGTTCCTCGAAGGCCTCCGCGCCCGCATCCTCCTCGCCGCCGCCGTCGAAACCCTCACCGGCGTCGAACCCTCGTCAAGCGTCCCCGCCGACGCCGAACTCTCCAGCACCCTCGCGCAATTCGACCACCTCCTGCCCGCGCTGCAACTCACCAACAACGACCCCATCCTCGCCGAAGCGCTCAACGTCGCGCTCCTCGACGAAGCGAAGCGCATCGCGCTTATCGCCGGCCTCCAACAAACCCCCGCCCGCTCCACCGCGCTCCAGCAACTCGAATCCACCCTCTACCAGGCCCAACTCTTCGCCGACGCCTGGCAACAACACGCCACCGCCGCCTTCCGCGCGTTTCAGAAGCCCACCCTCTCCGAGGGTGGGTCCCCCGACGAAGACCAGCCCCCCCAAGGCAAGCCCGCGCTCCCCACGCTTGAGCGCCTCCACGAAACCTTCGACGACCTCGAAACCGTCCTGCGCATCCGCGATGCCCTCGCGTCGATGCCCGCGCAACTCCGCGACGCCACCGCCAATCTCCTCGAAGCCGCCGTCCCCGCCGACCAGGGCGCCGCCGCGCTCACCAAGCGCATCATCGAACACACGCTCACCGCCCGCGTCGCCGCCAACCTCGCGCTGTCGCGCCTCGACCCCGAGGCCATCGACCACGCCTTCGCCCGCTACGCCGAGCTGGAGAAAGAGCGCCGCGACAAGGCCGTCGATGCCATCCAACACCGCTGGGTTTCCCTCCAGAAACAACGCCTGCTCGTCGGCACGGGCACCAAACTCAACGCGCTGGGGGCCTCGGTCCGACAACGCCTCTACGTCCGCGGTCAGCGCGCCATGAAACTCCGCCAGGTCATCGAAGTCGGCCAAAACGCGACCTACGAGGATGCAGACCCGAAGCCCGCGTTCAATGAACGCGGGCTTCCCGATACCTCTTCCGGGGGCGGCGACCCGGTCTTCGACCTCTGCCCCGTCTGGCTCGCGTCCCCCGAAACCGTCGCGCAGTGCCTGCCGCGCACGCCGCTGTTCGACGTCGTCATCTTCGACGAAGCCTCGCAGTGCCGACTCGAAGAAGCGCTGCCCGTGCTCACCCGCGGCCACCGCGTCGTCATCGCCGGCGACCCGAAGCAACTCCCGCCGACGCGCTTCTTCGAGGCCGCGCTGTCCACCAGCGACGATGTCGAAATCAAGGACGAGGATGACCTTTTCGAAGCGCAGCAGACCGAAGTCGAAGACCTGCTCGCCGCGGCGCTGAATCTCGATGTTCAAGAGTCTTATCTCGACGTCCATTACCGCAGCCGCAACGCCGACCTCATCGAGTTTTCCAACCGGTACTTCTACAGCGGCCGACTTCAGGCGATCCCCGGCCACCCCAACCGCAACGCGCGCTTCGCGCCGCTGACGCTGCACCGCGTCGACGGCACGTACGAAGACCGCGTGAACCCCGCCGAGGCCGAGCGCGTCGTGCAGCTGGTCGACGACCTGCTCAAGCGGGCCGAGCCGCCGAGCATCGGCATCGCGTGCTTCAATCTTGCGCAGCGCGACCTGA
>CAZIXN010000065.1:0-2645 GCA_964543215.1 uncultured Phycisphaera sp.
CGGGGTTCCGGGGGCCGAAGACGGTGAGGGGTGGCACGCGGGCGGCGTCGTCCCGACCGCTACTGCCGGCGATTCGACCGCTACCAGAACTTATTTGACAGCTCCTCGCTCGGCTCGGTCCAGATGCGTTGCCACAGGCGCGACAGGTCGCGGTCTCCGAAGCGGGGGGGTTGCTGGAGTGGCCGGATGCTCTGCCACTGCCCCCACGCGTTGCGCTCGGCGACGATGAAGTTGAAGACGTAGTTCGGCTCGGCACCCATTCGCAGATCGGTCGCGATGGCTCGGCCGTCCTGCTCCGCCAACCGCATGAACCCGCGGTTGAACCATGCCAGCCGTTGGACCGCGGGCACATCGGCGAGCTCTTCGAGCAGGGCGTCATCGGCCTTGTGATGACGCCACCGCAGCGGCCCGCGGTCGGCCCAGAGCGAACGCTCGGCTTCGAGGTAGCCCTGGGGCGTCATCACCACCGCCCGCCAGAGGATCGTCTGGAACGGCTGGGGCACGCTGAATCGGGGGGCGGCCTCCCATCCCGTGCCGACGAGGCTGGCGGCGACTTGCCGCTCGATCATCGCCTTGGCCGTCCAGGACCAGCCCAGATACGCCGTGGAAAGCAGCAGCCCCGCGGCCAGCAGCCGCGTGCCCGCCGGCCGATGCCGCCACCACCCGCCGCCGACGCACCCGGCCAGCAGCGGCAGCGTGTAGAGCGGGTCGATGATGAACACGCTGGACCCCATCACCGGCGACGCGGGCAGCGGCCAGAACACCTGCGTGCCGTAAACGGTCATCGCGTCCAGCAGCGGATGCGTCACCAGCGCCAGCAGGATCCCCGCCAACCAGCTTCGGGGTGCCTCGCGCACCGGCGACCACCACGCCCGCAACGTCCACCAGATCACGCCGGCAACCCAAGGCAACACCAGCAGCGAATGCGTCGCCCCGCGGTGCAGCGTCATCTGCTGCACCGGGTCAAGGTCCAACAGCGACAGCGGAAACACATCCAGGTCGGGAAGCGTGCCCAGCAACGCCCCGATCAGCAGGCCCGCTCGGCGGTGCGCCGCGGGCACACACGCGGCCGTCACCGCCGACCCCAGCGCAAGTTGAGTCAGAGAGTCCATCGTCCCAACATAGGGTCCTGAAGCTCCACCTCTCGCGGCGGTAACGGGGGCGGGAACACACGCACCCGGCCGCATCGCTACCGCGATCGCGGAACGGGCGGTGCCAGACGTTCAACGCCTGCACGGCGTTGAGCTGTCGGCTTGAGGCCGCCAACGCAACAACGCCAACAATGTGACCATGGCTCCTGCGAGAGGTTCCGGAACGTTGCTGCCGCGGAAGGCAGCGGCGGCGGAACCTCCCCAATTGTTCAGCACGCGGTCGAGCTCTTCCTGATCCACGTTGATCGTGGTGAATCCATCAGCGTTGGCGACGAACCCGCCGGCCCCGGATGGACGCGGCCCGCCCCAATTGTTGAGGACCAGATCCAGGTCGCCCTGTTCGACCGAACCCGAGTCGTTGTAGTCGCCCGCCATCGACATGGCGAGGGAAACGCTATCGATGAACACCGAACCGGGGTCGTTGGTTCCGGGTTGGAGAAAGGCGAACGTGAGTCTCGCCTCGACCGCTTCTCGGGGCGTGGCCGCAGACAGTTCGGTGAACTGCCAGGTGTCCTCCCGGGAACCACCGTCCGCGAGTGTCGCGATGGATTCGCCCAGGAACGCCGAAGAGCCATATGCGGCCCCGGCTTCGCGATAGAACTCGATCTTCATCTGCGCCTGATTGCCCGTGCCGGCAATCGAGTCCTCGGAACGGATGAGCGCGTGAGCCCCGGCCGTGAGTACGGTCCTGCCGGTGACTTCGATGCTCTGGAAAACGCCCGCGTGGTTTTCAACGCCGGTGAACTGGCCGTACAGCTTGAGCGACCGCTCACCGTCGCGCGGTGTGCCCCAGTCCGAGGCGACGTTGCCCAAGCGGTTCCCGAAGGCGGTCCAGTCTTCCAGTGTGCCGCCGTTATCCTCGAAGCCCGCGTCGCGAATCAACGAGATCGGCGGGGCCGGGGTTTCCTGGCGTTGCCAGACGCGGACGTAATCGATGTCGAAACTCGCGGGGAACGGCGTCGTCCAGTCCGGCGGGCCGGAGTAGTCGCCGCCGACCGCGAGGTTCAGGACGATGCTTTTGGGCGTGGCCGGGATGCCCACATCCGGCTCGTAAAGCGTCATGTGATTCACGCCGTCGACGTAAAACCGGACCGTGCCGACCTCCCACTCGACCGCGAAGTCGTGGTAGCCGGCTTGAAAGTTCGCTCCGCTCTCGTAGGCCTGAGACCGGTACTGGCGGGAGTTGGCGTCCCAGCCCCAGTGCAACGCGCTGCTCACGCGGTAAGGCAGGTCGCCGCGGGCTTCCATGATGTCGATCTCGCCGCCGGCAGGCCACGGCGCTTCGCGGGGAAGCAGCCAGATTGCCGGCCAATAGCCTTGGCCGTACGGGACTTTTGCGCGGACCTCGAACCGGCCGTGACTCCATTCCTGCCAGCTGCGCACCTGACCGGAGTTGTAGTTCCGGCCGTGGGTCCACTGGTCGTCGCGTTCGGCCCACAGGTGCAGCCCCCCGTCGTAAACCAGGACCTGATCGGGGTGGTAGTACTGCTGCTC
>CAZIXN010000065.1:2745-13473 GCA_964543215.1 uncultured Phycisphaera sp.
GGTCAGTCCCAGCGTCGCCCGTTGGGCATGACGCGGACCGGCGTGTCCGGTGGCGGGGCCGTGGACTGGTTGACCTCCAGATAAGCATCGAGGACCAGACGCAGCACCTCGTCGGCTTCGCGCTCGCCTTCGCAGCGCTGGACCAGCCAACGCGCGGCCTGGGCTCCCAATTCCGAGGCGTTCTGACGGACGGCGGTGAAGATCGGGTACGTCAGTTGTCGGCTGTCGTCGCCGTCATCGACCCCGACGATCGAGATTTCGTCGGGAACGCGCACGCCCAACTCGAGCGCGCGACGCAGTCCGCCAACCGCCATCATGGGGTCGGTGTAGAACACGGCCGTCGGCGGTTTGGCGCTGGAAAGGAAGGCGTTGAGGGCCGCTGCCCCGCCGGACACGTCCGCCGGCCGGGAGATGTGGAGCTGTTCGTCGATTTCGATGTCGGCGTTCTTCAGGGCCGCTTCGTAGCCTGCGAGGCGCTCCCGGTGGTCGTGGTCGAGCACCAGGTTCCGGCAGAAACCGATGCGTCGGTGGCCCATGCCGATCAGGTGCTCGACGGCCTGCCGTGTCGCGTCGCCCGAGCGGAAGTACGCAAAGCCCACGTTGGCCTCTTCGTAGCGGTCGGCGATCACGACCACATCCACGCCGTCGGCGGCGACGTCGTTCGCCACCCCGCGGGTTTCGCTGTCCACGCGCAGGATCAGGCCGTGGACGCCTCGGCTCCGCAGGAAGGCGCGGTAGCTCTCCCCCCGGGCCCGCTGCTTGAGGTCCACAAAGGTGACATCGGATTGCGCGTCCTGGGCGCCGCGCATGATGCCGGCCCAGATCAGAGAGTCGTACCCGGTGAAGTGCGGCCAGGCGAACTGGTTCAGGAACGCGACGCCCAGCGTCGTCGCCGCCGCGGACTGCGACGAGTTCTTCACGCGGCCGTAGCCGATCCGCCTCGCTTCCTTGAGCACCCGCGCGCGGACGTCTTCGCTGATCTGGGGCGATCCGCTCAACGATCGTGAGACGGTCGAGGCGGAGACGCCCACGTTGGTTGCGATATCTCGGACGGTGGCCATGTTTCTCCAACTATTAAACACGAGAAAGGATTCGAGGGCGGGCGGCCCATTCAGCCGCGGGTAGGGGGTCGGGTTTCAGGGCATCTTTTTCAGCCGAACTTCGGAAAACCGCGCCTCGGTGAGCGCCCCGGCGTCGTGGCTGAGCACCGCCAGGCCGAGTTCATGAACCTCGCCGAGGGCTTGAGCGGGGAAGGCTTGGCCGATCGGCGTCCAGGTCGTCGCGTCGGTGGAATACGCGGCACGGATCTGACCCTCGGTCGACGCAAGCCGCAGATGGACCGGGAACACGTCCGAGTCCACGCGCAGCTCGGTCATGCCGGCCCCGGCCCGGTCACGTCGGCCGAGCACGACCTGCCCGCTCGGGATGACGTGCAGCAACACATGCGCCGCGTCGGGGGAGAGGTCCGCCCGGGCCATCAGCCCGGCCTTGGCGTAGGTGTGCGTGTCGCCCAGGGAATCGATGGTGGCGGTGAGCACGAATTCGCCCGAGACGCTGCGGGACACGAAGCGGAACTCGTCGGCCGCGCCCCAGATGTCTCGACCCCCGCCGTAGATCGTCATGCCACGCGCACCGTCACGCCGCTGTCCGCCCGGCAAGGCGCCGCCCACGTCGGTCGCGGTCCAGCCCGGGATCGCGTCGTGGGAGGGCGCTTCCTTCATCGGCGGGGGCGGCACCGGCAGGTCCACGGGCACCGGCTCGCGGCGCGTGAGGGCCTGTCGCATCGGCTCGTCGATGACGTATGCCATCGAGCCAAACCACTTGAAATATGCTTCGATCTCTTCTTTGGAAGCCGTCTCGAAGTTTGGCCTATTCAGCGGCTCGGCGTTGCTCACCATGTACCAGTTGTCGTCGATGACGCCGCCTTCGCGGTGCAGAATCTTGTACGACCAGATCGTCGCCGCCCAGCCGTAGGACACGTACTCGTCGAAGTAGCGGCGCATCAGGTCGCCGCCGCCGAGCCGTTCGAAGACCGGGTTCCACTCGCCGATGAACATCGGGGTCTGGACGGCCTCGAGTTCCGCCTGCTTGGCCGGCAAGTCGCGGTGGATGAAGTTGCTGTGCGTCTTGAGGCTCGGATCGCTTCCGAACAGCCCGGGGTAGTGGTGTTCGGTGAAGGCGACGTGGGTCCAGCCGTTTTCGTGCGGGTTGCCGTAGAACCCAAGCCCGCCCCACATCGGGGCGGGCGCGAAGATGACGTGTCGGTCATCCACCTCGCGGATCGCGTGATAGATCTGCTCGAAGATGTCGCGCAGCTTCGGCCGGACATCGGTCTGGCCCCAGTCGCCGTAGGGCTCGTTGATCACGTCGTAGCCGGCGACGCTGCTGCGGTCGCGGTAGCGCTCCGCGATCTTTTTCCACAGGGCCGCGGTGCGGTCGGCGTAGACGGGATCGCCCCAGAGCTTGTTCTGGCCGACCCGGCCGGTCGGGTGATCGATGCTTTGTCCGCCCGGCACGCCGTGCATGTCCAGGATGACGTAGAGGCCCGCGTCCTCCGCCATGTCGATCGCGCGGTCAAGCGACTTGATGCCGTCGGGCTTGATGAGGCCCGGGGCGTGGTCGTCCTCGAGAAGCCGGTAGTTGAACGGCAGCCGGATCACGTTGAACCCGAAGGACCGGATGATCTCGAAGTCGCGCGGCGTGATCCAATGCTCGCGGTACACCTCCATGAGGCGGTCTTTCTCGGCCTCGCCGAATCGCTCGCGGAGGTTGGCTTCGAAGGCGAACTGATCGGGGAACTGGGCGTGATCGATCGCCAGCATCCACATTTCCAGGAGCAACCAGTTGCCGATGTTGCATCCGCGCAGCGTCACCTCCTGGCCGGTCGGATCGACGAATTTCGACCCCTTCGCTTGAACCCAGGGCAGAGGCGTCTGGGCACGGCTCAACGGGCTCGTTGACGACGCGAGCAGGAATACCGCCGAGAAGACACTGAGGAAGAAAGGTCTGGGTCGCATCTGGAGAGTCCGTCAAGGAAGTAGATGAGGCGTCGGCTTGCGGTCCCGCATGGTCGGCAA
This sequence comes from uncultured Phycisphaera sp., assembly GCA_964543215.1. GTDB lineage: Bacteria > Planctomycetota > Phycisphaerae > Phycisphaerales > Phycisphaeraceae > CAZIXN01. The sequence continues at coordinate 5,823 of CAZIXN010000065.1, forward strand.
ACTCCGGCGTCGCCGGGCACCGCCGCGTTGCACTCTCGGAAGCCGGCGAACGCCGTGCAACGCATTCCAGAGACAACGCAACTATAATGCAAAACAGAAAAAATGTCCCTGATTTGGCGAAGATTATGGAAAAAATTCACGCAATCTGTTTCTGCACACTTGCAATGCGGCCGATCTTCGGCTAGAATGTGTTCGCCGCGGACTGTCCGCGGGCTTCGTCTTTGGGCAACTCTGCCGCTTCCGTGACTCACCTGAGGAGAACTCGCCATGTCCACGTCTCGCCCTGTACCAACGTTTCGGCCCACACTCTCTGCCCTGCTGATCACCGCGGCGCTGCCGTTCATCTCGTCGTCCGAAGCTTCGGCCGGCGTGATCTTCGCGGATGCGAACGACGGCTTTCTTGAGGTGCGCGACGTGCTGCCGCCTTCTGCCCCCTGGCCGCAGGTTCATCCCGACACCTTCGGCAATTTCCGGATTCAGGTGGGCGAGTGGTTCGGCCCGGGACTCACGACGGGCGTGTTGCCGTTCCAGCTCCCTGACCTGGGCGCCGTTGTCGATCCGTTCACGTCCGCCGACCTGGGCGTGATGCTTTTCCAGATCGGCGACAACACGGTGACCGATGTCGATCTGTACGGCGTGCGCGTGGACGCGGATCCGGCCATTGTTCCCGGTGACTTCTACGTTGGGTCAGCGATCGACCCGACCGCGACGCTTATTCAGGAAAGCTTCCTGACGCCCGCGAGCTCGGCCGGCTTCGTCGGTGCCCCCAACAACAACACCGACGCCACCGGCGACGCGAACCTGCTCGCCTTCCTCAACGATTCGTACGCCGACGGCGCCAACGCCGGCCAATACGTCTTCTTGCGTCTCAGCTACGCCGGCGACACGTTCGCCACCGGTTTCGATGCGTACCTCATCACCGCCCGCGAAGCCGGGCAAGAAGGCGAATGGCCCGTCATCAACTTCACGGCGGTTCCCGAGCCGGCGACCGCGGCGGCCCTGGCGTCGCTGATGGTTCTGGCGGGCCGTCGTCGCCGCAACGCCGGGTCGGCTCGGCGGTGAAGCCCGACCTGGTCGCGACGGCCGTCGCGGCCGACCAACCGTTCATTCCTGCGTCACCACGAAACTTCATTCGACTCCATTCACCCGTACCACCTTTGGAATCCAACCATGCGTCTTCCTTCATCCCATCTCATTCAGCGTGCCGCGTTGACGAGTCTCTGCGGCCTGGCCCTCACCGTGACGGCCCACGGGCAGCTTTCCCACGAAATCACGTTCGACGACAACAGTTACCCCGCAGGATTCGATCTCAACGCGCTCGGCGGGGCCGATCTGGGGTTCGGCACCAACCTCTGGTTCGACGGCGCGGCCCCCGGCACCGGCTCGTTCATCCTGCCCGGAAGCCTGACCGACCCGCAGGGGCAACTGCCCACGTCGGGCAACCACGTCAGCACCGCGGTGACCGGCTTCAATCTCGGCTTCTACAGCTTCGATCTCAACGCCGCGAACGGTTCCGGCGAGCCCGAGGATGCGCTCGCCCCCGGCGAGCACTGGATCAGCTTCCTGGCCAGGGCGGACGCCAACGCCGACTTCGCCGGCGTGTCGCTCGTGAAGTTCTTCGGCGACGAGCAGCTCTATATCGGCAAGGTCGGCGGAGCCGGCAGCAACACGTGGGGGCTTGATCAAGGTGCCTCCGGCTCGGTGGCGGTGGCCGGCAGCGATGCCACCACGGACACGCTGCTGGTCGCGAAGGTGACCATCGGTGCCGGTGGCAACGACGACTTCGTCGATCTGTTCATCAACCCCACGCTTGGCACGCTGCCCACCACCCCGGACATCGCCGCGTACCAGTTCAACGAAGACCCGAACCTGCTCAACGGCGACGGCAACCGTATCCGGCAGATCGACGAGCTGCGGATCGGCAGCCAGAACGGGCCGTTCCAGGTCGATGAGATCCGCATCGGCTCCACATTCTTTGATGTCACGATCCCCCCAATCACCGGCGGTTTGCTCGCGGGCGATTACAACGATTCCGGCTCGGTGGAGCAGGGCGACCTGGACCTGGTCCTCAACAACTGGGGCGGGCCGCGCACCGCGGGGTTCGTCGCCAACGCCGATGGCTTCGCCACCGCCAACGTCGATCAGGAAGAACTCGACCGCGTGCTCAACAACTGGGGCAGCAGCAATGCCCCGAGTTTTTCCGGCAGCCCGGTTCCCGAGCCCGCGGTTGCGGCTTTACTCGGTCTCGGTGGGCTGGCGCTGACGCGGCGTCGGAGTCGGTAACCGCGTGTTCCTCCAGCTTCGGGCCGCCCAACGGCGGTCCGGGGCTTTCTTTCAGAGTCCACCGATTCCTGCCGGAAACATCTTCGATCCAGGTCTATTGAAGGAGGCCGCCGATGCCCCGATGCCACGCCCGCGCATTCACCCTCATCGAACTATTGGTGGTCCTCTCCATCATCGCGTTGCTGATCGGGCTGCTGTTGCCGGCCCTCGGAGCCGCGCGAAGCGCCGCACGCAACATGGCCTGCCTCTCCAACATCCGGCAGATGGGCATCGCCGTCACGGTCTACAACAACGACTTCAACCAGTATTACCCCCCGCAGGAATTCTTCGGCACCACCGGCTACGACTGGTTCCGCATCGTCAGCGCGCTCATCGAGAACAAGCCCATCCAGCCGTTCCTCGGCCCCGGCGCGATCGGCAATGAAGATGTCGTGTTCTCCGACGCGCTGCGGTGTCCGGAAGCGGCAGTGGATACCGACATCCACGACGCGACCTACGGGGCCAACGTCATGGTGCTCCCCCGCGTCAGCGGCGTGCCGGGCACGGTGCAATCCGGCCTCACCTGGTTGAAGACCGACAGCCTCACCAACGCATCGGAAATGATGCTGCTCGCCGACTCGACGCAGTACGCCAACAGCGGCACGTTTCAAGGCCGGATTCCGCAAGGCCACACCTTCGCGGGCCTGGACCGGATCGATCCGCCGCAAGCCGGCTCCCCGCAACCCACCAAGACGAGCGCCGACTACCTCAACGTTTCCGGCGTCGATCCCGACGAGCCGATCAACGTGCGCTTCAACCGCGACTTCACCAACGTGATCGGCATCCAGACGGTCCGTTGGCGACACACCGGCGACGAGAGCGCCAACCTCGTCTGGGCGGATGGCCACGGCAGCAGTCAGAAAATCGGCACGGTACTCAAGCGCAACGTCTACCCGCAGTCGCCGTAAATCACGATGGTTACCACGACCTCACCGCGCGCACGGCACGCCTGGAAGCCCGGATTGAATTCCATGTTGACGATTTCAGCGGCTGTGAACGTCCGCGAAACCTGGATCGTGCTGTTTCTGATGGTTTCCGTCGGATTTCAGATGCCGGCCCGAGCGGAGCAGCGCGCACGCCCCTACGTCGACGGTTCGCTCGGCTACCAGCGCGTGCTTTCGGACCGGGGCACGCTGCTGCGGGGTGTCAGCCTTTCGTTCGACGGCGGTGACCCCTACGGCAGCCTGTCGAAGAACATGCCGAGCCAGTCGCAGCTCGACGCGCTCGTCAGCGACTTTGGTCTCAACACGCTGCATCTGTACCTCGAAGGAAACTCATCGACGAACCCCGACCCGGTCGGTATCAATGCCGCCGATGCGGACCTGCTGGTGCAACGTACCGCCGAGGCGGGTATGTACTTGATCATCACGATCGGCAACAACGGTGAGAACGGGACGATTCACGATCTGGAGTTCGCCAAGTCGTTCTGGGATTTTTATGCGCCGCGGTACCAGGATCAGACCCACGTCATCTACGAGGCGCACAACGAGCCGGCGGCGTTCACGCCCAGCAACTGGACGCTCGGCGACTGGGCCAATCAAATCGTGCTTTACAACCAGATCCGTGGCCACGCGCCCGACACGTTCACGTTGTTGGGGTCGTTCATGGGGTTTGCCGGCGATCCGACGTTCGGCACCCAGTGGCTCACCAACCGCGGGGTGGACTGGAGCAACGCGGGCTTCGCGCACCACGGCTACGAGAGCAAGGCCGGCATCGAAAACGCCATCGGCATCATGCAGAGCAATCCGGCGTATCCCGCGCTGCTGGCGACCGAGTTCTTCCCCGGGGACACCGAGGGCCAGGGCTACAACAGCATGTACGAGAGCCATCACAACGGCTGGATGCAGTTCCAGTGGCTGGGCGCTGATGACAACGATTTGCTGGATTTCCGTGCCAAGATCAACGTCGCGGGCACGGTCTGGACGCCGGACGATCCCGAGGCGGTGTGGCCGGCCCGGGGCACGTTGGATGGTCCCGCCGACGGCCTGGTCGTAGGTTTGTTTCACCGCGGAACCGGACGGTTCGTTGCGACCGATGCGGTCAGTGGCCACGACCTTGTGGCGGGCCTCGACCAGTACACCGGAGGTCAGGACGACGCGTTCACGATCGACTCGGTGGGCGACCGCCTCGTGAAACTTCGCGCGGCCAACGGGATGTACCTGACCACCGCCGGCGAGGGTGACGCGCTGACGGCGGACGGCGCATCAGCCGCACAAGGCACGACGTTCGAATGGATCCGCATGCCCAACGGAGACGTCGTGTTGCGGGCGTACGACGGCGGGGGGCACCTGCTGCGTCGAGACGCCGGGTCGGGGAAGTTCTTTCCCGACGGCGACAACGGGCGCGATGCCGCCAGCAACTTCGTCCTGGTGACCTCGCCCGGTACGACGCCCGCCCCGCTGATCGGCAACCCGTTTCACGGCGTGCCCTTGTCGGTGCCCGGCATCGTCCAGGCCGAAGACTTCGACCTCGGCGGCGAAGGCGCTGCGTATCAGGATGCGGACCCCGGGAACAACGGCGGGGCGTACCGCACGCTCGAAGATGTCGACATCGAGGTCACCTCGGACATCGGCGGCGGCTTCAACGTCGGCTTCATCGCGGCGGGCGAGACGATGGACTACACGATCGAGGTGCCGGGCGACGTCCCGGCCGAGTACCTCTTCACCGCCCGCGTCGCGGCTCCCACCCTGGGCGGGCGGTTCTATGTCGAGTTCGACGGCGTGAATGAAACCGGCGTCCTCTTCGCGCCCAACACCGGCGGCTTTCAGAACTGGGCGGACGTCTCCACGATCGTGACCCTCGAGCCGGGGGTGCAGATCATGCGGTTCGTGAAGCTTGGCAACGTCGGCATCAACCTCAACTACTTCTCCTTCGAGCGGGTCGCGCAGCTGGCGGGCGATTTCAACGGCGACGGGTCCGTCGATCAGGGCGACCTGGACCTCGTGCTCAACAATTGGGGCCAGCCCATCACCACAGGCTTCACCGCTAACGCCGTCGGCTTCACCACCGTCATCATCGACCAGGAAGAACTCGACCGCGTCCTCAATCATTGGGGCAGCAGCACTGCTCCGAACCTCGTCGGAGATGCGGTCCCCGAGCCCGCCATCGCTGCGGCGGTGCTGGCCGGCCTCTCCTGCGTTTCGCGCCGTCGCCGTAGCGTCGCCGCTTGACCCGCCGCAAAGGAAAATCGCTGATGAAAACGACCTCGGCCTATCTGCTGATCATGGTGACGATGTTCTTGTCCGTGTCTGCGGAGACTCACGCTCAGCGCGGCAGGCCCGTGATCGACAACAGCCTGGGCTTCCACCGGCTGCTCACCGACAAGGGAACGCTGCTGCGGGGCGTGAGCCTTTCCTGGGACGGCGGGGATCCGTACGGCAGCCAGGACAAGTTCATGCCCTCACAGGAATCGCTCGACGCCCTCGCGCGCGACTTCGGGTTCAACGCCGTCCACCTCTACCTCGAAGGCGACTCGTCGGGCAATACCGATCCGGTGGGCTACAACGCGCAGTGGTGCGACATCCTCGTCGAACGCTGTGCCAAGGCGAATCTCTATCTCATCATCACGATCGGCTGCAACGGCGAAAACGGCAGCATTCATTCGATGGACTTCATCCTGGATTTCTGGCGGTTCTATGGCCCGCGCTACAAGGATCAGACGCACGTCCTTTACGAGGCCAAGAACGAGCCCGTGCCCCACACCGCCGCCCACTGGACCCCGAAGGACTGGGACGATCAGGTCCTGATGTATCGCACGATCCGCGAGGCCGCGCCGGACACGATGATCCTGTTGTGCTCGTACATGGGCTTCCGCTACGAGGGGGCCGCCGCCGACGCCGTGAAGTCCCTGACCGCCCAGGGCGTCCAATGGGACAACGCCGCGATCGCGTGGCACGGCTACGAGACCCTCGAGGGCATCGAGGCGTGTCTCGCTCTGTTCCGGTCGAGCCTGAACTACCCGGCCACGCTCTGCACCGAGTTCTGGCCGGGCGACACGGTGCCGGACCCTTCGATCGAAGGCGACGAGTCGTACAACGCAGCGTTCGAGGCGAATCACACCGGCTGGCTGCAGTTCCAGTGGCTCGCCGCCAACGACGCCGAGCTGCCCGGCCTGGCCTATCGCCTCGAAAAGGCCGGCGTCATCTGGACGCCCGACGAGCCCGGCAGTAACCGGCCCGCCAAAGGCTCGCCGAATATCCCCGAGGACGGCACGGCCGTCGCCATCTTCGATCGCGGGCGTGGGAAGTTCGTGTCCGCTCCCGGCGGGGGCGACCTCACCGCCAACCTGGACACCTACACGGGCGATCAGGAGGACACCTTCATCGTCGAGCGCATCGACGACGGACTCGATCTCGTCGCCTTCAAGGCCAGCAACGGCTTGTATGTTTCCGCCGCGACGCACACCGACGCGTTGACGCCGGTGAGTCAGACCGTCGGCCCCGACGAGATGTTCCATTGGATCGAGCGCCCCAACGGCGACGTCGTGCTGCGGGCCGTGGGCGGCGGCGGACACCTCGTGCGCAGCATCCACCGGAAAGTGGCGGACCTGGAGCAAGACCGCCTGGTCGCCGACGCGGATCACGCCGGCCGACTCGAGACGAACTACGTCATGCTCGATGGCTCGAGCGCTCAAGCCGCGCCCGACGCACCGGTCACGATCCTCGACCCCTTGCCCGGCCCCGGACCCTTTCACGGCGAACCGATGGTGATCCCCGGCGTCATCGAAGCGGTCGACTTCGACCACGGCGGGCAAGGCATCGCCTACCACGACAGCCAGGAGGACAACATCGACGGCTTCTACCGGCCGCGCGAGGGCGTCGATATCCAGGCCAGCTCCGAGGGCGGCTGCGCCGTCGGCTGGATCGATGAAGGCGAGTGGCTGGCGTACACGGTCGATGTCCAGCAGGCCGGCCGGTACACGCTCACCATCCGCCACGCCGGCGGCGAAGGTGAGTTAAGCCTGGCCTTCGACGGTGTCGATGCAACCGGCGTGCTAAGGACCACGCCCACCGCAAATTGGCAGGACTGGACCGACCTCACCACCGAAGTCACGCTCGAGTCGGGTGTCCAGAAACTGCGGGTGACGTGCGGCGGCGGGTTCAACCTCCGGCGATTGACCTTCGAGCCCTTGGGGCAGTCGAAACAAGATTAAGAAGGCTGCGGATCAGCCACACCCGTGGGATTGACGAGGAACTGTCAGAAGCTGTGGATGGGTGTTTGATCAGGCGGCGTGTTGTTTTGACCTGCCCCCCGAAACCTGAACCAGTCATTATGAGGGTCTTCACCGGCCGTTTGGCCCAGGAGATTCTCGATGTCGGAAGGCAAGAAG
>CAZIXN010000066.1:0-13331 GCA_964543215.1 uncultured Phycisphaera sp.
TCGGCCCGGGTCGCAATCATCGCGCTGTTCACCATCGCGTCGGTCGGCGGGGCGTGGCTGCTCATGCCGCCGACCGACTACCTGCCGCGCGGCAACCAGAACCTGGTGTTCGGCATCGTGCTCACGCCGCCGGGCTACGCGGTGGAGCAGGCCGAGGGCATCGGGCTGCGTGTCGAGGAAAAGATCCGGCCGTACTGGGAAGCAGAATCTCCCGACGATCTCGCGGGCCTGCCGCCGGTGATGGACAGGACCGGCACGCCCGCCCAGAACATCCCGCCGCTGGACAACTATTTCTTCGTGAGCTTCGGCGGCCTGATCTTCAACGGCGCCACCAGCGTCGACAAGAACAACATCGCGCCGATCGAAACGCTGCTGGGGTCGGCGACCACCGGGCCGTGGGGCTTCGGCTTCGCGCAGCAGAGTTCGCTGTTCGGCCGCGGGGCTTCGGGCAGTCGTCAGATCGACCTGGAGGTTTCGGGCAGCAATCTCGACGAGGTGCGCAGCGCGGGCGTCGCGCTGCTGGGCGCGATGCGCGACCTCTACGGCTTCCCCGGCGTCCGGCCGACACCACAGAACTTCGACAGGCAGTCGCGTGAAGTCCGCGTGGAACTGGACCGCGTCAAGGCCACCGAACTCGGGCTGGACATGACCTCGCTGGGCGCCGCGGTGGCGGCGATGGTGGACGGCGTGCGCGTCGGCGACTTCCGGCTCTCGGGCGAAGCGATCGACATCCTCGCCCGGCAGCGCACCGCCGATGGCGACCGTCCCGAGCCCGAGCAACTCGCGCAGGTGCCGCTGGCCTTCCGCAACGGCGCGGGCGAAACGGGCGTCGTGCCGCTCTCGGCCGTGGCGGATATCCAGCGCACCGTCGCGCCGCAGGAGATCCGCCGCATCGAGGAACGCCGCGCGGTGACGCTCGAAGTCACGCCCCCCGACGATGTCCCGCTCGAAAGCGCGACCGCCGAAATCCAACGCATCATCGCGGACATGCGCGCTTCCGGCGCGATCGCGTCCACGGTCGAGATCGGTCTGGCCGGCTCCGCCAGCAAACTCGAAGACGTCCGCGAGCAGATGGTCGGCCACTGGGCGGGCCTGTCGCTGGAATCGCTCGCGTCGCTGGGCGGGTCGCGGCTGTTCCTGGCGTTGCTGGTCACCTACCTGCTGATGGCGGCGCTGTTTGAGAGCTTCGTCTATCCGTTCGTGATCCTCTTCGCCGTGCCACTGGCCGCGGTGGGCGGATTCCTGGGCCTGGCGATCGTGCACTGGTGGGAGCCGCGGCAATTGCTCGACACGCTGACGATGCTCGGCTTCATCATCCTCATCGGCGTGGTGGTCAACAACGCGATCCTGCTGGTTCACCAGAGCCTCAACTTCATGCGTGGCCTGGGCGACACGGGCGACACGCGGGGCCTCCGCGTGCCGATGCCCGACGCGATCGCGCTGTCGGTGCAGACGCGCATCCGGCCGATCTTCATGACCACAACCACCTCCGTAGCGGGCATGCTGCCGCTGGTGCTCACGCCCGGATCGGGGTCGGAGCTGTACCGCGGGCTGGGCGCGGTGGTGATCGGCGGGCTGGTCGTATCGACGGTGTTCACGCTGGTGCTCGTGCCGCTGCTGCTGTCGCTGGTCATGCAGGTGCGACCCGACGAGGCGCCCGGTGATCTCGACGCGCAGGCGTCTGCGGCCGGCCCGACCTTCCAGCCGGCCTGACCCGCGCCGGGCGTCGGCCCGGCCGCCCGTTGCCGGCTCAAGGTCCGCAAATCCGGCCCCAACATTTCAGGGATCGCCCGCCACCGGCCGATACGGACTGCGTGGGGGAAACCCGCCTCGTCGCCCGTCCGTCCGACGTCCGCCTGCCGTGAAGGTCGCCCATGCCCGCCGCCCGCCCGGAACCCCGCCCCGACCATTCGGATCACCCCTCCGAAACGCCGTCGGCCGCGATTTCGTTCGACACCGTCGGCCGCAAGCGCTTCACACGCGACGAAGCCGACCGCAGCCTCGCCTATGTCGCGCCGGTCGTGCGCGACGTGCAGGCGCAGTACGGCCGAATCCTCGAACTCCGCAAGTCCATGCAGCGCCCCGCCGCGGACGGCGACGCCGACGCCGCCGTGCCCGCTTACGAGGCAGCGATGGACCGGCTCGGCGAGTTGGTGGACGAGTTGCACGCCGTCGGCGTCGAACTGCGCGACTTCGAACGTGGCCTGATCGCGTTCCCCTGCGACCACAAGGATCGGACCATGCTGCTGTCGTGGCAGCCCGGCGAAGCAAACATCGCGCACTTCCACGAACAGGATGAAAGCGTCGCCGAACGCCGACCCCTCGCCGAATTGATCTGAGCTTCACAGCCGCACGCTGTTGAGCGGGACCAGGCAGTCGAACACCTGATTGCGCTGGTACGACTTGGCGAGATCGAGCACCGCGGCGTGGCCGTGGCCGTGGTCCGACGCAAGGATCAGGCCGTTGTCCGCCAGGGTTTCGTAGCCCATGTCTGCGGGTTGGTGGCCGACCAGGAAGCACGTCGCCCCCCAGGCGTCCGCGAGTTCGTCCATGATCTTTCGGGTCTGGTACCGGCCCCACACCATGTCGTAGGCCGAGCCCCTCGTGCTCAGGTCGTCCTGGGTGGGGACGCGCTCGATCACCTCCTTGTCGAAGAACTCGATGCGCCGCGGCGCCGGCAGCGAGTGGGCGATGAAGACCCCGTTGGCGCAACGTACGCAAAGCGCCAGCGCGTCCACGTACGCGTTCAGCGCATCGGCAACCGCGTCGGCTTTCTGGTTGTACAGGTAATCCAGGCCGACATTGAATGCCTCCACGCTGGACAAGCCGTCTTTGAGGATGGTTTCACCGAGGCGTTGCGCGAGTTCGTGATTGCTTTGCAGCAGGTGGACCTGGCTGGGGTGGTTCACCTTGATCTCCGCAACGCGGGCCAGCATGCGGATCGACAGGTCGGCGTCGTGCAGCAGGTTCTCGCCGTGGATGATTTCGTGGAGTATGACGTGGTGGTTGGGGTCGGCGTCGAGGTCCGCCAGACGCATGATCCGCTGGAGGTTCGGGGCGTTGTCGTGCAGGTCGCCGGTGACGACCAACCGGCCGTGACCGGGCAGGTGGATCGAGGCGCCGCGGCGATGTGGCTGATCCAGGCACAACTCGGCGGCTCGGCACAGATACGCCGCAACCGAATCGGCGTTGCCCACATCCAGCGGGACAGCCAGCAGGGCCGGGTCGTAAGCCGGCTCGTCGTTCGCGGCGTCGGTGACGCCCGGGCTCTTGGATCTACGGCGATTCACAGGCATGAAGCGAAGGAGTGTACCGGCGTGGGTGATTCGGTCGAGGGAAGCGGCGGGTCCGGCAATAATGTCGGCTGATTCGCGTTGATCCAACAAGTCCAGGTCTTCCCCACGGAATCGCCCATGCCGGATGCCCTCTCGCCCGACGCGCTGCCCGACGTGCTGCGCCGAGCGCGGCGCGGCGACGAGTCCGCGTGGTCGGCGTTGCTGGATGCGTACGGCCGGCGGGTGTTCGGGCTGCTGATGCGCAAGTGTGGCGATCGCGAGTTGGCCGAGGAGTTGACGCAGGCGACGTTCGTGAAGCTCGTGCAGACGCTGCGCGACCCGCAGCGCGGGGCCAGCTACGTGGAGCGCGGAAAATTTGAAGCGTGGCTGTTTCGCGTGGCCGTCAACGCCCTCCGCGACGAGATGCGCCGGCGGAAGCGGCAGGCGACGCCCACCGACATGAGCCCCGCCGCCGCCAGCGGCTCGGCCGAGCGGGCCAGCGGCTGGGCGGAGCAGCAGACCCGCGTCGTGTCGGGCATCTCGACGCCGGCCGCGAATCCGCGCGAAGCCCTCGAACAATCCGAGCAGATCGATCAACTGCGACGCTGTGTCGCCCGCCTGCCCGAAGCCGACCGCGACATCCTCGAACTGCGCCACACGGCCGGGCTGAGCTTCGCCGAAATCGCCGAAACCCTGGAACAACCCCTGGGCACCGTGCTCGCGCGGGCACACCGGGCGGTCAGGAAGCTTCGCGCCATGATGCAGCCCGCCGATGCGACTCCCTGACTGCGCCCAGAATCCCGAACCATTCCCGAATCACGCAATACATCCCCCGCCGCCGCGTTAGCCTGCCACCGGCCCGACTTGCAACCCGCAACGACGACGCACCGACCATGACCGCCACCCCGCCGACCAACCCGACCCCCGCGCAAATCGAGCCGATCGATCCGCCGTTGGACGCGTCGCTGGATGTCGCGTTGTCGCCGGACGCGGCGTCGGAAGGCTGGTCCGTTGAGGCACGCGACCGTACCCTCGCGGCGATGCGCGAAGCGTCCCGCGCGGCGGATGAGCCGGCCGTCGCCGGGCGGATCGGGCAAAACTTGACAAGCCTGCGCTTCGGCGTTGGGCTGGCCGCTGCGGCGGTGCTCACGCTCGCGGGGGCCGTGGTCGCCATCACGCTCATGAGCGATCCGACCGGAACGCCCCCGCCGAGCGGTTCCGACATCCTCGTCCAGAACCCGCCGACGCTCGGCCCGGATGAATCGCTCCCGGACGCGGACGATGCCTTCGCGTCGCTCGACGCCCGGCTGGCCGATGAGCTCGACGCATGGGCCGCCGCCGCCCGCGCCACGGGCCTGTCCGCCGGCCTGACCGACGACACGACCCTCGCCATCGCCTCGGCCGACTGGTGGAACGCCGATCCGACGGCCGATGCATACAACACCGGCCCGGACGCCGACGCCCTCCGCGATGAACTCGACGCCTTCCTGCGCTCGCCCGATCTGGTTTTCTGAACCCGCCCGTTTCGCCGTCGCTCATCCACACCACCGACGATCATGCTCCGCCACCAACCGCCTCACCTCTTCGCCGCCCTGATACTCGGCTCGTTCGTCGCGGCCACCAGCCCGACCACGTCCCTCGCCCAGGCCCAGCCGCCGCGCGTTCAGCCTGACCAGGCCCGCGAATCGCAGCGCGACGACCGACCCCTCGCCGAACGCATCCGCGAACGCCGCGATCGCTTCGCCGAGGAGCGCGGGCTCAGCCAGGAACAGCTCGAACGCCAGTACGCGCAGGTGCTCGCCGTCCTCCAGGACATCGACCCCGTGCTCGCCGACCGACTGCGCAATGCCCAAGACGCACGGCCGGGCGTGCAGATCATGATTCTCGAGCGGCGCTTCCCCGAAGTCCTCCGCCTCGCCCGGCTGCGCGAACACGACGAGGCGCTCTACGCCCTGCGCGTCCGCGAACTCGTGCTCTACCGGCAGATGCAGAGCATCGCCCAGCAGATCCGGTTGGCGCAAAACCAGATCGACGCCGGCCGAGAGAGCGACGTCGACATCGACGACCTCAAACGCGACCTCGAACGACGCGCCAAGGACCACTTCGAGGCCGACCAGGACGCCAAGGAACTCGAACTGCAACGCTTCGAGCGCAAGCTCGAAGAGATGCGCGATCGACACCGGCAGCGCGGCCGCGACGAGCGCCAGATCGTCGAAAGCACCGTCGACGAACTGCTCACCGGGCAGGGGCGTCGCCCCGACGATCGTGGACCGGACTTTGATCAGGACGGGCCCGGACGCGGCCCGGGCTTCGGCCCGCCGCGCGGGCCCCGCGGCTCCCAAGAGCGCGGCGAACGGGAACGCTCCCGCGGCTCCGATGGTCCGCCGCAGGACCAACTCGACCTCTGAAGCGCGGGACCGCCCGCCGCGCCCGATACACTCGCGCGATGCCTCCGGAACCGGCCACGGCTGTCGATCCGCGCGACGCCGCCCTGCACATCCTCCGAACCCTCCGCGACGCCGGCCACACCGCCTACTTGGCCGGCGGCTGCGTGCGCGACCAACTCCTGGGCTTGACGCCCAAGGACTTCGACGTCGCCACCTCCGCCACCCCCTCACAAGTCCAGCAACGCTTCCCACGCTCCAACGCCGTCGGCGCCGCCTTCGGCGTCGTGCTGGTCTACACCAACCACGGCAAAGAGCGCATCAGCACCGAAGTCGCCACCTTCCGAAGCGATGGCCACTATGCCGACGGCCGACGGCCGGACAGCGTGACCTTCACCGATGCGAAGCATGACGCCCAGCGCCGCGACTTCACGGTCAACGGCCTGTTCCTCGACCCGCTGCATCCCGCAACGTGCAATCCCCACGCCGACGACGACGGCGTGATCGACTACGTCGCCGGCCGTGCCGACCTCGATGCCCGCCTCCTCCGCGCTATCGGCGACCCCGACCAGCGCTTCGCCGAAGACTTTCTGCGGATGCTCCGCGCCATCCGCTTCGCGGCGCGCTTCCGCTTCACGATCGAAGCGCGTACCACTCACGCCATTCGCGCCCACGCCGACCAACTCGCCGACATCGCCCGCGAACGCATCGGCGACGAAGTCCAGCGCATGATCGCCGACATAACCAGCGAACGCGCGGCCGACGCCGCCACACTGCTCGTCGATCTCGGCCTGGACGCGCCGATCTTCGGCAACCCCATCGCCGATCGCGCGACGCCCGACACGCTGCGACGCCTCCCCGACCACGCCGACTACCCGACACGCCTGGTCGCCTGGCTGCCTGCGCTTTCGCCGTCGGAACTGCGCCGATCGCTGTGCCTCTCCAACGAACACTCGGCCGCCATCCGCGACCTGCGGCACATCCTCCACCGCGTGCCGACGCTCCCCGCCCAACCCGTCGCCGGCCGCAAACGCCTGTACGCCCACGCACGCTTCGAAGACGCGCTACAAATCCTGCGCGCCGATCCCGCCACCGCGCACTGCGCCGCCGAACGCGACGCCGAACGCCACGCCCTCGCCGCCGACGGCATCGGCCTTGCCCCCCCGCCGCTGCTTACCGGCGATGCGCTCATCGCCGCCGGCCACCGCCCCGGCCCGCAATTCAAAACCCAACTCGACGCCGCCTACGACGCCCAGCTCGAAGGACGCATCACCACCGCCGACCAGGCACTCGCCTTACTGAAAGCACAAGAAGCCCACGGTCGCTGACCGTGGCCCAGCCGCCAGCCACCACGTTCCTTGCCGCTGCTTCCGACCTCCGCGTACCATGCGGCGATGCCCGCGTCCCCCGCCCAATCGCCCGCGCAGAATCCCAAGCAGCTCCGCGAGTCCTACCACGCCCTCCAGCAGCGCATCGGCGAAGCCGCCGCCAAGTCCGGCCGGACGCCCCAGCAGGTCGTCCTGGTCGCCGTCACCAAATACGCCGCCATGGATCAGGTCCGTCAGCTCGCCGACCTGGGCCACATGGACTTCGGCGAAAACCAGGTCCAGCAGCTCCAGCAGCGCGTCCCCCAACTCGACGAATACCTCGCCCGCAAACGCAGCCTCGGCAGCTCCACCCGGCAAGACTCCCCGCCCGACCGCGTCCGCTGGCACATGATCGGCCACCTCCAACGCAACAAGGTCAAGCAGGTCGTCCCACTGGTCCACCTGGTCCACTCCGTCGACTCGCTCCGCCTGGCCGAAGAACTCCACGGCCACGGCAGCAAGCACGACCTGGACATCAACATCCTCCTGCAGATCAACGTCTCGGGCGAAGCCTCCAAAGGCGGCATCACGCCCCCGGCGGTCATCCACCTGCTCGAGCAGATCGACTCGATGATGCACCTGCGCTGCCGCGGCCTGATGACCATGGCCCCGCACGTCGAAAATCCCGAAGAATGCCGGCCGGTCTTCCAACGCCTCCGCGAACTCTTCGAGGAATGCAAAGCCTGCGAATGGACCGATGACGCCTTCAACGTCCTGAGCATGGGCATGTCCAACGACTACGAAGTCGCCATCGAAGAAGGCGCCAACGTCGTCCGCGTCGGGCGTTGCCTGTTCGGCGAAGAACCGTCCGAATAACCCCCGGAAGCACCCGCCGATCCCGCGCGTCAAACCGTACGCCCGGCCGAGCAACGCCTGCGTCACGCGATACACGCCGGCGACACGAAGAAACATGTCGGCCGTGCCGGGACTCATCTCGACCGCGCCAAGAAGTATCGTGCCCGAGTCAAGAATCATCTGTTTCGCGCCACGAATCATCTCACGCACGCCACAAAGCACGCCGGGCGCGCGACCGATAAGCCTCGTTGCGCCGAAATGCCACCGGCCGCGCGGTTGCGCCGATAACTTCTGCGTGTCCCGCGGGCCTTCACACGACGTCCGTGCCCGCTGACTTTTTACCCCGCCTCCGAGCGAATCGTCTTGCCCACCCCCGCCCCCATCGCCGTCACCCGCCACCCCATCCGCTTCGAGGCCAACGACCGCCGGGTGATCCCGCAGTTCTTCGCGGTCGGCGGCGACGTCCGGATGCACCGCATCCTCGACCGCGTCCACGGCATGTCCGACGCCGCCGTCGAAAAGCTGCTCGACGAGGTGTACGCCGACTTCCGGCCCCGCCACCGCCGGATCGACCTGGCCTTCGACCGGCACTTCGCCACCATCGCCGCGAACGTCCCCGGCCTGCGCGACCTGCCCGAGGCCCGCCGCCGGCTCATCGGCTCGTACTTCACCATGGAGTACACCATCGAGTCCGCCGCGCTGTTCAACCCCTCGGTCGTCCCCCACCCCGACCAGTCCAACCTCCCCGACGGCACGCTGCGCTTCATCATGTCGCTCCGCGCCACCGGCGAGGGCCACGTCTCCTCCATCGTCTTCCGCACCGGACAGGTCACCACCGCCGGCGAGGTGTCCTTCGAGTTGTCCTCGCAGTACGTCGCCAAGATGCGCGTCGATGCGGACAAACGCTTCGACAAACACCTGTTCTTCCTCAAGCTCATCGAGATGGGCGCCTACGCCGACGCCGCCCGCGTCATCCTCGCCGAGCTTCCCGACCCCTTCACCTTCGAACAGCTCGACGCCAAGGCAAGCGAGGTCAAGCACCGTCCCGGCTCGCCCCGCCCCTTCGACCAGGCCGCCCACAACATGCGCTGGCTCGCGCGCTCGAACTACACGCTGCGCATCCCCGAAGAAGCCGAGCCCAACGAGATCGTCATCTTCCCCACCAGCGAAAACGAATCACGCGGCATCGAAGACGCCCGCCTCACCCGCTTCGTGGGCGACGACGGCAGCGTCCGGTACTTCGGCACCTACACCGCCTACAACGGCTTCAACATCCTGCCCCAGATGTTCGAGACCGCCGACTTCCACACCGTCGCCGTCCACACCCTCAACGGCAAGCACGTCCAGAACAAGGGCATGGCCCTGTTCCCCCGCAAAATCAACGGCTTCTACCGCATGGTCTCACGCCTCGACGGCGAGAACCTGTTCATGATGAAGTCCGACAACCCGTACTTCTGGAACGAAGCGCAGATCCTCTGCGAACCGGTCTACCCCTGGGAGTTCGTCCAGATCGGCAACTGCGGACCGCCCATCGAAACGCCCCGCGGCTGGCTCCTGCTCACCCACGGCGTCGGCCCGGTCCGGCAGTACTGCATCGGCGCCTGCCTGCTGGACCTCGAAGACCCCACGAAAGTCATCGGGCACCTCGACCAGCCCCTGCTGGTCCCGCAGGAAAGCGAACGCAACGGCTACGTGCCCAACGTCGTCTACACCTGCGGCGCCCTGGCCCACGGCGACACCCTGCTCATGCCCTACGCCGTCAGCGATTCCGCCACCACCGTCGCCACGCTCAGCCTCGCCGAACTGCTCGACCACCTCACACGCAACGGTCAAGCCGGCACGCTGACGAAGCCACCAACCGCGGCGCAACGATGAGGTCGATGCAAGGCCCGGTCAGCGTCGCCGCTGGACGATCAACCCCAGGGCCGCCACCGCCACCGCCGCCGTCGTGGGCTCGGGCAATCCGCCGGGGCGCGAGATGCCGCTGCCGCTGGTGCTGCGCAGCGCCGGGTTGACCTGCCCGGAGATGACCGAGTTGATCCACGGCAGATAATTCTTGAGCCGGACGAAGCCGTTGACCTCGCCGTAGACGCCCTGGATCCCCGAGTTGGTCGGGCTGGCGGAATACACCGCGACCGCGCCCAGCGTGAAGCCCGTGCCGTCCCAGATGAACGCCGGAGCCCCCGAGTCGCCGGGCACCAGCGCCGCCTCGAAGCGGGTCATCGTGCCGTCGCCGGTCTGCGAGACGTTCGCGAAGGGCGAATCGAAGTCGGTGACCAGCAGATTCTCGTTGACGACGCCGTCGATGAGATTGGTCATCAGACGGTTGGTCTGGGCGGTGCTGCTGATGACACCCTGGTTGCCGTAGCCGGATTTGCCCGTGCCAACGACCATCGCGGTTCGGCCGAACTCCGAGAACACGTTGGACTGGCGGATCACCGCCGGATCGACGTGGGTCACCGGCTGCGCCAGCTTGACCAGCGCGAGGTCGGTTTCGAAGCCGCTGCCGTAGCCCGCCGGCGCGGTCCAGCCGACGATGTCGAAGGTCTGGTTGCGCACGGTGAACGTCTCGGCGTTGCTGCCGTCGACGACGTGACCCGCCGTCAACACCCACTGCGGCGCAATCAGCGTCCCCGTGCCCGCCAGCGACTGAGCCTGCGTATTCGCGTCGTTGTCGATCCGGCCGACCGCGCGATACGCCGGACGATTCGAATATCGATTGATGAACGAAATGTCCACATCCTCGCGGATCACCACCGCCCCGGCGTCCACGACCGGCAACGCAAACGTCGCCAACGTGGTCGCAGCGGCCAAGGCCACGCACAACGATCCACGCGTCAAAGCTCGATACAGATTTCCACGAACGGGCATGTCTTTCTCCGAAACTCTGGGAAGGCCGAGTCCAACGCCTCCGGCCAACGGCATTATGACACACCGGACCAAAATGCCGAAATCTACTCAAAAACCCGCTCACAGCAGCGCCACCGGGTCCACATCGATGGCCGTGTGCGCATCGCTCACCACGCCCGCCGCGTTCCGCAAGGCCGTGAGCACCCGCTGCAGGTCTGCCGCACGGTCGGCGAACAGCAGAACCTGGAACCGGTAGTGATCCGCGATCCGCTCGATCGGACAGGGCGCCGGCGGCAGGAGCCGCACCGGTATTGCCAGCTGCGCAATCGCCGACGTCAGCGCGTGATGCAGCCGCGTCACCCCCGCGAAGGCCTCGACCTTCTTCACATCACGCACCACGATCCGCGCCAGACGCGTGTGCGGCGGCAGACCCGCCTCCTTCCGCAGCAGAAGCTCCCGCTGCGCAAACGCCACGTAATCATGGTTCGCCGCGTCGCGGATCGTCGGGTCGTTCGGCCACATCGTCTGCAACACCACCCGACCCGCGTGCTTGCCCCGACCCGCACGCCCCGACACCTGCGCGATGAGCTGATACGTCCGCTCGGCTGCGCGGAAGTCCGGAAAATTCATCGACGTGTCCGCGCTCACCACGCCCACCAGCCGGACGTTCGGCACGTCCAGCCCCTTGGCGATCATCTGCGTGCCCAGCAGCACGTCCGCCTGCCCGGTCTGAAAAGTCCACAGCGCCTGCCGAAAATCACGCCCGCTGCGCATCGCATCCGCGTCCATCCGCAGCAGTCGCGCACCGGGAAACTTCGCGCGCACCTCCTGCTCGATCCGCTGCGTGCCCATGCCGAACAGCACGATCCGCTTCCTGCATTCCGGGCAGCGCTCGGGCAACCGCTGCTCGGTCAGGCAGTGGTGGCATCGCACCACGCCGCCCCCACCCCCGCCCCCGCCCCCGCCCCGGGATGACGTCACCTGCGCATCGCGCAGCGCCTCCGCGGGAAGGTGATACACCATCAGCGTGTCGCAGTGGTCGCACTGCATCAGCCAGCCGCAACGCTGATCCGGGCAACTCAGATAATTCGCAAAACCCCGGCGATTCAGCAGCAGCACCGCCTGCCCGCCGTCGTCGAGCGTGCGCTGAAGCAGATCCTCCAGCCGCCTTGAAAGCAGGTGAATCCGCGAATCCTTCGGGTTCTGCTTCGCACGCTCCCGCCGCTCCTCCGCCAGATCCACCAACTCCACCTCCGGCAACCGCGCGCCCGGCACGCGGTCCGGCAACGACACGATCTCGAACCGACCCCGCATCGCGTTGGCGTAGCTCTCGAGCGCCGGCGTCGCGCTGCCCAGCACCACCGGACACCCCGCCGGGGCCACCTGCTGCGCCCGCCGAATCGCCACATCCCGCGCGTGATACCGGGGCAACTGGTCCTGCTTGTAAGACCCGTCGTGCTCCTCGTCCACGATAATCAGCTTGAGATTCTCGATGGGCGCAAACACGGCCGACCGCGCCCCCACCACCAGCTTCGCCTCGCCCGCACGGATGCGCCGCCACTGGGCGTGACGCTGCGCCGCCGTCATCCCCGAATGCAAAACCGCCACCCCCGGAAGTGAACCTTGAGCACCGGTTGCCAATCCGGTGCCTGCTCCCGCAAACCGCGACGCGTACCGCGCCACCGCCTGCGGCGTCAGCGCGATCTCCGGTACCAGCACGACCACCCCCGCCTGCGCATCCCGCTTGAGCAGCCGCTCGATCAGCCGCAGATACACCTCGGTCTTCCCCGAACCCGTCACCCCGTGCAGCAGCGTCACCGCGAACTTCCCCAGCGTCCGCGCGAGCTTGTCCACCGCGTCCTCCTGGGCGGGCATCAGCTCGACATCCACCGCCCCGCGCTGCGACAGGTCCGGCGACTCCAACTCCGCATCCACCACCCGCACCTCACGCTTCTCCAGCAACCCCGCCGCGATCAGCTTCTTGATCGCGCCGAGCGTCTTCGCCCCCGCCGACTCGGCCAGCTGCCCGGGCGTCACCCACGCCGTCTCGCTCGCCGCATCCACGATCGCCCGCTGCAACTTCGTCAGCTTCATCCCGCCCGACCCCGGAAGCGACCGCGCGAACGCCGACCGCCGCACCAGCACCTTCACGCTCAGCCCGGTCTGCCGCTTCACCGCCGCCGGCAGCATCGTCTGCAGCACCATCCCCAGCGGACACGCGTAATACGCCGCGACCCACGTCGCCAGCCCCATCAACTCTTCGGGCAAACCCACCAGCGCCTCTTGCACCTTCAGAATCCGCTTGATCTTCGCGGGGTCCAGCCCGTCGTCCGCCGGCCACGTCGTCATCCGTTCGAGCACAAACCCCGCCGTCGGCGTGCCCCCGCCCTTGCCCCGCCCCAGCGGCACCACCACCCGCCGGCCGGGCTTCACCGCCGCATCCATCGACGCCGGCACCGCGTACGTCAACCCGCCCTCGGCCACATCCAAACCACGCTCCACCGCCACCCGCGCAAAACCCACCACCGGCTCCCGCTCGTCACCAAACAACGCATGCTCGCGTGAGCCCATCGACATCCCACAAGTCTAGATCGCCGCACGCTTGAGCCGGGGTTACGCGTGCGTGACTGTGGCTTGCGGCTCGTGACTCGTGGCTCGTG
>CAZIXN010000067.1:0-13252 GCA_964543215.1 uncultured Phycisphaera sp.
GGTGCCGAAGCCGGTGGTCGAACCCAGCAGCGAACCCGCAGCCGGCGAGAAGTTGTCGGCATCGGTGCCGGGGGTGTACGAGAACACATAGGTGTCGGGCGAGTTGACGCCGTTGCCGCCAAAGATCGAGCCGGCGGGGGCTCCGACGGCGAAGCTGGGCGTGGAAGAACCCGCGGTGGTCGTGTCGCCGCCGAAGCCGAAATTGGCGGTCGGGGTGGTCGATGCGTCGACGACGAATGCCGCCTGGGCCATCGAACCGATCGACAGGCCAGCCGCGACGCCGAACAGGGTTGCCATCTTCTTCATGCTGTGTCTCCTCCAAAGGTATACGGGTCAAAACGCGAGATGCTCACCAGTCCCGGCCAGCACCAACGCAACTCTTATGAAAATATCGCGCGTTTAGGCCCGACACAAGGTTGAATCGTGAAAGTTGTGAAAGATCGCGTCAAAAAGCCTTGGAAGTGAATCTGGGTAAGCTGCTGGATCTGAGCTTTCAGATCGCCTCGGGCCGGTCTTCCGCGTTCTTGCGGGCCATGGGCGTGGCACCGGGGAGGGCGGAATCCACGCCCTCGCGATATTTGCGGGGGTCGTAATGGGATTCGATGATGCTGATGGCCTCATCGACGTCGTCGGTGACGGTGAGCAGGTCCAGGTCGTCGGGGCCGATGGTGTGGTAGCCGTCGCGGAGCGTGGCGCGGACCCAGTCGAACAGGCCGTCCCAGAAGTCGTGTCCGATGCAGACGACCGGGAAGGGGTCGATCTTGTGGGTCTGGATCAGCGTGAGGGACTCGAAGAGTTCGTCCATCGTGCCGAAGCCGCCGGGATAGATGATGAAGCCGCAGGCGTACTTGACGAACATGACCTTGCGGACGAAGAAGTATCGGAAGTCGATGCTGTGGGTCTGGTAGCGGTTGGGGGCCTGCTCGTGGGGGAGTTTGATGTTCAGGCCGACGGACGTGCCGCCGCATTCGAAGGCGCCGCGGTTGCCGGCCTCCATGATGCCCGGGCCGCCGCCGGTGATGACGCCGAAGTTTTTCTGGCAGAGTTTCCGGGCGCACTGCATGGCGGACTGATAGTCCCAGCGGTCTTCGGGGGTGCGGGCCGAGCCGAAGATGGAGACGCCCGGCGGCAGGGAGTTCATGACCTCGAAGCCGTCGGTGAACTCGCCCATGATGCGGAACATGCGCCAGGTGTCCTTGGCGAGCTGGGCGTCGAAGCCGGTGACGACGGAGGCGGGGGCGTTGGGATCGGGGGCGGCGTGCATGGTGGGATCGGGGGCAAGGGGCAAAGAAAAACCGCGTCGATCGACGCGGCTGGGGGCTGAAAGTCATCCGAGTCGGTCACGTGTGGTCAACGGGCGCTTTCACGCGGCGTTGACGACGGGCGAGGCCTTCTTGGCGGTTTCGACCAGGGCGTCGAAGGTGGCTTCGTCGTGGATGGCGATTTCGCTGAGCATCTTGCGGTTGAGCGCGATGCCGGCGTGCTTGAGGCCGTTGATGAACCGGCTGTAGGAGATGCCGCGCGGCCGGCAGGCGGCGTTGATGCGGACAATCCAGAGCTGTCGGTAGTCGCGCTTGACCAGGCGACGGTCGCGGTAGGCGTTGACGCCGGCACGGATGACGGCTTCCTGGACGCTGCGCCAGTGGTTGCGACGACCCCCACGATTGCCCTTGGCCTGGGCGAAGACCCGCTTCTTGGCTTGACGGCGAGCGGCACCGTTTCTTGCACGCGGCATGCGTGGCTCCTTTTCCCTTGACGGGGATGGCGTGAACGGGGAAGAGCGACGGCTCTTGCTTCGGGACCCGGCACGGGGGTTCTGATTTGCTGAATGGTGAGAGATGGTTGATGCGTGGAAGCAACGGATCTCGCTGCTTCAATCATCGATCAGCAATCATCATTCACTTCACCGGCCTCAGCCGGCGGTGCAGCAGTCGTTCGAGCAGCTTGATTTTTGCGGGGCCGACGAAGACGTAGCCGCGGCGGTCCTGGAGCGTTTCGCCGCGTTCGTGGCCGTTGAGCTTCTGCTTGCCGGTTCGGCTGAAGCGGACTTTGCCGTTGGCGGAGATGCGGGCTCGTTTGGCGATGCCCTTGGGTACTTTGGCGCCTTTGCCCATGGTGCTTTCTCGTGGTTTGAGGGAGCGTTGGGCTCCGGTTGCGTCGTCGTGACCGGGCACTGGATCGCCAATGCCGAGCCGCACAGATTAGCCGAATCGCGGGGCGTTGCAAGCGGGGGTCGGCCGCTTGGATTGCAGCGGCCGGGGCTTGCGGTTAGTTTTCGCGGTTCCGAGGGGGAATCCGAAGTTGGCCCCTGACGCTCGGCGAGCCGCCGGCATCGGATCGGCGACGGTTGCGTCGCACAGGATATGGGGTTGGCCGGTTTCCCAACCCCAAGCCGGCGTGAGGCCGGGAAAAGGACGCTTCCTATGAAAGTCATCTGCGATCGCGGTGCGTTGGTGGATTGCCTGGCCCTGGTGGGGCGGGTCGTCGTCGCGCGCACGCCCAAGCCCGTGCTCACCTGCGTCAAGCTCACCGCCGATTCGGCCACCGGCCTGACGCTCGAAGCCACCGACACCGAGATCAGCGTCCGCCTGTCCTCGCCCCGCGTCGAGGTCGGCGAGCCCGGCGAAGCGCTCATCCCCGCCGACAAGCTCAACAGCATCGTCCGTGAATCCATCGACGCCACCATCACGCTCACCAGCAAGGGCGACGTCGCCGAAGTCACCGGCTCGGACTCGAAGTTCAAGGTCTACGGCCACCCGCCGGCCGACTACCCCGCCGCCATCGAGTTCCCCGGCGAACCCGACTTCACCGTCAACGCCGGCGACCTGCACCGCCTCATCGCCCAGACGCTCTTCGCCACCGCGCGCGAGAACAGCCGGTACGCCATCAACGGCGTGCTCTTCGAACGCACCGGCAACAAGCTCAACGTCGTCGCCACCGACGGCCACCGCCTGGCGCTGGCCAACGGCAAGTGCAAGGCCGCCAACGCCGACGACAAGACGCCCAAGGCCGCCATCGTCCCCAGCAAAGCGCTGCAGCTGCTGCTCCAGCTTTTCGACGACGCCGAGCAGACGGTCTCGGTCAAGCTGGCCGACAACCGCATCCTCTTCAAGACCGACGACGCCGTGCTCGCGAGCAACCTGGTCGAGGGCAACTTCCCGCCCTACGGCGACGTGATCCCCAAGGACGGCGACAAAAAAGCCACGCTCGACACCGATCAGTTCATCTCGGCCGTGCGCCGCGCGGCGCTGCTGACCAACGAAGAGAGCAAGGGCGTCCGCATGGCGTTTGCCGAAGGTGGCCTGAAGATCAGCAGCCGGGCCCCGGAAATGGGCGAAGCCGAGATCAACGTGCCGCTGCCCGAATACGTCGGCGAGCCGCTGGAGATCGGCTTCAATCCCGCGTACCTGCTGGACGCACTGAAGGTCGTGGATGAACAGCAGGTTCATCTGGAATTCAAGGCGGGCAACAAGCCGGGCGTGCTGCGCACCGGGCCGCACTTTTTGTACGTCGTGATGCCGGTGAACCTGCAGTAAGCAGTTCACCGCAGAGGACGCAGAGAGCTGCAGAGCCGAGCAAACAGCGGGGTTGTTGTGTTCTGCTTGATGTCCTTCTCTGCGGCTCTCTGCGGACTCTGCGGTGAAACCTGCCTGCTACGATCTCATCGCCATGAGCACCGCCGAAGCGCCCGCCCCGGAAGCCAAGCCTCAAGCCTCGCAAGAGGTCGTCGTGCCCGACCGCGTCGAGTTCGAAGCGCCGCCAACCAACGGGTGGGGCAAGCTCATGCGTTGGGCCGAGCGGAAGTTTTCGCTGTGGTCGACCAAGGACAACCTGGGGCACCGCATCTGTTCGTGGATCTTCCTGCCGCTGGCGTACCGCTCGGGGATCAAGTTTCGCGGGACCAACGGCTACGCGGACACGAGCATCGCCGGCGACGACACGACCGGGCACTTCGAGTGCGTGCTGCCGTTCAGCCGGTTCAACAAGAACTGGTACAACGCGATGGCCGGCGCGGCGCTGCTGGCGAACTCGGAAGTCGCCGGCGGGATGTACATCTTCAAGAGCTGCGGCGGCGATTACACGGTGGTGTGCAAGGAGCTGCACTACACGTTCCGCCGACCGTGCGTGGGCCCGGCGGTGTACCGCGTCGAGCCGCGCGAAGCGCTCGAGCCGCTGGTGGCGCACGGCGACGAGTTCAACGTGACGGTGGACATGACGATCTTTCAGGCCGTGGTGAAAAAAGGCGAAAAGCAGAAGAAGTGCGGCACCTGCGTCGCCACGTTCCACGTCGCGCCCAAGGCCAAGTTCTGGCAGCGCCAGCAGAAAATCAAAGAGCGTGAGAAGCAGTCGAGCTGAAGTTGATATTCAACTCTTTCGATGTCCGCTTTTCTGAATCGCTCGAACCAAGGCATACGCCAATAAAGCTGTCGGCGTGCCCAACAGAGCGGTTCCGATGGTGGTCATCATGACCAAAGCTTCAAGATCGTTATCCGGTTCACTGCCGTTCCAAATCATGTCGGTCGATGGGATCATCATGATTGCAATGCCGATCCAAACGCTGGTCACGCAGCAACCCGCAATAAACAGTGCTATGCAACGCTGCTGGCAAGGGGAGGTGTATTTCGAGTCGTCTGGCGTCACGATTGTTTCCTAGTTCCAAAAGCTAATCGCGATCAGCGTGACGACCGCCGCGATCGATGCGGCCTGCAACCGATGCATCACGCGATCCACGCTCGCCCGATGAACCGGCCGATCGATGAGCGTGAGCAGATAGTCCTGCCGCTGCGCGATGGAGCCGTGCCGCCAACTCGGGCGTGACGGGCGGAGGTGGTTGAGTTCGGCGACCCGGCCGAGCGCGGCGACGACGTGGCTGATGCCGTCGGGGGTGAAGGTCGGGGTTCGGGGATCAGGGGTCGGGGACCGGGGATCAGGGGTCGGGGACCGGGGATCGGGGTTCCGGGGATCGGGGTTCCGGGGATCGGGGTTCCGGGGATCGGGGTTCCGGGTCACCGTGCTTTGCCTTTCCAGATCCCTGACCCCCGATCCCTGCGCCCGGCTCATGTGTTTCGCCGCGAAGACGTCGGCCTGTCGCTCGATGCGGCGCGAACACCAGCCGAAGGCCCACGCCCACAGCAGCAGCGCCGCGATGACGCAGGCCGTCTGCATCCACACGGCGTCGGTCGTGCGTGCGACCACCGTATCGGCGAGCGAGAAGCAGCCCCCAAGCAGCAGCCCCGCGAACAGGACCAGCCAGATCAGGTGTCGGTGTTTGACGTGGCCGAGTTCGTGGGCCATGACCGCTTCGACGTGCGGGCGATGCAGCTGATCGAGCAGGCCATCGGTCATCAGCACGTAGCGCAGGCGCGGCACCAGGCCCATCACGGCGGCGTTGATGACGTGCCCGCCGGTGCGCCAGAGGCGGAGGTCGGCCACGCGGATGCCGTGTGTGTCGCACACCTCCTGGAGCGCGTCGCGGATGCTGCCCGGGGGCAGCGGCACGGTGTCGAACACGCGCGTCAGCAGGGGCGGCGAGAGCACGAACATGGCCCCGGCCCCCAGCGGCGTGAGCCAGAGCGCGGCGGTGTACGAAATCCTGCCCTGGTCTGCGAAGTGTTGGATCGACTCGCTCCAGGCCATGAGGATCAGCAGCGGCACGAGCAGGATGCCCAGTTGGTGGCGGGCCTGGTTGAAGACGTACCGGCCGCGCGACATCAGCGGGTAGACCGGAAGCCCTTGGTCGGCCCGACGCATGATCGTCGCTTCGCGCAGCCGGCGATCGATCGGGTGATGCAGCCACCAGCACGCCAGCACGATCAGCAGCGTCGGAAGCATTACCAGCGCCTCATCGACCACGACCAGGTCGCCCACGCCAGCCCGCACGAGCGTGAGCCAGCCCAGCGATACATCGAGCGCAAACAGCGCGAGCAGCACGCCGGGCAGGGCGGTGAGGCAGCGGTCGAGCCGGCGCAGGGCGACGTGGCCTTGGGGCGTGCCGAGTGATTTGAAGGTGTGGTGGCACTGCCGCGCAAAGGCGATCAGGACGATCAGCTTCAGTGATGCGAGTGCGGGCAGGCAGAAGGCGGGGTTGCGGAGCAACTCGCTGAACCACCCGCCCGTCGAGGCTGCCGCGGCGGGCGTTGCGGGGAGGAGCAGGTCGTCGTGGAGGAACAGGGCCGCGGCCATGCCCAGCAGCAGAAGTTGCATGGAGAGTCCGGGGTGGTTTCGCGGATTCAGACGAGCGTGGTGGCGGGCAGGCGGGGCGGTGTTTCGCGCGGGCTGCGGATCGGGGTGCCCAGGAAGACCCGCAGCAGGTTGGGCACCTGAGGATCGTCGCGGTCGCCGGCCCCGTAGCCGACGCGGTCGAGCGTCATCGGCGGAGCGGCGGTGAACGCATCGACGATACCCGCAAGCAGGGCGGCCCCGGTGGGCGTGACGAGTTCGCCGGTGCGATCGACGCCGACAGTGGGCATGCCTTGAAGGAGGTACGCGGTGGCGGGCGCGGGTACGGGCATCACCCCGTGGTCGCACTTGACGTAGCCGCGCGACATGGGGATCGGCCCGGCGGTGACGGTGTCGATGTTCAGCCGATCGAGCGCGATCACCGAGCCGAGCATGTCAACGATGGAGTCCACCGCTCCGACCTCGTGGAAGTGGATCTTCTCGCGGGTCGTGGCGTGGACACGCGCTTCGGCGTCGGCGAGTCGTGTCACCACCGCGGTCGCTCGCTGCACGCCGCGCGGCGTGAGTTGTTTGGCGTCGGCGAGTCGGGTGACCATCGCCATGATCTCGCGATAGCCGACGTGAGCGCGATGGTGGTGGTGGTGATCTCCGTGATCGTGATCGTGGTGGTGAGGGTGATGGTGTGCGGTCTTGACCTTCAGGTCCAGGCCGCCGACGCCGCAGCGTTGGACGCGCTGCACGGTGAGGGTGAACGCATCGTCGAGTTCCAGTGATTTCAGGGCCGCGTCGAGGGCGGCGAGTTCGGCGGCGGGGTCGTCGTGAAGGTCCAGCAGCGCCCCGAGCAGCATGTCGCCGGCGATGCCGCTGAAGGGGTCGAGGTGTAGATGCCGTCGCGCGGTCCGGAGTCTGGACGCGAGGGCGGCGCGGACTTCGTCGGCGACGCGCGTGGTCACGTCCGATAGTTTTGCCGTCGCAGGCGTGCCGTGCTCGTGCTCGTGCTCGTGCGCGTGTGCGTGGTCGTGGTGGTGATGGTCGGCGTGTTTGTCGTCGGCGTGTCGGTGCATGGCCCGATCGTATGCGGCGGGGATTCGCGGCGGCGGCGGGTGCGGGCCGATTATGATCGAACCCAGCGGCGGCGCTCCGCCCCGCCGATCAGGAGTTGCCATGTCCGAATCCAACCCGTCCGAAACGAGTCCGCCCCCGTCGTCCCGCCCGCCGCTGGACCCGCGCGGGGTCGGCACGCCGCCGCCGCCGCCGGGGTATCTGCCCTTCGGCCCGCCGCCGAAGCACAAGGGCGTCTTCAGCAAGCTGGGCACGTCACTGCTGGTGTCGCTGATCGTGCTGTCGCTGCTCCTGAACGTGTATCTGTCGCTGATCGTGTATCGGCTGGCGGCGGGGAACGAGGCGGTCTACCAGGCGGGAACGACCAAGCAGCGCATCGTCGTGGTGCCCGTGGTGGGCACGATCGACGACGACATGTCGCGGTACGTCCGCGGCGCGCTGCGCAACTTGGCGGACGATCCGCCGGCGGCGATCATCCTCCGCGTCGAATCCGGCGGCGGGGGTGTCACCGCGTCCGACCAGATCTGGCACGGCCTGGCAGCGTTCCGCGCCGAACACCCCGATGTGCCGATCGTCGCCAGCTTCGGCGGGGTCGCGGCGTCGGGTGGCTACTACATCGCCGCGGGGACCGACCACATCTTCTGCGAGCCCACGGGCTTTACCGGCAGCATCGGCGTGATCGCGCAGGTGCCCACGCTCGCGGGGACGATGCGGATGCTCGGCGTGGATTGGGTGACGCAGGTCGCGACCGGCTCGCCGCTCAAGGACGAAGCGAACAACATGTTCCGCACGTGGGACGACGACGACAAGGCGGTGCTCTCCTACCTGATCGACTCGGCGTACGACCGGTTCGTGTACGTCGTCACCGCCGGCCGGACGAAGCTCGACGAAAGCAACATCACCGACGTCGCCAACGGCGCGATCTTCACCGCCAACGACGCGGTCGGCAACGGCCTGGTGGACGGCATCGGCTACCTCGCCGACGCCATCGACGAAGCGGCGAAACGTGCGGGGCTGCCCGCCGACGCCGAGCCGCGCGTGACCGTGGTCAAGCAGCCCGGCGACGGGTTGCTGTCGCTGATCACCGGGCGGCACCTCGGTGGCGCCGAGGCCACCGCCGACACGCCGCACCGCCTGGGCTGGCAAGGCGCGGGCGGGCGCGAGGGCGTGACGCCGCAACAACTGCGGTCGTTTCTGCAGGATTTCACGCAGGTCGAGCTGGCTTACCGCTGGATGGGCTCGTGATGGATCGGATCGCTCGGATCGGTCGGATCGGTCGTCGGCGGTGAGGCGTGGTCGGGCGGGCGGTGGTGTGCCATGATGGTCCCGCTGGGAGTTCGGATTTCTTCACCTCTCTGACGTGACCACGATGGACCTTCAAGACCTCCGCCTGGCCGAACGCTTCCGCGAACTCGATCTGCGCCACTGGCTCAACGAGAACACCGCGATCACGACGATCGCGGCGGTGGTGCTGCTGATGATCGCGCTGGGCGTGATGCTGATGACCGTGACTGGAGGCGGGGGCGGGGGAGGATTCGAGCCGCCGACGCAGAAGTATTTCTACGATCTGAACACCGGCGAATTGTTTGCCGTGCCGATGGACGAGTTGCCGCCGATCGAGCGAGGGGCTCCGTACGCCTTGCCCAACGGGCAGACGATCCCCGCGGGCGTGGAAGCGATCGTGTTCGCGCCGCAGCGCGGGTCGGAGGACCAGTACGTCGTCGGGTGGGTCGAGACGCTCCGGCCCGATAAGCGGACCGAGATTCTTCAAACCAAGCGACAGAGCGAAACGACGCAGGACGTCGAAGCGCAGGCGCGCTTCTACGAGCTGATCGAAAACGCGAATGCCGAGCGGCTGGTCATGGACCCCAAGTCCCCCGAGCCGCGGTTTTTCCCGCGGTATTCCGAGGCGGGCTACGAGATCACCGGCCGCAGCTTCCGCGACGAAGCGGGTGAACCGATGCGGCCGGTGTATCCGAAGTGAATCGCCCGGGCGTGCGTCTTGCCGGCTTGGCAGCGCTGTGGATCGTCGGTGGCGGCTGCATGGTGGGTTGCAACGTGCCGGAGCAGTCTCCGCGAACAAACAAAGCGTCGTGGTCGTGGACCGCGATCGTGCTGGATACCGGCCGACCGCTGGCCGTGCGCATCGACGCGGCGCGGAGCGTGGATCTCCAGTCCGAGCAAGCGTGGTCGGCGTTGTCGCGGGTGGGCTGGTCGATGCGGGAATCGTCGCGGCTGCGCGTCGCGGCGCTGTCGGCCATGGTCGCGGCGGATGCGACGCGGTTGTGGGAAGAGGCGGCATCTCGCTGGCCGGAGGAGCCAAGCGGCGAGGTGGAGCAATTTTTATTGCATGCCGTGCGCGATGCGGGTGAGTCCGGTGCGGCGGCGGTGCTGATGCGCTGGGCGTCAGACCGCGACGATGCGTTGGCCGTCGAGACGTTGCTCGCATGGTTGGGCGACGACGGGCCGTGGGCGTGGCGCGTGGCGGCGTGGCGGGTGCTCACGGACGGGCAGGATCGCGCATCGGTCGAAGTCTGGCTTGGTGCGTCGAAGCGCCAAGGCACACAGCCAACGCTGGTCACCGACCTGCACGCGACGGTGGGTGTGCTCGGATATTGGCCGGTCCGCAGCTGGGAGCTGTACGCGCTGCGCCGTGCCATGACGCAGACGACCGCAGACGCGCGCACCCGCTTCGAAGCTTTCGCCGAACAGGCAATGCGTCTGCCCACGGCCCATCGCCAAGCGACGGCGATGCGACACGTGGCATGGATGTCGGCCGTGCCGGAGGTGGTACGCCCTCGTCTTATCGCCGAAACGCCGGCAAATCATGGCGAAAACGCGATGGACGCGCTCGCGGCGGCGTGGCTCAAGGCGTGCCTGCAGGACGCGACGATCGCGAAAGATCTCTTCGCGCAGGCGGATGCGGATCACGCGGACGATCGCAGCGAGCACGGCGGGATGGTGATGTTCGATGCGCAAGGCTCGGCCGCGTTCCAGCCATACGCCCCGGCACAGCGGCGGCACGACCGCGCATACATCGCGCCGGCTTCGCTCACCCTTGCGCTAGGGCAGGCGGCGGCCACGTATCACTTCCACACCGAGCGCCACGCCAACGCGCAGCACGCCGGGCCGGGCACGGGGGATCGCCGCGCCGTGGAGCAAAGCGCCACGCTCATGGTCGTGCTCACGTTTCTCGACCGCGACACGTTGCCAGCGCACCTCGCCGGCCCGGGCGACCAGCTATTTGACCTGGGCGTCATCCCCCGGCCGTGACGCATCGCGGCAGACCTTCGCCGCGAACGCAAGCGTCGCCTCGATCAGCCGCGACGTCGCCGCCGGCGGCTCGGCATCCAACGCCAGCGGATTGGACGCATCGAACACGTGCGATGCTCCCTCGATCAGCGACAGTTCGCCGCGCCCGCCCACCGCATCGGCGTACGCAACCGCCGCGGCCTCCGGCACCGTCGCGTCGGCCGTGCCGTGCACCACCAACCGCGGCCCGCCGTACATCCCCGCCGCGCGATACGGATCGTGCGCTGCCGGGTCCGCCAACTGCTCCGCCAACCACGCCCGACCCACCCACAAATCCTGACCCGTCCGCCCCGACGGCGATCGCAGCCGACCCTCCGTGAGCAACTTCTGCCGGTCGTCGTCGCTCAACGAACAGCACACATGCGGCGACCCTGCGCTGACGATCCCCCCCGGAAGTTGCGCTTCGTCACCCGCCGCAATCAGCCGACCCGCCGCCAGCAGACACGTCACGCCCCCGCGCGAATGCCCGAACCACACCCCGGGAAGCCCTGCACCCGGAACATTCGCCGCGTGCCCGGCCAGTTCGCCGCGCTGTGCCGCCGCGCTCACCGCCAACAGATCGAACACCTGCTTGTTCCACGTGTCGCGCTCGAACAGATCCGGCCGCTCGAACGTCTCGACGTTCCGCGTCATGCCGCCGTGGCTGAAGTTGAAGCGGTGCGCGACGAAGCCCGCCTTGCTCGCTCGGTCCGCGAGCATCGGAAGAAAGCCGTAATCCTTGTACCCCTTGAACCCGTGACAGATCAGCAACACCCCCCGCGGCACTTCGTCGGGCAGGTGGGCCGTGCCGAAGATCGTTTCGCCTTCTGCGCCCCGCAGTTCCCAATCTTCGACGCGTGATGTGCTCATGATGCGTGCCCTCGGTTTTCTGACGAGCCGCGACCGTCAGGGAGCGGGGCATGCCGCGATGAGCGTCCAAAAGCCACGTCCGAGCACCCCGCTCCCTCACGGTCGCGGCTCGTCAGCGTGAAACATGCCGCGCTCATGCGAGCCGCGCGATGAGCGCCTCGGTGAATTGCGTCGTGCTCAGCGTGCCCCCGAGATCGCCGGTCTTCACACCATCCGCCAGCGCCCGGTTGTACGCCGTCTTGATCTTCATCCCGGCCGACTTGCACCGCGCATCGCCGTGCTTTTCATCTAAAAAGTTCAGCATCATCACGGCCGACATGATCAGCGCCAGCGGGTTGGCCTTGTTCTGCCCCGCGATGTCCGGCGCGCTGCCGTGCACCGCCTCGAACACCGCCGCGTTGTGCCCCAGGTTCGCCCCCGGCACGACGCCCAAGCCGCCCACCAGCCCCGCCGCGAGATCGCTCACCACGTCGCCATAAAAGTTCTCCATCAGCAGCACGTCGAACTGCGTCGGGTCCTGCACCAGCTTCATGCACCCCGCATCGATGATCCGCGTCTCGTACGTGATCTCGGGGAAGTACTCGTCGTGCACCGCCTTGACGCAGCGCAGGAACAGGCCGTCGGTTTTCTTCATGATGTTCGCCTTGTGGAACACCGTGACCTTCTTGCGGCCGCGCTTCTGCACGTACTCGAAACACGCCTTGGCGATCCGCGTCGAGGCCTTGTCGGTGGCGATCTTCATCGACGTCACCACGCCCGGCACGATGTCGTTCTCCACGCCGGCATACAGCCCCTCGGTGTTTTCACGAAAGATCACCAGATCAACCCCCGGAAGATCGGCAAAAGCATCAGGTGAAAACCGCGTGGTCACGCCCTCCAGACTCCGCACCGGCCGCACCGCCGCGAACAGCTCGAGCTTCTGCCGCAGCTGCACGTTCACGCTCGTAAACCCGTCGCCCACCGGCGTCGTGCACGGCCCCTTGAGTGCGAGCCCATAGGTCTGCACCGCCTCCACCGTCGCCCCCGGAAGGACGTCCAGGCCGGCCTCCAGCGCGGCCAACCCCGCGTGGTGCTCGTGAAAGATCAGCGGCGCCTCCGCCGCTTCGAGCACCCGCCGCGTCGCCGCGGCCACCTCGGGCCCGATGCCATCGCCGGGAATCAGAACCAGATCGTGCGGTGTCGTCATGCACGGAGTGTAGAAGCTCCGGATTAACGAGCCGCGCCCGTCAGGAAGCGGGGCATGCGGCGATCCCCGTCCCGAGCCCCCCGCTGCCTGACGGTCGCGGCTCGTCAGCCCCCCGGAAGTTGCGCTCCCCCCCAAAAAGCGGGAGTCGCGCCGGTGCGGGCGTGAGTACACCCGCCGCGAGCGGGAGCAGCGCCGGAGGGCCTGTGAGTCGCGCCGCTCCGGGCGGGAGTAGCGCCGCGTCATGACTGACCAGTGGCACGGGCGTCTCGCCCGTGGTCGCGCAGCGAAGAGTTCGGCCTCACGGCCGACCACGGGCGAGACGCCCGTGCCACTGTTGATGAAGAAGGCTCCAGCCCGCCCCCGATCCCACAACCACGAATCGTCGCCGCGCCCCCGGAAGCGTGCGCCGCGCCCCCGGAAGGGGGAGTAGCGCCGGCGGAAGCGGGAGTCGCGCCGTTCCGGGCGTGAGTACACCCGCTGCGAGCGGGAGAAGCGCCGCTACGGGCGTGAGTAGCGCCGCTCCGGGCGGGACTAGCGCCGCTCGCGCCGGCGCTACTCACAACTGCGTTATCGGTCGCCCCACCGCCGCGCCGCCGGCCGCACGGCCGGCTCTGATCCCCACGGATCACCCCCTGATCCGTACGGGCCAGCCTTTGATCCGTA
>CAZIXN010000068.1:0-12821 GCA_964543215.1 uncultured Phycisphaera sp.
ACGACTCCTGACCCCTTTTCTTTCCTCCGAACACCGCCCCCCGGAAGCCCCCGGAAGCCCCCGGAAGTCCCCAGAAGGTCCGGACGTGGCGTCTCGTCGACTCGGACTCGGGTTTGAAAGTGTCCGCCATACCCCGGTGTCGAGCTGCGCACCTCTCCCGCTGCCGCCGCCGCGCCGATGGGGCCAACGTGGAACCGGGGGAGTGTTCGTCGCCCGGAACTTCGATGGCGCGTTTTTGCGCACGCTTGGGCGGTCGCCTTCCGGGGGGCCGCCGCTTGATGGGGCCGCCGACGTCGTCGTCTGGTTCACAGCCGGGGCTCTTCGAGGGGGACGGGGCAGACGTCGCGGCGGCCGCAGCCCTCGCAGCGCGCGCCTTCCCAGAGTTCGTTGAACGAGGCGCTCACCGGCTCGATCAGCTCCGACGCGGTGGTCCACACGCCAAGCTCGAAGTTGCGGTTCTGGTCGGCCTTGGCGCCCAGGCCGGCCCCGGTGAGATTCGCCGAGCCCAGGTACATCGCCGAGGCGTCGACGATCACCGCCTTGGCGTGCAGACGCGGGCAGCGGCGGATCGCCAAGGTCGGCGGAAGCGGCGAGGCTTTCTTGAGTTGACGCAGCGCATCGCCGCTGGGGACGCCGGCGTGCAGGATGCGGATCTCGACGCCGCGCTGCGCGAGTTTGAGCAGGTGCGTCACGATGGACGGCGCGCTGCGCGAGCGGGTCGGCTTTCCGCCGGCGGGGATCAGCATCGCCTTGAAGTCGGCGGTCATGATGTCCAGCGAGACCTTCGCGTCGAGCATGCCGCGACGGACGACGCGGTCGAGGTGCTGGGCGTCGGCGACGAGTTCGCAGACGCCATTCGGGGCGGCGGGTGTGGGTGCGATCGCTTCGAGGTCGGTGGCGCGCGGGGGCATCCTTGGTGTATCGGGTGGACGCGGACCCGCGCCGCAGCGGTGGGTTGTTTAGCGCAGTTTCACGGCCGGTTCAACGAGCTTTTGCAGGAGGTTGCGAGCGGCTTGTAAGAGCGGGCGGTATTCGTTCGTAGCGACTTGCCTGGGTGCCACGGACTTCCGTCCGTGTGCTCGGTCGGGCGATTTCCGGGTCATCGGCACGGACTGAAGTCCGTGGCACCCAAGACACACGCCAAGATTGAATTCCGTCCGCTCTAGAGCGATTTGCATGATTTCTGGCCAGTGGCACAGGCTTCCAGCCTGTGATTCTCGAAGCGAAAACGTTCGGCCTGACGGCCGATCACAGGCTGGAAGCCTGTGCCACTGATGACGCAAAGTGCTCTAGTTCGTGAAGAAGGC
The DNA here is from genome assembly GCA_964543215.1 of uncultured Phycisphaera sp. Classification (GTDB taxonomy): domain Bacteria; phylum Planctomycetota; class Phycisphaerae; order Phycisphaerales; family Phycisphaeraceae; genus CAZIXN01. The sequence goes on from CAZIXN010000068.1 coordinate 1,308, forward strand.
TTGGCGGAGGTCGGCGATGGCGTCGTCGTTCATCGGGCTGAGGGGGCCGAGCGGGCGGGTGTTGATGACGGCCTCGGCGGTGGTTTCGAGGACTTCGAGGCAGTCGAAGGCGGCGAGGAGGTTTTTGCCGCAGGTCAGGACGCCGTCGTTGTCGATGATCGCGGCGGGCGCGGTGGGGCCGACCTTGGCGGCGACGGCGTCGGCGTCGCGGGTGGCGGTGTCGTGGTCGATCTGCACGACGTCGCGGAGGAAGACGTAGGACTCGGGGATGGTGCGCGAGTCGAGGTGGACGTTGCAGACCGAGAAGGCGGTGGCGTTGACGCAGTAGGCGTTGATGACGGCGCGGACCTCGGGGTGCTTGCGGTAGATCGCGGCGTGGAGGCGGGCGGCGCGGCTGGGTTGTTTGCCGGCCTCGGCTTGGCCGTTCTCGATGAGCACGGGGTCGTCGATGGACATCGAGAGGCGATCGACCCCGGACGGTGTGATGACGAAGCAGGTTTCGTGGGTGGCGTCGCCCAGGCGGACCGAGAAGCTGCCTTCGGTGCTGATGAGCAGGCGCTGGCGGTAGCCGCGCTGGCAGAAGTCGGTGAGCTGTCGTCGGGCGTCTTTTTCTTCGACGCGGGCGGCCCCCGGAAGAAAGGCGGGCCAGGGGTCGGGGGGTTGTCGGCGGGATTCGATCTGGGCGTCGGTGAGGAATCGTGGGGTGCCGAGTTGTCCGGCTTTGATGAGGGTTTTGGCGGTGAACTCGAAGGTTTCGAATCGGCCGAAGGCGTCGGTCATGTGGGCGCCACCGACGACGACGCCGTGGTTTTCGAGGACGACGGCGTCGTGTCCGCGGCGGAAGGTCTGGGCGATGACGTCGCCGAGTTCGCGGGAGCCGGGAAGGGCGTAGGGCGCGAAGCCGGGTTGGCCGCAGATGAATTGGGACTTGGCGAAGAGCTTGGTGTTGGGGGTTTTCTTGGCGATGGAGAAGGCGACGAGCGCGACGGGGTGGGCGTGGACGATGGCGTGAAGGTCGGGTCGGGCGTCGTAGATGGCGCGGTGGAAGGGGTATTCGGAGGAGGGGGGGTGTTTGCCGTGGGCGGTTCCGTCGGGGGAGACGCGGACCATGTCGTCGCGGGTGAGTCCGCCTTTGTCGACGCGGGCGGGGGTGATCCAGACGTCGCCGTTGCGGTCACGGACCGAGAGGTTTCCGCCGGAGGTGGTGGTCATGCGGTAGCCGTAGATGCGTTGCATCGTGGCCAGGAGGAGATCGCGGGGGTGGTCTAGATCACGCTTGGGGCAAGCGGTGCTCATGAAGCGAATCTAGACGATGCGAATCGGAAGTCAAGATCGGAGATGTTGGCTTGGTCTAGGGCTTGAGCGGTTGCGCGTCGAAACGCAGGCCGGCGACGGCGCGCTGGCGGAGCATGTGGTCGGCCAGGACCAGCAGGACCATCGCCTCGGCCATGGGCACGAAGCGCGGGAGCAGGCAGGGGTCGTGCCGGCCTTTGGTGGCGAGGGTCGTGGGGTTGCCGTGCTTGTCGACGGTGGGGCGGTCCTGGGGGATGCTGGACGTGGGCTTGACGGCACAGCGGAAGATCAGGGGCAGGCCCGAGGAGATGCCGCCGAGCGTGCCGCCGTGGCGGTTGGTGGCGGTGCCGATGGGCGGCGTTTTGTGGGGGTCAGGCACGAAGGTGTCGGAGTGCTCGGAACCTCGGGCGGAGGCGACGCCGAAACCCTGGCCGTATTCGACGCCCAAGACGGCGGGCAGGGAGAAGAGCGCTTTGCCCAGATCGGCCTTGAGCTTATCGAAGACGGGTTCGCCCCAGCCCGCGGGCACGCCGGTGGCGACGACGGTGGCGGCGCCGCCGATGGAGTCCTGCTGTTTGCGGACGTCCTTGATGAGCCGTTCCATGGTCGCGGCGGCGTCGGGATCGGGACAGCGGACGGGGTTGGCTTCGACCTGTTCGAGTGTGACGGCGGCAGGGTCGGCGATGGCGGCGTGGATGTCGCCGACCTGGTGGACCATGCCCAGGACGCGGATGCCGTGCGTGAGGTGCAGGAGCTTGCGGGCGATGGCGGCGGCGGCGACGCGCGCGGCGGTTTCGCGGGCCGACGAACGTCCGCCGCCGCGGTAGTCGCGGAAGCCGTACTTGGCGTCGAAGGTGAAGTCGGCGTGGCCGGGTCGGTATTTGTCGGCGATGTCGCCGTAGTCCTGGCTGCGTTGGTCGGCGTTGCGGATCAGGATGGCGATGGGTGTGCCGGTGGTGCGTCCCTCGAAGACACCCGAGAGGATTTCGGGGGTGTCGTCTTCCTTGCGCGGCGTGGTGATGCGGGATTGGCCGGGCTTGCGGCGCTGGAGGTCGGGGATGAGGTCGGCGAGATCCAGCGGTAGGCCGGGCGGGCAGCCGTCGACGATGCAGAGGTTGCCCGGGCCGTGGCTTTCGCCGGCGGTGGTGACGCGGAAGAGGGTGCCGAAGGTCGAGCCAGCCATGGGGGAAAGTCCGAAGGTCGAAGTTGAAGTCCGAAGTCTAAAGCAACATCGAACGACCCGAAGGGTCAGGCCGTGACACGATGCGTCGCTTCGGACTTCGGCCTTCAAAATCAGGACTTGGCATCACGGCGTGTCCACGACGATGCGCTCGTCGTGGTCGGCGGCGCGGGCGACGACGACTTCGCGCGACAGCGCACGAGCCTTGAGCACGAGCAGGGCGGCTTCGAGTTGCGGGTCCAGGCCCAGATCCAAGAGCGTGTCGGGGGAGACATCCGGGACGGGCACTTTCTCGGCGGCGGCGTCGCGGTCGGCTTCGGGATCGACGGGTTCCAGGCCGGCCAGCTTGACTGCGGGGTTGTCGGCGCGGAGGTTCAGCGGTTCGTCGGCGCCACGGACGACGTCGAGTTCCTGGCGAAGATCCAGGGCCCAGAGCACGGTCTGGTTCGGCGGATCGATGACCAGATCGGGCGTGATGCCCCAGGTGTCGGCGTGGTCGGTGCGGTGAATGATCGCGCCGTCGGGGAGTTGGTAGTACTCGGTGGTGACCTTGAGGCCCCAGTCCGGAGCACGCGGCGGGGCGGGGTTCCAGAAGACGTTCTGCACCGAGCCCTTGCCGAAGCTGCGCGTGCCGATGACGATCGCCCGGTTGTGGTCCTGCAGGACGCCCGAGACGATTTCGGAGGCGGAGGCCGAGCCGCGGTTGATGAGCACGACCAGGTCCAGGTCGCGGAGGGTGCCCGAGCGGGTGGCGTCCCAGCTCTGGTTCTGGTTGCCGCGCTGGTCGACGGTGAACAGCAGCGGGCCGGAATCAACGAAGCGGTTGGCGGTCTGGATGGCGGAAGTGAGCAGCCCGCCGGGGTTGAATCGCAGGTCCAGGATCAACCCGTTGAGCGTGCCGTTCTGAAGTCGGGCTTCGTCGTTGAGTTGCTGGATGGCGTCGTTGAGGCTGTCGATGGTCTGGGGGATGAACTGCGTGAGACGGACGTAGCCGATGCCGCCCTCGCGGTCGAGCCAGTAGTCCCAGCCGCCGTCGGGCGTGTGGGCCCAGCCCTTGATGGATTCGATGTCGATGCGCTTGCGTTCGACGACGAAGGGGATGATCTCGGCCTGGCCGACGCGTCGGACGCCCAGCGTGACCTGCGAGCCCTCCGGGCCGGTGATTTCGCGGACGGCCTTGGTGAGCGACCAGGGCGCGGTGGATTTGCCGTCAACGGTTTCGATTTCGTCGCCGGCGCGGATGCCCGCGGCGTAGGCGGGCGTGCCGGGCAGGGGGCTGACGACGATCAGGCGGTTGTCTTCGCGTTGGATCTGGATGCCCACGCCGAAGAAGGCGCCCTGCGTGGAACGGCGGAGGTGGTCGATGTCTTCCGGCCAGTACATGGAGGTGAAATCGTCGAGCGTGCCGAGGGCGCCTTCGGTCATCTCGTAGGCAACGACGGCCTCGGGCAGCTTCACGGTCCGCTGGTTGGCGGCGAAGACGCGGTCGATGTACGAGCCGGCCTGGTTGCGGCTGAGCGTGGCCTTGCGTTCCGCGATCTCCTGGCGGATGCGGACCAGTTCGGTGCGGTACGTCGACGCGGCGGCCTCGTCCAGCAGCGAGGGGAACACGTCGCCCAGGCCGTCGGCGGTGTCGAGCAGGACCAGCTGCGAGGCGATCGCGCCTTCGAGCAGGGTTTCGTAATCGTGGTGCTCGATGTGGGCGCGGGTCGTCTGCCGCATCACGTCGCGGACGATCTCGGCGCCGTCCCGGATGCCGGCGAGGCGGGTGTCCCAGCGGTCGAACTCGAGTTGCCCGCGGTCTTCGTCGGGCTTGCCGAGGCGCTGGTTGCGCTGCCTGATCTTCGCGTTGAGGAATTCGGGGTTGTAGATGTTGAGCGCGCGGATGTGCCGGCCGACGCGGCTGACGTCTTCCAGGTAGCTGCGCTGGTCTTCGTAGAGCAGTTCGAGCTTGTCGTAGTGCAGCGACGCTTCGAGCCAGTCGCCGTCGAGTTCGGCCTTCTTGGCGTCGATCTCCAGCCGGCGGGTGAGCTCGGTGATCAGCGGGTCGTGCAGGAATACGGCCGGCTCGTCGGAAAGCGAGTGGGCCTCGATGGCGTCGATGATCGCTTCGTACAGTTCGCCGGCTCCCAGCTTCTCGGCGGCGCTGCGTCGCGCGCGCTCGAAGGCGAGGCGGCGGGCGCGGTCGGCCTCGACGCGGTTGCGGCGGTAACGCTCCAGCGAATCGATCAGCCCGAGCTGCTCCGCCTCGTCGGACGCCACCGGGTCGAGCCGGATCGCTGCGAGCAGGTCGTCGAAACGGCCTTCGTCGGCGAGCTTGCGGAACGGCGACGTGCCATCGATTCCCGGCAGGATCCCCGCGTCCGAACGTGACGCGACGCGCGCATCCTCGCCGGCCTCAGCAGAAGCTTTCAACGGCGTGACCGAGTCGGCGACGGCCTGATCGGCCCGGCAGGTGCCGGCGGGCGTCCAGGCGACTGACATCGTCGCCGTCAGCGCCAGAGCAGTCAGCCACGCCCCTCCGCGCCCCTTGAATTCCTTGACCGTTGGCAAACCGACTCCTTCCGAGTTGCGGGGGTAGGCGGCAGGTCCGCCGGGACCAAATGTACGATCGGACTACGCGGCGGGCCGCTTGAAGGTTCGTCGCTCGGTCCGGGACGATCCGGTTGAGCGGGTGTTCTGGGAAACCCTCGGCCGGATGCGTCCGCGTTCAGGCAGATTCCTTCTTCTGCTTGACCCGCAGGTCCGCGAGCTTCGGTCGCTTCCCGGTGACGGCGTCTTCGTCGATGATGTACTTGGCGCCGTTGTTGTCCAGATCGGGCAGCTCGTACATCAGTTCGAGCATCAGCTCTTCCATCACGCTGCGCAATGCTCGGGCACCGGTGTCCCGCTTGAGTGCCTTGTCGGCCAGGGCGTGCAGGGCGTCGGACGTGAACTCGAGCTCGGCGTTTTCCATCGAGAAGAGATACTGGTATTGCCGCACCAGCGCGTTCTTGGGCTCGGTGAGGATGTTGACCAGCGTGTCGGCGGTGAGCGGCATCAGCGGCGTGATGACCGGTAGTCGGCCGATCAGTTCGGGGATCATGCCGAACTGAAGGACGTCGTCGGCGGTGATCTGCTCGAGGAGGTGTTCGCGGTTCTTCAGCGGATCGTCGACGGACTTTTCGCTGGCAAAGCCGATCGACTTGCTGCCCAGCCGGTTGCGGATGATGTCTTCGATGCCGACGAACGAGCCGGCGACGATGAAGAGGATGTTCGTGGTGTCCAGTTGGATGTACTGCTGCTCGGGGTGCTTCCGACCGCCCTGGGGGGGCACGTTGGCGGTGGTGCCTTCGAGCATCTTGAGCAGGGCCTGCTGGACGCCTTCGCCCGAGACGTCGCGGGTGATCGAGACGTTCTGGCTGGTCTTGCCGATCTTGTCGATCTCGTCGATGTAGATGATGCCGCGCTGGGCCTGTTCGAGGTCGTAGTCGGCGGACTGCAGCAGCTTGAGCAGGAGGTTTTCGACGTCTTCGCCGACGTAGCCCGCTTCGGTGAGCGTGGTGGCGTCGCCGATGGCGAAGGGCACGTTGAGCGTGCGGGCGAGGGTCTTGGCCAGCAGCGTCTTGCCCGTGCCGGTGGGGCCGATGAGCAGGACGTTGGACTTGTCGAGCTCGACGGGGGATTCTTTCTCGGCGGCGGTGAGCCGCTTGTAGTGATTGTGGACGGCGACGGACATCGCGCGCTTGGCGAGGTCCTGGCCGATCACGTACTGGTCGAGGAACTCCTTGAGTTGGCGGGGCGAGGGGATCGAGCCCAGCGCCGGCCGGCCGGAGTGCACGCGGCGTCGTTCCTGCTTGAAGATGTTCTGGCAGAGTTCGGTGCAGTTGGCACAGATGTAGACGTCGTTGGGGCCTTCGACCATCGGTCCGACTTCGCGCGACGACTTCCCGCAGAACGAGCAGGTGGTGACGCGTCGTCCTTTGAAACCGCCGCTGGCCGCGTTGTCGCCGCCGTCGTTGCCGAGCTTGTTGGTCGGCAGGTCGGGACCTTTGCCGCTGCCGCCGCCGTTCTTCTTGTCTGCCATCTGTGGGTTTGCCTTGCTTGCGAAGCGGAGGGGTTTTTCTCGCTCCGGGTGGATCGGGTGCGGGGCGATTCGGGCCGAGCCCGAAAGTCACCACGCGTCCGAATGGGGAATCGTCCAGATGCGCGTCCGGCGTTAGGCCCGGCCCGCATTGCTCACGCGACCAAGTGTACCCCACGTTCGGGCCGCGCAAAGGCCTGCGACTTATCGTCCTCAAGTCGCCGCAACAGCGTGGACAAGCCGGGGTTTATCGGGGCATATCGTCGTCGTCGCGGTCGTCGAAACCCGCGAAATCGTCCGACGCGTGGTCCCGGCCCCGCGGGTCGCCCTCCAGATGCAGTTCCCCGTCGGCGAGGTCCTCATCGTCGTCGCCGAGACCGGCCCGGGCATGGGCGAGCATCTTCGCCTTGGCGCGAGCGAATTCGGCATCATCGATCTCGCCGGCGTCGTGCATCCGGCGCAGGTCGGCCAGCGTGAAGCCCATGCCGGCGCTCGCGTCCGCCTCGCCGGGCTGCGTCAGCTTCTTACGCACCGCCAGAGCGACCAGACCCAGCAGCACCGCCAACGCCACGATCAGCAGCGCGTAGAAAGCGGTCGACACCACATCGCTGCCCTGCGGCATCGGCAGCGACGAGGGCTCGGGCGTGGCCTGCATCAGGCTCGGGGCCAGCCGACGGCTCACGCGTCCTTGCCCGCGTCGTCGCCTTCCGCGTCGGTGGGATCCGGCAGCTTCGCGCCGGCGGCGGCGAGCACCTTGTCCAGCGTCTTGGCTTCGCGGATGCTCAGGTACAGCTGCTCGATCTCGCCGCGCTGCATCATCTCCTGACGCATCTTCTCGGGACGCCGACCCTGCTGCATCGCCATCATCGCGATCCGGCCGTTGATCTCGTTCTGATCGACTTCGATCTCCAGGTCCAGCGCCGCCTTGTTGAGCACGAAGAACTGTTTGAGCTGCGCGACGGCCGCTTCCTCGGACTGCTCGCGAGCCTCGGCCATCTGCGATTCGACCTGCTCGGCGGGCACGCCCGAGTACAGCAGCTCCATCCGGCGGCGCTGCAGCGTCCGCGCGATCTGCCGGCTCTTGAGGCCTTCGGGCAGCTCGAGGGTCACCTTCTCGACGAGTTGCTCGGCGGCCTGCGTGCGCATCGCCGCCTGCGCCTGCTGACGCTTGCGCGCTCCGAGCATCTCGCGCAACTGCTTGTTGAACTGGGCCTCGCTCTCGACGCCCATCTGCTCGACCAGCCGCGAAACGTCCGCGGGCTTGAGCCGGCTGACCGTCTTGGCGGTGATCACCAGCGTGATGGGCTGTTCGCGGATCGCTTCGTGTTCGTGGGATTTCGGGCCGGTCTTGGACACGCGCTCGACGTGCCCGGGCTTCTTGCCGGCCAGGCGCTTGCCCATGTCGTCAACGACGATGCCGGCAATGTGGCCCTTGAACTCGTTCTTCTCCCCGTGGATCAGCGTGTAGATGTCGGTGCGCTCTTCGAGCACTTCCGCATCGTCGCCGGCGTTTTCACCCTTGAGGATCTTCAGGTCGCACTGCACGTAATCGCCCTGCGCGATCGTCGGGTCTTCGACCTGCTCCATCTTGCCGAAACGCTCACGCAGCGACTCGGTTTCCTTGGCGACGTCTTCGTCGGTGACCGCCAGCTCGGGCGTATCGACCTTGATCGTCTTGAAGTCCGGCAGCTCGACGTCCGGCGTCACTTCAACTTCGACCGTGAACGTGAGCGAACCGGACCCGGGGAGTTCGAGCGTTTCGATGTCCTTGACGTCCGGCTCTCCGATCACGTCCAGCTTGTGCTCCTCGATGGCGGCCTGGTACGACTCGGAAAGAAGCTGGTTCTTCACCTCGCCCTTGATCGAGTCGGCGAAGCGTTTCTCCAGCAGCCTCCGCGGCGCACGGCCGCGGCGGAAGCCGGGCAGCACGGCGTCGTCACGCAGCGAGCCGTAAGACGATTCGATCTTTTCCTTGATGCGCGACTCGGGGATCTCGATGGTGATCTTCTTCTGGGCCGGGCCGGCGTCTTCGAGGGTGACGGTCTGTTCCAGCTTTTCGGTTTCGGGGGCGGCGATGGTTTCGGACATGGTGAAAGTTCCTTGGGAAACGGGCCCGCATTGACATGCGGGCCTTGGGGGGGGGTGTCGGTGCGAAACGCCGCATGTCGATGCGGTGCCGGAATCAAGCGAAGGGACACGGGATGCAGCCGCACGGCCCGTTGCCGTGCCCACCGACCCGCGCCAGGCGACCTCCCGCAGGAGCCGCCGGTAACTCGGTGGAACCGGACAGTGTGCCCCGCCCGCCGACCGCCGTCAACCCGCTAGCGCCTCGACTTGTCGCGCAACTCCGCCAACAGCCGACGCATCGCGGGCACCGCGCACCCCGCCGAGTCTGCTGCGGCGACGGGGTCGCCGACAATCGCCTCGATCTCCATCGCTCGGCCGGCCTCATAGTCGAGCATCATGCTCGTCTTGTACGGCGCCATCTTCGCCGTGTTGCTCAGCATCGTTTCGATGAACGCGTCGTCAATGACCCTGCCGTCCGCCGCTTTCGCCGCCGCCGCGACTTCGTGCATCAGCGCAACCACCCGTTGCCGCACGTCCACGTCGGCCATCATCCGATCCGTGGTCATATTCAGCACGACCGACAGCCCGTTGTACGGCACGTTCCACACGAGCTTCTGCCATCGCGCGAGCACAAGGTCGTCCACGACGTTGCAGTCCACGCCCGCCGCTCGCAAGTCGTCCGAAATCACGGTAAGGCGTTCGCCGATCGCCGCGTTCGGATTGCGGGGGTTTGCGCCAAGCTTGATGAAGCCGTAGTCGAGATAGGAGATATGCCCGGGGCCGACCTTGTTGCTGCAAAGGAAGCACAGCGCCCCGGCTGTTCGCGCTTCACCGACGACCGCGGCGAGGTCGCGCTCGGGATGCAGGCCGTTCTGCATCGTCACGACCAGCGTGTCGTCGCGGACGACGTTGGGCAATAGCAAATCGGGCAGCGAGTGGTTCTGCGTGGTCTTGAGGCATACCAGCACCACGTCCGCCCCCGGCAGCTTCGCGGCGCTGCCGGAGAAGCCGACATCATGCGTCGCCGGCGTCAGCGTGTAGGAATCGTTCGTCGGCGTGAGATCGACGCGCAGGCCGTGAGCCTGCACAGGATCGGAATCCGAGTGCAGCAGGAAGTTCACGCGTCGGCCAGATCGCGCAAGCTGGCCGCCGTAGTACCCGCCGAGCGCCCCGGTGCCGATCACGGTGTAGGTGAGTTTCACGCCCGGAAGATATCGCGCCGCGCTGCGTTGCCGCAGGCTTACGTCCTGCGCGGGCGCCGCGGTGCGTGCCGTGCAGCCCGTTGAGCTTTCCGCGTGCCTATCGTCGTTGGCCATGCCCACGTTGCCCCGCGACTTTGAGAACCGCGATGCCTTGATCGCCGCGTATCGCGCGGCGTTTCCCGACTGTGTTGCGGCGGATGCGAACGTGTCGGAGTTTGTCGGCGGACGCGGGCACGCCGAGCAGCGCTTATCCACTGTCAACCCCTCGAAATACGGCCAGACGCGCAACTTCCTCCACGGCGACGTGACGCACCTTGGGCCGTTCCTGCGTCATGGCGTGCTCACATTGGCGGAGACCCGCGACGCCGTGCTGGACAGGATGAAAGCCACGAACAGCCGGTCCGAGAAGCTCATCAACGAGCTCGCGTGGCGGGACTACTGGCGGCGTGTGCTGGCCGAGATCGGCGAAGGCGTGCACGACAATCGCGAGTCGTGGAAGACCGGCCTGGACGACGGGGATTACGCGCTCGATCTCCCCGACGACATCCTCACCGCCACCACCGGCAACGACTTCGTCGACGGCAGCGTCAACGAGCTTTACGAAACCGGCTACCTGCACAACCAGCAACGCATGAAGCTCGCCGCCTACGTCGTGCATTGGCGACGCGTGCACTGGCACGCCGGGGCCGAGTGGATGCTCGGCCACCTGCTTGACGGCGACCTCGCGAGCAACCACCTCGGTTGGCAGTGGGTCGCGAGCACCTTCGGCGGCAAGCCCTACATCTTCAACCAGGAAAACCTGCAGCAGTGGATGGGCGACCGCTTCACCGGCGACAGCACGCACGGACCGAGCCCCTTTGCGGGCAGCTACGACGAGCTGAGCGCGAGGCTTTTCCCTTGAACGGCAAGCCATCTGCAGTGCTTTGGGTTCACGACGAGATGCTGCGTCCGGATCTGCTGCGGCAAGGCGAGCCGGCGTGTTTTGTATTCGACGAGCGATGGCTGCGTGACGCACGGATCAGCTTCAAGCGCGTCGTGTTCATGGCCGAGTGCCTCGAAGAGATGCCGGGCGTCGAGATTCGTCGAGGCGACGTGGTCGAGGAACTCACCGCGTTCGCCGCGAAGCACGGAGCCGACACCCTCCGGACGCAAGTCACGCCGCTTCCGAGGCTGCGTGGACAGATTGATCGAATTGGCGAGCGGTTCGCGTTGGATTTGTTTCACGAGCCGGCGTTCGCGGTGCTGCCCGGGCGTGTCGATCTCAAGCGTTTCAGCAGATATTGGAACCAAGCCCGGAAGCACGCGTTTGTGCCAACCCGACAGCAGGTCGCCGGTTCGCTTTTTGATTCAGGAGATTGAGCGTTGCCCGAGCTGCCCGAAGTTGAATGTTGGGGACGCCGCAAGGCCGAGGCCGTGTGTGTCGGCCGCAAGGTGGTTTCCGTTGATGCGCCCGACGATCCGATTCTTTTCAAGGATGCGACCGGACAGAGCAGCGCAAAGCGATTTGCGCGAGCGTTGAAGGGGCGCACCGTGCTGGCCTGTCACCGCCGCGGCAAGCAGATGTGGTGGACGCTCGACGGGCCCGGTCCGCACCCGCTATGGCACTTGGGCATGACCGGCGGGTTCCACGTCTACGACGCGAAGGCCGAGCGTCCGAAGTTTCTGAAGTGTGAGTTGACGCTCGACGACGGCAAGCGGTTCGGCTACTC
>CAZIXN010000069.1:0-12775 GCA_964543215.1 uncultured Phycisphaera sp.
CTTGGAGCGCTTGGAGCGCTTCGAGCTTGGCCGTCGTGCGCTCCACGATCGTGTCGGTCTCGGGGTCGCCGGTGCCGACGTTGCGGGGGTCGTTCATGCCCTCGCGTGCCTGCTCCCACATCGCCTGCGCTTCGTCGATCCGCCCCAGCCGGTACAGCGTGTCGCCGAGGTGATCGACGATGACCGGGTTGTCGCCGCCCTCGGCTTGCGTCGCGCGACGCAGCCACCGCTCGGCCCCGGCCAGGTCGCCGAGCTTGTAGCGCACCCACCCCATCGAATCCAGAAACGCCGACTCGTCCTTGTTCGCTTCCAGCGCCCGAGCGATCAGCCGCTCGGCCTCGTCCAGACGCCGGCCCGCATGCGCCCAGACATAACCGACGTGGTTGCTCAACTCGGGGTCTTCGGGCATCGCGTCCAGCAAAGCCAGGAACACCGCGTCGGTATCGGCCGGCCGGCCCGCGGCTTCGTACGCCGAACCCAGCGTGTACGCCGCGATCTTGCGCAGCTGCGCATCGACGGTTTCATCGGACACCAGCCGCTTGAGCCGAGCCTCCGAAACTTCCAGCGGCTGATCCCGCAACACCTGAATCGTCACGAAGTGCAGAGCGCCCGCCCGGGCGGGCTCGGCCCCTTCCAGCCCCGCATCCAGCAACGCGATCGCCTGCTCGGTCTGCCCCTGACGCACCAGCAGTTGGGCCACCTTGACCGCCGCCCGAACCACGTCCGGATGCCGCGGCTCGATGGCCAACAGACGCTCGGCCAACGCGCCGGCTTCGGGAACGCGAGCGGTCTTGAGGTACACGTCCAGCAGGATCAGCAGCGCATCACGGTCGTCGGGATTCTGCGCGAGAATCGTGTCGAGCAGACGCTCGGCCTGATCGGTGTTGCCCCGGACCTCGAGGATGCCCGCGTACGTCAGCCGGGCGATGCGCGACTCGGGGATCGTTTCGAGCATGCGACGCACGAGCCGCTGGTAGCCCTGCGGGTGGTCGTCGAGCTCGGGGCCTTGCACGTCGTACAGTTCGAGCAACTCGGCGTACAACGCTTCGGCCTGGGGGTTGGCGGTCAGCGCGTCCAGCAACGTGCGCTCGGCCTCGGCGACGCGCTTTTCCCGCAGCAGCAGACGCGACTTCTGCACGGCAAAGCGATAGTCGGCGGGCTGGAGTTCGATCAGTTCGTTGAGCAGCACGAGCGCCTCGTCAGCGCGGTCGAGGTTGAGCAGCACGCCGACGCGCAGCTGGCCCAGGCGCGGGTCCTGCGCATCGGGCTCGATGGTTTCGAGCAACGCGTGGGCGCCTTCGAAGTTTTCTTCCAGCGCAAGCAGCCGGGCCTTTTCGATGCGTGCCAGAGGCGGGGCCGACTCGGTCGAAAGCGCTGCGTCGAGCCTGGCGCGGGCGGTGTCCATGTCGCCCAGTTCGAGCAGGACCACGGCTTCGAGCGTCTGGGCGGCGGGCGTGTCGCGCTGTTCCCGGGGCATCGAGTCGAAGGCGTCGCGCAACGGCTCGAGATCGCCGGCCAGGGCGAGCAGCGCGCCGGCACGTCGCGCCGCGTGTGCGGGGTCGGCCTGGACCGCGGCGGCGGCCCGTCGCAGCGCCAGCAGGCGGTCGTCCTGCGTCACGTTTTCGGTGAGCAGGAGCGACAACAGCTTTTCGTAAAGACGGTCGGCAGCGGGCGTCTCGTCGAGCGCTTCGTTGAGCAGCGCGATCGCCGGCTCGCGCGGCAGGGCGGATGCCAACGCGAGCGTCGTCGCATCGGCGTCCTCCTGGTTGCCGGGCAACGCACGCAGGCCACGGATGATGGGCTCGGCGGGGACGCCCTGCTCCACGAGATACTCGACCAGCCCCAGCGACGCCGGCGAAGCGGCCTGCGCCTCTACCGCCGCCAGGACTTCCTGCGTCGCTTCGTCGATCCGGCCGAGCCACAGGTCGGCGTACACCACCCGTCGCGTGAGGTCGTCGCCGGCCGCGCCGCCGCGCCGAGCGCGTTCGTACGCCAGGCGCGCCGACCGGAAATCGCCGAGCCGGGCCTGGAGATCGCCCCGCGCGACTTCGTGGACGGCACCGCGCCGCATCAGGAACAGCAACTCGGCTCCGTAACGCGTCGGCCGCAGCCCCTCGGGCGGCGGCCCATCGAGAAAGGTGTCGAGCAGCTCGGCCGAGGCTTGCGCGTATCCAAGCAACCGCAGCCCCGCGGAGGCGTAGAACCGCGTCAACGGCTCCAACGCCGGATCGATCGCGGTGAGCGATTCGCCCTGCTCGAGCGCCTTGAGCAGCGCGGCGGTGCCCTCCTGGGCGCTGCCGGATTCCACCAGCAAGCGCCCCAACGACACGACACTTTCGAGGTCGTCGTTGTCCGCACGCACCGCCTGCCGGAAGTACGCCGTGGCGCGGACCCGGTTGCCCAGCGACGCCCAGCCGCGTGCCAGTCGTCGCAGCAGCGTCGGCTCCTGCGGGCTCTGCAGGATCGCGGCTTCCAGCAGACGCACCGCCTGACTGCCCTGGCCTTCGAGGCCTTGCTGCAGTGCGGCGGCGAACAGGCGCTGCGTCTCCAGTGACGGCGCGGCCGGGTCCACGGACGCGCGTTCGTCCGACGTGCCGGGCGCGTCGCGCAGCTCTTCGGGCAACGGCAGCGCCGCGCGGATCTTCTTCAGCGAGGTCTGCGCTCTGCCCAGCGCCTCGCCCCGCAGCGGACGCACCGCGTCGGCATCGATGCCTTGTGGCGGCTCGGCGGAGATGCTCGCCTTGCGATCGACACGCAGGACAAAGGCGTTGCCCGAGGATGCATCCCCCGAAGCGGCGTCAACCGTCGCCCTTGCGCTGGAGCGGTCGGCGTCTATCGACTTCGAGGAATGGGCGCAGCCCGACAGAGCGGCGACCAGAACGCCGGTCGTCAAACCCATCCCGCCGATTGTCCAACTGACCCGATCGAGGCTGCCGCTCATGGTCACATCCTAGAGCGCCGGCGATGTCCGCCCAGCGCGGCGTTCGGGGGCGATCAGCCGATGACCTTGTTGAGCGCGTAGCTGAAGATCGCGGTGGCCCCGGCGCGGTGGAGGCGGGGCACGAGGTCGCGTTCGACTTTGCGGTCGACGATGACTTCGACGGCGACCCACTCGGCGTCGCGGAGCTCGTTGACGGTGGGCGACTGGGCGGAGGGCAGAACGTCCAGGATCGCGTCCAGGTCGGCCCGCCGGGCGTTCATCTTCAGGCCGACTTTGCCCCGGGCGGCGATGGCGCCTTGTAGGAGCAGCGCGAGGTCTTCGATCCGTTGGCGCTTGGCGGGATCGGCCCAGGTATCGCGGTTGGCGATCATGCGCGTCGTGCTGGTGAGGATCGTGTCGATGACGCGGAGCTTGTTGGCCACCAGCGAGCTGCCGGTTTCGGTGATGTCGACGATGGCGTCGATCAGCCGGGCTTTCACTTCGGTGGCTCCCCAGGAGAACTCGACTTTCTTGACCTTGATGTGGCGGTCGGCGAAGTAACGCTGCACCGTGCCGATCAGTTCGGTGGCGATGATGCCGCCGGCGAGGTCTTCGGGCTTGGTGACGCTGGATTCCTCGGGCACGGCCAGGACCCACCGCGCGGGGTTGCTCGTCGCGCGGCTGTACTGCAGCTCGCAGACCTCGTGGACATCGCTGGCGTTCTCGACGACCCAGTCGTGTCCGCAGATGCCGACGTCCACGACGCCGTCTTCGACGTAGCGCGACATCTCCTGCGAGCGGAACATGACGCACTCGAAGTCGTCGGAATCGATCTGCGGGTAGTAGGAACGGCTGGACACTTCGACGCGATAGCCCGCGCGGTGCAGCAGGTCGATCGTCGCGTCCTGAAGGGAGCCTTTGGGGATGCCGATGCGAAGCGGGGTGCTCATTTCTTTTTGGCCGTGCGAGTGGTCTTCTTTTTGGGCGCTCGCGTGGCCGCGGCTTTGGCGGCGGCGGCGGGCTTGCGGGCGATGGCGGGCGCCTTGCGTTTGTCGGCCCAGGCCTGGACGGCGACGTGGGCTTCCAGGGCTTCGCCGGCTTTGAGCGTCTTGATGATGAACGATTCGCAATCGTCGGGGCTGGCGTCCTCTTCCATGACGGCTTCAGCGATCAGCAGGGCACAGAGCTTGTCGTCCACGGGAAACGCGTGGACACCGAAGCTCAGCAGCGCGACCGACGCGGCGGCGTAGAGCGGGGTGGCGGGCAGGGTGTCCAGGTAGGTGCGCTGCTCGCGTTTTCCCTTGGTGGCAACGGTTTTCATCGTGACGTCGTGCTCGCGGGCGTACACCGCGTTGAGCGCTTCGCGGAGGCGGATGGCGCGTTCGTAGGCGTCGGGGTAGTCCTCGCCGATGGCTTCGACGAGTTCGTGCGGGTGGCTGACGCGCAGCTCGTGAAGATCGACGAAGGCTCCGACCAGCGCGGCGTGGGCGTCTTCGGCGGCCTTGCGGGTGTGGTTGTATTGGAGCAACGCCACGACGAGCTGGTGCGCGGGGTCGCGGGGATCGGGCGCTTCGAACGCCTTCGCGGCGGCCTTGGCTTTCTTGAGGAAGGCCTTGAGTTTGGTTTCGTTGCCGGTGGGGGATTTCTTGGCCATGCGGTTGGGGAATTTTGATTGTGGATTGAGGATTCTGGATTGGTAGCGAAACGAGCGCTTTGAGAAACCATTCCAAAACTCTCAATTAAAAACCCAAAATTACGACTCCTCGGGTGATTCGGGGTGCGGCGGCGCGACTTCGGACGCCTGGGTTCGTTGCATTGCGGTGTGGATGGCGGCGAGGGTTTCGGCTTCTTTCTTCAGGCCCTTGTCGAGCTTGAACAGCAGGTGCGGCACGACGCGCAGCGCGACGGCTTTGCGGGTGTGATGCTGGATGTGCATCGTCGCGTCCTTGAGCGCATGGATGGCGCGGGTCTCGTGTTGCTCGGGCATGACCGAGACGAGGACGGTGGCGTGCTTGAGGTCGGTGCTGACTTCGACCCTGGTGACGCTGACGAGCACGCCCTGGAAGCGCGGATCGCTGAGGCCGCGCTGGAGCACGGTGGAGACGGTGCGTTTAAGGAGCGATTCGATCTGGGCGAGGCGGTGGGACAAGCGGGGTTTCGGGTGGTGGTGCTTCGGAGCAGAAGCCCACGGATTCAATCCGTGGGCTTCGCGGTGTAAGGCGGGTTCTCAGGCGGATCAATCGAGCTTGCGCGCGACCTCCACGACGCGGTAGCAGGTGATGACGTCGCCGGGCTTGATGTCGTCGAAGTTCTCGATGCGGATGCCGCATTCGGTGCCGGCCCGGACTTCCTTGGCTTCGTCCTTGACGCGGCGGAGCGACTCGATCTTGCGGTTCTGCGTGATGATGGCCCCGTCGCGTTCGAGGCGGACGCGGGTGCCGTCCTTGAGGATCGAGCCTTCGGCGACAACGCAGCCGGCGACCATGCCGACCTTGCCGACCTTGAAGGTTTCCTTGACCTCGGCCGAGCCGACGCGGTCTTCGGAAACTTCCGGGGCGAGCATGCCTTCGAGGCCTTTCTTGATGTCGTCGGTGACGTCGTAGATGACGCGGTAGCTGCGGACATCGACCTTGCGTGCTTCGGCGATATCGCGGACGGCGGCGGGCACGGTGACGTGGAAGGCGACGACGATCGCGTCGGACGCATCGGCGAGCAGCACGTCGGACTCGGTGACCGCGCCGACCGCGCCGTGCAGGACGCGCACCTTGACCTCGGCGTTGCCCATGCCGTCGAGCTGCGCTTTGAGCGTTTCGACCGAACCCTGGACGTCGGCCTTGACGACCACGCGGAGTTCCTGGACCTGGCCGGCCTTCACGGCGTCGGCGAAGTTGTCGAGCGTGACCTTGGTCTGGCTGGCGAGCTGCTGCTCGCGCTCGGTGTGGCGGTACTGCTCGGACACTTCTTCGGCCCGCTTGAGCGTGTCGGTGATGAACATCTTGTCGCCGGCGTCGGGCACCTTGTCGATGCCCGACAGTTCGATGGGTGTCGCGGGGCCGGCCTGGGTGATGCGTTTGCCGCGATCGTCGGTCATGTCGCGGACCCGGCCGAACGCCCGGCCGATCACCACGAAGTCGCCGACCTTGATCTGCCCTTCCTGCACCAGCACGCGGGCCACGCTGCCGCGGCCCTCCTGCTGTTCGGCTTCGATCACGGTGCCGCGGGCGCTGCCGTCGTAATCGGCGGTGAGTTCCATCATTTCGGCTTGAAGGTCAAGGGTTTCAAGCAGGTCGTTGATGCCGGCACCGGTGGTGGCGGAGGTTTTGATGACCTCGGTCTCGCCGCCCCAGGCGGTGGGGCTCAGGCCGTGCTCGGCGAGTTGTCCGTAGATCTTCTGGATGTTGTCTTCGGTGGCGTTGGGCAGGTCGGACTTGTTGAGCGCCACGACCACGGGCACGCCGGCGGCCTTGGCGTGGTTGATGGACTCGACGGTCTGCGGCATGACGCCGTCGTCGGCGGCGATGACCAGGACGACAATGTCGGTCATCTTCGCGCCACGGGCGCGCATGTTGGTGAACGCCGCGTGGCCGGGGGTATCCAGGAAAACAACGCTTTTGCTGCTGCCGTCGCTGCCGTCAACGGTGACGCGATACGCGCCGACGTGCTGGGTGATGCCGCCGTCTTCGTGGGCGGCGACGTCGGCCTTGCGGATGCGGTCCAGCAGCGAGGTCTTGCCGTGGTCGACGTGGCCCAGCACGGTGACCACCGGCGGACGGGACTGCACGTTGATCTTCTCGCGCTCGGTGAAGAGCTTTTCGACCTGCTGCTCGGCGCTTTCCTGCGCTTTGACCGACAGTTCGATGTCGTATTCGAGGCAGACTTCCTCGGCCAGTTCGGTGGCGATGGCCGAGTTGACGGTGGCCATCGTGCCCTTCTTGAAGAGGAACTTGACGATCTGCGCGGCCTTGATGCCGGTGGCCGACGAGAGCGACTTGATGGTGACGGGCTCTTCGATTTCGACGGTGCCGCCGGTCTGGATCGCGGCCTGGGTCATGAACGACGGGCCGCCGCCTTTGCGGAGGTCGCGGCGGCGCTGCTTGACAAAGCCCGAGGCGCCCTTGAGGCGGGCGTCGAGTTCGTCGAGGTCGGCCTTGGAGAACTGGGTCGGGCCGGTGACCAGGGAATCGGCGCTGCGACCGCGTCGGGTGGAGAGGGTGCGTCGGTTGTTGCCGCCGCGTCCGCCCCCGCCGCCACCACCGGGTCCGCCGGGTCCGCCGCCGCCGCGTCCGCGGTCGCCGGGGCCGTCGTCGCTGGCGGGTCCGCCGCCGCCACGGACGCCGCCGCCGCGTGCCGGGCCGCGCGAGCGCGCGATACCGTCGACTTCGCCGGGAGCCGGGCCACGACCGCCGCCGCCGGGGCCGGTGCGGGGACGCGGCGCAGCGACAGGTTCGGGTTTTTCGATGCGGACCAGCTTGGGCCCGAACGTCTTGGCCTTCTTGAGTTCGGTGAGCTGCTCGCCGGCGGGCGAGACCACATCGGGGCGGTCGGGCACGTTCTGCACGCCCTGTGCCACGACCGGCTGGGGCGGCGAAACGGGCCTGGCTTCTTCCTCGTGCTTGATGGGCTGGGGCTTGATGACTTCCGGCAGCGGCTCGGTCTGCGGCCGGGCTTTGGCCTTGGCGTGCAGCGCGGCGGGATCGATGGGGAGTTCTTCGGCCGGCTTCTCGGCCTTGTCGGTTCTGTCGGTTCTGTCGGTTCTGTCGTGAGCGTCGGCCTTGACTTCGGCGTCGTCGGACCGGTCCGGCGTTGCGGACGCGTCCACGTCGGCATCGTCCGTGGCGTCGGGCTCGAGCGTCGCGGTCGCGGTGTCGCCGTCGTCGCCGTCGGCGGGCGTCTCCGTCGAGGTCGCGCCGGCGCGCTTACGGTTGGCCTTCTTCTTGACCTTGACGACGTCCACCTTCTGCGCGGTTTCCACCGCGGCGTGGTCTTCGTTGACGCTGTCGGCGAACCACTGGCGGATGGTCTCGGCCAGGCCGAGCTTCACGGTCGATTGGTGCGCGACGATCCCCGGGACGCCTTCGGCGACACACTTGTCGACGATCGCCTTGCTGGGGACGCCGAGCTCACGGGCCAGTTGGTGGACTCTCAAAGCTGCCATAAAAACCATTCGTTCCGGGGGGGGACACACAAACCATTCACGCACACGCCAACCAACTCACCCGACTCCACCCGACTCCACCCGACTCCACCCGATCGCCGCATCACGCCGACTCGCTGGGCTCTTTCACGGTCTCGACGACCGACTCATGCAGGCCTGCCTCCGCATCCTCCTTCTGGGCATCCGTCTCGACGTCTTCGCCGGCTTTCGCACGTTTGGCCTTGCCCCCGCCCAGCAGGTCCATCAGCGACGACTCGCCGCCTCCGGAAGCCCCCGCACCCGACGGAATCGTCGGGGCTTTCTCGCCCAGGATGTCCGCCGCCTGGTTGGCGGCGTCCTGCGTGATCCCGGCCGTGCCCAGACCCGCCGCCTGCGCCGAAGCCATCTCCCGGCGAGACTTCTCCTGGGCCGCTTTCTCGATGGCCTGCTCTTCCGCGACGATCTTGCCTTTCTCCGCCGCCGCGTTGCACACCGCCACGGCCACCGACTCTTCCAACTCGAGCTGCTCGGTCAGGAACTCGGGCCCGACTTCTTCGACGTCGAACACGCTGATCAGACCCAGCGCCGCGAGCCGGTCCACCGCGTCTTCGCCCACGCCTTCGATGCTCATCATGAGCTGCTCGAGCGTGTCGAGGCTCTTGGTGTATTCCACCGGCGTGAGGATGTCCACGTCCCAGTTCGTCAAGCGCGCCGCCAGCCGAACGTTCTGACCCCGCTTGCCGATCGCCAGCGAAAGCTGGTCTTCGTTGACCACGACCGTCGCCCGGCCCAGCTCGAAGCACAGCGAGATCTCCACGACCTCGGCCGGCTTGAGCGCGTTGGCGATGAGCATCTGCGAGCTTTCGTGCCAGCGCACGATGTCGATCTTCTCGCCGCCGAGCTCATCGACGATGTTGCGGATGCGTGAGCCGCGCACGCCCACACACGCACCGACCGCGTCGACCTTGCTGTCCATGCTCTGCACCGCCAGCTTGGTGCGGGCACCGGGCTCACGCGACATCGCGCGGATCTCGATGATGCGCTCGGCGACTTCGGGCACCTCGACCTCGAACAACCGGCGGATCATCTCCGGCGCCGCCCGGCTGAGCACGATCTTGACCTGATTGCCCTCGTCGCGCACGTCCAGGATCAGGCAGCGCACCCGCTCGCCGGGCTGGTGCTGCTCGCCGGGGATCTGCTCGCGGCGGGGCATGAAGCCTTCCGCCCGGCCGATCTGCACGATCAGCGCGCCGCCCTCGTAGCGCTGCGCGGTGCCGGTCGCCAGGTCGCCCACGCGCTCGATGAATTCGTTGTAGATGCTCGCCCGCTCGTCCTCGCGGAACCGCTGGATCATCACCTGCTTGGCGGTCTGGGCGGGGATCCGGCCAAGCTCGGCCAGATCGATCGGCTCGCCCTGTCGCCAGACCTGGATGGCGCCCGTGAAGCGGTCGATCTCGCAGGAGAACTCTTCGTCTTCTTCGGCTTGAAAGTGCTTGCGGGCGCCGGACACCAGCGCCTGCTCAAGGTCGTCGAACAGCAGATCCTTCTCGACGCTGCGGTCGCGAGAGATCGAATCAATGAGGCGGAGCAGTTCGGCGTTGTTCATCTGGGCGTTTTCCGGGTTGTGGGGCGTGATCGGGTTGTCGTGATCCGGGCACGGCGTGCTCGGACGTGCGGGTCAATAAAAAACCACGATGCAAATCCATGCTCGTGGCCCACGTCGGGCGATGCCCGAATCCGCAGAAGCAAGCTTCCGGGGGGAGGATGGTCCGGTGGGTCAGCCCATGCCGACTCCGGTGAGGGGGGTCGGCAAGCCGAGCGGGTCCAGCGACGCGAAATGGAGGGTTGCCCGCTCCATTACCGCGTGTGTTCCGGGTTGCTCGTCGTGGGGGTCATCATCGGACGCATCCTCGTACGCAGGTCCGGCCGCATTCCATCGCGACCGGTCGAACCATATAGAGTAGGCGCGTTCCGGGCCGTGTCAAACCGGGAAACCCCGCCCCCCACCGACCAAGCCGACAACGCACCGGCACCACCACACGCCGGACTTGACCCCACCGGCGACATCGGGCACACTACTCGGCTCGCCCAATTGGGGCGAGACCCCGTTTGCGGCGCCGCCGCCCCCGACCCCCCACCCCGGACCCGACCTACTCCGATGGCCAATTCCGTCTCCGCCAAGAAGCGCATCCGCCAGAACGCCTCCCACCGCGCCCGCAACCGCTGGCGCCGTGGCAACTATCGCAGCGAAATCAAGGCGTTCCACGAACTCGTGCTCCACGGCAGCATCGAGGACACCGAAGCCAAGCTCAAAGACCTCTACAAGATGCTGGACCAGACCGCCAGCACCTCCGCGATGCACAAGAACACCGCCGCCCGCTACAAGTCCCGCCTCGCCGCCCGGCTCAACGCCAAGCGCTCCGCCGCCGCGTGAGTGGACGAGACAACACACGATTCCCCCGAAGCCCGCGTTCCTCGAACGCGGGCTTTTTTTCGCCCGCCACCGCCCCCCCACCGCCGCCGTTAGCCTGTGGCCATGTCCGCCCGCCCCGACCTGCACGACCGAATCGCCGGGGCCCTGTCCATGTCCGCGCTCGGCGACGCCATCGGCCTGCCGCACGAGTCGCGCGGCCTGCGCGGCGAGATCTGCGCCGCCGCCGACACGCTCGATCCGTTCGAATTGCCCGTCGCCGATGCGTTCCGCGATCCCCAGCCGAATCCCTGGAACATCTGGGCCCCCGCCCAACGCACCGCCAACCGACGCGGCGTGGTCTCCGACGACACCGCCATCCGCATCACAATCATCGAACCCTGGCTCGCCGATGAGCTCCGCCGCGGCCGCCGCCTCGACACGCTCACCGACCGCGACTGGCTCGGTTGGCTCACGCGCCGCCGTGCCCCGGAGGGCCAGCCGTGGCGCGAGGCCATGGCCCACGAACACGCCCAGCAATGGCCCGCGATGTACGCCCTCGCCGATGGCGACACTGCCGCCCAGGCCCCGGACCCGTGCTTCTTCCGAACCGGCATCCCCGTGTGCTTCGGCACCTTCCTCTTCGCCGAGCTCGCGCTGCACCATGCCCACCGCCCCGCCGTCGAAGTCTTCGACGCCTTCTGCGACGTCTGCCGACTCGATCAAGGCCCCGCCAAAACCTGCACCGCCCTCGTCGCCGCGCTCATCGCCACCGCCGCCGGCCACGCAAGCCGCCCCCACCTCGGCGAGCTCTGGGAAATCGTCGTCGCCGACCTCACCGACCAGAACCGACTCGACGCTTCGGTCCTTCACGACCTCTGCCTCAGACCAATACAACTCGGGCAACGCTCGCGACACCTCGGCAAACACGCGTTTCTCGCACGCCTCAAGCACGACATCTACGACCACCCCGACGCACCCACGCACGACCTCAAGCCCTTCGACCCCACGCTCCAACTTGCGCAACTCGCCGCCTGCGTCGCCTACGCCGACGACGACCCCATGCTCGCCATGCAACTGCTCGCGCTCGGCCCCGGCGACACCGACACCCTCGCCGCCACGCTCGGCCTCATCCTCGGTGCCTCACTCGGCCACGCCGCCTGCCTCAACACCCCCGCCCGCGACGCGCTGCATCACGTCGAACAAACCACCCACGCCCTCTTCGACCGATCGCTGAACCACCGCGTCGCCTGCCAGCTCGGCCCGCCACGCAACCCGCTCGCCTGAATCCGATCCATCACGATCAAGCCCCCTCAACCCCGCGCGATCTCCACGATCGCCAAATCCGCGTTCAGATTCGGATCGTCCGCGTCGGTCAGCGTCCGCCCCGTCGTCGTGTCGTAATACGCCGCCCGCCGGATCACCAGCCCCCGCGATTCGCAGAACTCCCGGAAATCCAGGATCGACGGAAACCGCCGGTTGGGCGTGTTGTGCCACGCGTGCCCGTACGCCCCGCCGCCGGCGTCGGCCTTGGGACTCCGCCCCTGCTCGGCGAACACCTTGCGGAAATCGCGGAACGCAAAATTCGAAAAACTCACCACCGCGCACCCCGCCACCCGCGTCATCTCATCCACCACGCCCGCCACGTTCTCGATGATCTGCAGCGTCGCGCTCAGCACCGCCACGTCGAACTGCCGATCCGAAAACGCCGGCAACCCCACGTTCAGATCCAGGTCGATCACGTCCAGACCCCGGCGCACCGCCTCGATCAGCTTCGGCTGCGCCACCTCCACGCCCACCCGCGTCGCGTGCCCCCGCCGCCGAAGCTCCGCCAACAGCCGACCCGACCCGCAACCCAGATCCAGCACCGACGCCCCGGGCGGAATGAACGCCAGCACATGCTCATCGTGTTCGCTGAGCGCCGGCTTCGCATCGTGTGTCGCGCCCAGCTTCGCCGACACCAACGGCCCGTACGCCTCGATCTCCCCGGGCAACAGAAAACCATCATGACCCGCGCCCGTCGTCACCTCCGTGTACGTCACGGCCCGGCCCAGATGCGTGAGCGCATCGACGATCTGCCGGCTCTGCCGCGGCGTGAACAGCCAGTCGGACGAAAAACTCACGATCAACCAGTCGCACGTGCTCGTCTCGAAGGTCCGCCGCAACTCTTCGAGCTTGGCTCCCAGATCAAACCGATCCAGCGCCAGCGAAATCGAAACGTACGCGTTCGCGTCGAAACGCTCGGTGAACTTCTGACCCTGGTGCGCGAGGTACGAGCCGACGCTGAAGCGCTTCTCGAACGCCGTGGCGA